>JAQXCQ010000154.1 GCA_029251785.1 Maricaulis sp. | reverse complement strand
TTTTCCCGTCATAAGCACCGCTCCGTGGACGACACTCCGTCTGGCGGGGGTGCTGGTATGGTGCTCCGGCCTGATGTGGCGGCCGCGGCGATCGATGCGGTGCAGTCTGGCTGGCAAGGCCGGAAACGGCCGTTGATCTATTTAACACCCCGGGGCAAACCCCTCACCCAGACGAAAGTTCGGGCGTGGGCGGACGGTCCGGGAGTTGTTGTGTTTTGTGGACGCTTCGAGGGCCTTGATCAAAGGGTTATCGACGGACGCGAAATGGAAGAAGTCAGCGTGGGTGATGCCGTGCTGGCGGGGGGCGAAGCGCCGGCCCAGGTTCTCATTGAGGCCTGTGTCAGACTTCTCCCGGGCGTACTGGGTGACCCGGCTTCGGCCGAGGATGAGAGTTTCGAGGGCGATCTGCTCGAATATCCTCACTATACGCGACCGCGTGTGTGGGAGGATCGAGGGATACCCGATGTGCTTGTTTCGGGAGACCATGGCCGTATCGCGGCCTGGCGACAGGAACAGGCTGAACTGGTGACGAAAATGCGCAGACCCGACCTTTGGGGTCGATTTTTGCGGCGCAAGGAGAATGCACGATGAATACGATCGAGCAGATTGAACAAGAAGAAATGGCCCGCGTAACGGCCGAGAAGACAATCCCGGAATTTGATGCCGGTGACACATTGCGTGTCCATGTGCGCATCAAAGAGGGCGAGCGCGAGCGCGTCCAGGTTTATGAAGGTGTCTGCATTGCCAAGAACGGCGGCGGCCTTCAGGAGAGCTTCACAGTGCGCAAGATCTCCTTCGGTGAAGGTGTTGAGCGGGTCTTCCCGGTCTACTCACCAAACCTGGAAGAGATTGAAGTCAAGCGCCGCGGCAAAGTTCGTCGTGCCAAGCTGTACTATCTTCGTGATCGTCAGGGTAAATCTGCTCGTATCGCCGAACGCACAAGCGGTCGCGGTATCGCGCCTCGCGGTGGCAAGAAAAAGTAGAGCTTTCGGCTCCTTTCTTGACGCGCTGATTAAACAAAACGCTCGCTGGTCGCCCGGCGGGCGTTTTTGTGTCTTGGATTCCGAATATCGGTACTTCCCAATGACATTTTGCGCGCTAGCCTCACCAGTTGATTAGCTGTTTGGCTAATTGTTTTTTCAAATATCACATATAAAATCAATAACTAACACGATTCATGTAAAAAACTTCTTTCTTCATTTAGTTATTTAGCTAATTGTCTACGCATGAGCAATGTATTTAAAGCACTGGCTGACCCGACACGGCGTCGCGTTCTGGAACTTCTGCGGGAACAACCGCTGAGCGCCGGAGATTTGTCAGACCATTTTGAATTTTCGAAACCCACCATGTCAGCGCACTTTTCTGTGCTGAGAGAAGCCAATCTTGTAGATGCGACCAAGTCCGGAAAGTCCGTGATCTATCGCATCAAGCTGAGTGTTCTGGAGGATGCCCTTTTAGGTTTCGCCCAGGGTTTCGGCCTCGGTGCAAGCAACGCCGATACGCAAGACACAGATAAGGAGGAATCCTCATGACACAAACATCCAACACAATGATCGCGCCAATCCTGGGCGTGGGAAGCACGCTCATTCTTGGAAGCACGATGTGGGCCCTGCAACCGGAAAAGGCGATCTTTTGGGTCATCGCCATGTCCTTCCTTCCCGTCGCCTGGCTGATCTCGGAATTACGCGCGCGTGGCCAGGCAGGAACGTTGGGCACGCTAAGATATGCCATCACCGGAGCCAGCATGATGATCGCGCTCCCGCTATTGGCGGGTCTCGCCAAACAGACGGGCGCTCTCGAATTTTTGTCGGAGGACATGCAGTCCCGAATGGATGGTCTGGCACTGGGCTTATTCCTCCTGATCTACGGAAACTTCATGCCCAAGCGAGCTGTTCCCCTGGACGAAACAGAGGTGTCACCGGGAACGCAGCAATCGCTGAATTTGCATACGGGTCTGATCCTGATGGTGATGGGATTGGCGACAATTTTGATCACCGGCTTTGCACCTGCGGACTACTACAACCCGATAACGTTAGTCGCCTTGGGGATTGGTTCCTTCGCTATCATTCGCCGGGCTGTGGTCGCCAAAAAACAAGGCTAGTTGAGCCAAACCTCTAAATTAACTGTCTGAATCGAAAGTTTGACGGGTGGCGTCTTCCAACCGAACACCACCGGTCTGTCAAAAGGAAACTGTTATGAAAGCGATGACACACATCATTCCCCGATTGACCGGGGCTATCCTAGGACTGGTGCTTTGCACTTTCGTATCGTTCAACGCCTCCGCCCAATCGGATGACGATTGGAGTGGGGCCTGGAATGGCGCGCTGACGACGCCGGGCGGTACCATGCGCCTGGTGATCGAAATTGAAACGGATGATGCCCTTATGACCGGCACACTGGAAAGTATTGACCAGGCCCCAGGACAGAAGATTCCGCTTTCAAGCATCGCCGTAGAAGATGGCGTTTTGGCGTTCGCCATTGACCGCATCGGCGCGCGCTATGAAGGGCGATACAATTCCGACAATGCCAGCTTTGAAGGCGAATTTTTTCGAGGTATGCAATTTGAGTTGAATTTCTCACGGGGAACCGGTGATACCGCTGAACTTGCCGCACCCAATCGACCGCAATACCCGACCGATCCGCTGCCCTATATTGTCGAAGAGGTGATGATCCCCAATCCGGATGCGCCGGGTGTCTCCCTGGCGGGAACCCTGACACGCCCTGACACAAATGATAGCTATCCCGTTGTTATCCTTATCTCCGGTTCTGGGCCACAGGATAGAAATCAGGACGTGTTTGGTCAGAAGACGTTTCTGGTTTTGGCCGACTATCTGACCCGTTCCGGTGTCGCCGTGCTGCGTTATGATGATCGCGGCACGGCCGAGTCGACAGGTGACTTTTCAACCGCCACATCGGCAGACTTCACCTCGGACACGATCGCGATCGTCAATTATCTGGCGGCGCGCAGCGACATGAATTTGTCGGGAATTGGCCTTGTCGGCCATAGCGAAGGCGGCCTGATCGCGCCCATTGCCGCAGGACAGAGCGCGCTGATTGATTTTGTTGTGCTGCTCGCAGGTCCCGGAGTCCCGTCACGCGATTTGGTTTTGACGCAATCGCGTCGCTTCGCGATGTTTCGGGGTACTGATGAGGAAACGCTGGCGCGCATAATGGAAATTCAGGTCCGGCTGGCTGATATTACAATCGCCCCGACAAGCCAAGACGATGCGCGGGTCGAAATTGAAGCGTTTTTGACCGAAGACCTCATGTCCAGCGTCGGGGATGACCCCGCCAATCGCGACAATGCCATTACGTCCGTGCTTAGCCCCTGGTACCGATATTTTATGCGCCACGATCCGGCCCCCTATCTCGCCGCGCTGGACATACCGGTGCTTGTCCTGAATGGCTCGCTGGATATGCAGGTCGAAGCCGCGGACAACCTGGCCGGCATGCGTGAGCATCTCGCCGGAACCCCAGACACAACCATCCTAGAATTGGAGGGTCTCAACCACATGTTCCAGACCGCCGAGACCGGCTCAATGATGGAATATGCCCAGATCGAGGAGACGTTTGCGCCCTCCGCCCTGGTGCTGATCAGTGACTGGATCCAGACCCGGTTCTAATCCGATACGAACCCCAAACTTGGAGCCCGTCAGGAAACTGGCGGGCTTTTTTGTCAACTCAAGCGACTTCTAATGGCGGCAGCAATTCCAAATGGGAACAGGGCAATCGAGGCCAAGCTGACAGCAGCTGTCAGGAGCAAACTGGCAACATCTCGCTCATCGCCCACAAGCGCCGACCGTCCGGCTGAAGATGCAAATATCAGCACCGGAATCATCATGGGCGTGGCGATCAGCGAGATCAACAATCCACCGCGTCGCACGCCGGCAACCAATGCCCCGGCAAAGCCCGCAATAAGAGAAAGTGCTGGAATAGCCATCAACAGCGCCAGACCCAATATCAATGCGGGCTGTGGAGGCAGGCCATACATCATCCCGCCGATCGTCGCGATGATCGGGAGCGGGAATAATGTGGCGAAGGCCTGACCCAATGTTTTCGACAGGGCCAGCCACGGAAGGCTGGTTGCTGTGAGCGCATATAGATCCAGAGTGCCATCACCGAGATCATCACCAAACAGTCGCTCCGCGGATTGCAAAACTGCAAGCAGCGCGATGAAGGCCATAATGCCCGGCGCGACGACGAGCAAAATTTCCGGTGCGGGCCCGATCGCCAGCGGTGCGAGCGTAATTGCCGCGAGGAAAAACGCCGTGGGTCCCGCGGCACCCCCGCCACCCCCCCACGCCACACCCGCCTCACGCAGGAATATCGCCCACAGAACGCTCATGACGTGCCGCCCAAATTCAAAAGACGAGCATCACTCCAATCAAGGACTTGGTGGGTCGCTGCGATAACGCTCCCACCCCTGCTGCGATGCGCCTGGACCTGCTCTGCAAGACGTGTGCGGCCTTGCCCGTCGAGCGGTCCCGCAGGCTCGTCGAGCAGCCAGATCGGGCGGTTTGACAGGATCACCCGCGCCAGGGCGATACGTCGCTGTTGCCCCCGCGATAATCGGCCTGTGGGGCGGTCTATCCACCGATCCATGTCGAGTGCACGCAGCGTTGGAAGCGGGGATATCTTGCCACCCCCCTGCACCCGCATCCAGAACGCCAGACTTTGACGAACCGTCTCCGCGGGTTTGAGGCCGTCGGTGTGACCGAGCCAGCCGACCTGCTCTCCCGCCGTTTCCGACAGGGGCTGTCCGTTGATTTCAACACGCCCGGCATCGGGTCGAACAAAGCCGGCCAGGGTCCGCAACAACGTTGTCTTGCCGGCGCCATTGTGCCCAGTGAGTAAAATCGCCTCTCCAGGATCCAGCGACAGGTCGAGGTTTTGCGCCAATTTGGTGTCACCGCGAGACAGGGCAAGCCCGAACGCGCGTAGCGCGACTGGTTCAAACGCCTGTTGTGCCAAAGATTTGGCCTGATCGGGTGCGATATTCATCGGCTGCATGTCGCCCATTTTAAGCCTCCACGTCAACGGGTGGGGTGCGAGAAGATTAACCGTCGCATTGCAGCGGGCGACAGGTGCGGTATAACGCGCGCAGATGTGGTTCCGACCGGTGCCACTCCTCCCCTCCCGGTGGCAGTGCCACCCATCAGATCGCGCCAATCACGAGGACGACGCAACATGGCCTCTCTCGACAGTTTTTCCTGTAAACGTACGCTTACCGCCGCCGGCGAAACCTATGCCTATTATGACCTGAAGGTCGCCGAAGCGAATGGTCTAACAGGGGCCTCCAAGCTTCCCGCCTCGCTCAAGGTGCTGCTGGAAAACTTGCTGCGATTTGAAGATGGTAACACGGTTACCAAAGCTGATATCGAGGCCATGGTCGGCTGGTTGGACACGCGCAGCTCCACGCACGAGATTGCCTATCGCCCCGCCCGCGTTGTTATGCAGGACTTTACGGGTGTGCCCGCCGTGGTCGACCTGGCCGCCATGCGGGATGCCGCCGTTGCCCTGGGCGGCAATGCCCAGCAGATCAACCCGCAAGTCCCCGTCGATCTGATTATCGATCACTCTGTAATGGTGGATAATTTCGGCGGTGCAGACAGTTTCGCCAAAAACGTGGCCCGCGAATATGAGCGCAATGGCGAGCGCTACAAATTCCTCAAATGGGGCGCCTCCGCATTTGAAAACTTCCGTGTTGTTCCACCGGGAGCGGGCATCATTCACCAGGTCAATCTGGAGAACCTCGCACAGGCTGTTTGGACACGCGAAGAAGATGGCGAAAACTATGCCTATCCAGATACTTGCGTGGGTACAGATAGTCACACCACGATGATCAATGGTATGGCGGTTCTGGGTTGGGGCGTCGGCGGGATCGAGGCGGAAGCTGCGATGTTGGGGCAGCCGGTTTCCATGCTGATCCCGGAAGTTATAGGCTTTGAGCTGACAGGTAAAATGCCAGAGGGAGCGACAGCAACCGACCTGGTGCTCAAGATCGTGGAAATGCTGCGTGCCCGTGGCGTGGTTGGCAAATTCGTTGAATTTTATGGTGACGGGCTGGACAATTTGTCGCTCGAGGACGAAGCCACTATCGCGAATATGGCCCCGGAATATGGCGCGACTTGCGGCTTCTTCCCGGTCGACAATGAAACCCTCGCCTTCCTGCGGGCCACCGGTCGCGACGACAAGCGCGTCGCCCTGGTTGAAGCCTATTCGAAGGCCCAAGGCATGTTCCGCCCGGACTATGCCGAAGCGCCGACCTATACAGACAGCCTTCACCTCGACATGAAGAGCATTGTGCCAGCGGTTTCCGGACCCAAGCGCCCACAAGACTGGCTCGCTTTGACCGATGCCGCCGCCGGGTTCACGCGCACGATGACCTCTGAATTCGACAAGGCTGACGAAATGGACAAGTCAGCTCCCGTCGACGGTGCCGATTATGAACTGACGAATGGCGATATTGTAATTGCGGCGATCACGTCATGCACCAACACCTCCAACCCGTCCGTCTTGATGGCAGCGGGACTGGTGTCCCGGAATGCGGTGGCGCGCGGACTTACTGTCAAGCCGTGGGTAAAAACCTCCCTGGCTCCAGGGTCACAGGTGGTAACCGACTATCTCATCAAAGCCGGCCTGCAGGATGATCTTGATGCGCTGGGCTTTAATCTCGTCGGGTATGGTTGCACGACCTGCATCGGGAATTCGGGTCCGCTGGCTGCCCCGATATCAAAAGCGATCAATGAAAATGATCTGATCGCGACTTCCGTACTGTCCGGCAACCGAAACTTTGAGGGCCGCATCAGCCCTGATATTCGCGCTAATTACCTCGCCTCACCGCCACTGGTGGTAGCCTACGCGCTGGCCGGTTCGATGAAGATAGACATCACAACAGAGCCGCTTGGGCAGGACCAAGACGGTCAGGATGTCTTTTTGAAAGATCTTTGGCCGACCTCAGAGGAAATCGCTCATGCCGTGCGCACCGCTGTCTCTCCTGACATGTTTGCTGAGCGTTATGCGAATGTATTTAAGGGCGATGATGCCTGGGCCGCTATCGATGTGTCCGGTGGGGAAACCTATAATTGGGACCACACGTCGACTTATATCCAGAACCCTCCCTATTTTGAGGGCATGACTATGGATCCGGTAGCGCCGGGTGATGTTGTCGATGCGCGAATCATGGGCCTGTTTGGCGATTCAATCACCACGGACCATATTTCGCCTGCCGGTTCGATCAAGGCGGATAGCCCGGCAGGTCGATACCTACAGGAACGCCAAATCCCCGTTTTGCAATTTAATTCCTATGGATCTCGCCGCGGTAATCACGATGTGATGATGCGGGGCACATTTGCCAATATACGCATTAAAAACAAGATGCTGGAAGATGTCGAAGGAGGCTTCACAAAGAAAGATGGCCGGCAAGTCGACATTTTTGATGCCTGCATGGAATACAAGGATGCTGGTACGCCGCTCGTTGTATTTGGGGGCAAGGAATATGGCACTGGCTCATCTCGTGATTGGGCAGCCAAAGGATCGCGTTTGCTGGGTGTTAAGGCGGTCATCGCGGAGAGCTTCGAACGTATTCACCGTTCCAATCTAATCGGGATGGGTGTCCTGCCCTTGCAATTCGAAGACGGCGCCTCCTGGGAAGCCATGGGCATGACCGGCGATGAGAGCGTGACCATTCTTGGCGTCGGTGAGATTGAACCGCGCTGCTCCATGACGGTCGAAGTGACATTCCCGGACGGCAGCAAGAAAACCGCTCCGGTTCGCACCCGCATTGATACAGAAAACGAGCTTGAATATTTCCGCAATGGCGGAATTTTGCACTACGTGCTGCGAAACCTCGCTCGCGGTTGATAGGACCGAACGGCCCCAATCATCGATTTGATTGGGGCCGGTTGGTAAATTTTCATTCAGGTCTTGCCGCTTAAGGTGTCACGGGTATTTGATCGCCTGTGGCACGTCAGTGATTGGCGTGTACTGGCTTAAATGTGTAAGGGATTGGCATGCGAATTTTTGCTTCAATATTTCTTGCGCTCTGCCTGTCTTTTTCCGTTTCAGCCCAGATTGATCCGCAACCCGCCTCAGCCCCGGTTCAAGACCCTGCTGTATCTGACGAACGCCCGGTTCTTGTTGAGCTCTTCACCAGTCAAGGCTGCGGTCTGTGTCCGGAAGCCAATCGATATTTGGGTGAGCTGGATCAGCGGGACAATGTATTTGTTCTCGCGTTTTCAGTTTCTTATTGGGATATGTATGGTTGGACGGATACGTTCGCCCGCCCGGAATATGTGCAGCGACAACGCACCTATCTTCCCCGACTCGAGGTCAATCGTTTGTTCACCCCTCACTTTGTGATTGATGGGGTGGAGGATGCGCCCGGCTGGAATCAGGATCAGGTCGCCGACGCGGTCGATCGGCGCCTCTCGGCGATGCCCGATTCACCCGACATCTCAATCGTTGATGGCCCATTTGGATCGTTTCGGGTGCTGGTCAATGGTGAGGCGCCTGAGGAAGATCTCGAAATTTGGCTTATCGCCTATTCACCAGGTTGGGCCCAAGTGGAAGTTGAAGCTGGCGAAAATGCTGGCATCACCATGTTGCATTATAACATGGTCAAAGGACTGACATATCTGGGTAATTGGTCCGGAGGCCCCGCTGAATTTATGGGCGAGGCTTATCGTCGGTTTGGCACAGTTGCCGTGGTTCAAGGTGCCAATGGCGGCCCTATATATGGTTATGCGAAGGTCTCATCCGCTGCACACCAGCATGACCCTATGCGCGACTAGCCGGGAGCCCCACCGGTAATAACCAAAAGAAAGGGCTCCCCGTGGGGAGCCCTGAAAGTAGCAACACCCCAAAAGGTGCTCTTGATCGTAGAGCCTTGATAACAATCCTGCGGCAGCAATGGATTGTCATCAAACAACGCACTCAAACCGGGTCAAGGCAGTCGGGATCAAACCGTTTCAGGCGAGGCATAAAACCTCAAATCCAGACGACTGTTGGGATCCTCTTATCCGGATTAGTGGGTCGCCCCACCAAAGTACGCGTCTCACGTATCTGTAAGATATAGTAGCAAGAACGAAGGATATAGCACGTCTGCGGAACTAATTTTTTACCGCGACAATTTTTGTTCTTCCCCCTATTCAGCGGACGAAGAAATTTGGAAGGCCGGTCGTTTTTGGATTGTCTGAACGTAACGCTGAAACGCCCAGCTCAATTTTTCGTTCAAGACGGGCCAGTCGATGCCGACCGGGGGGCGAGGCCCACGGAGAATTCCAAATTGGGTCTCGACCTGCGGCTCGAGTGGTATGACTCGCAGGCCGTGTGTTTTGTGAATCACGGCTGCCGCATCAATCGGCGCGAAACAGATAAGGTCTGTGCGTTCAAGCAAACGGAATGTGTAGGACACACCTTCCGAGGTTGCTGCGATCCGCGGTTCACAATCTGTGTATCGCTGCAATACATCTCGAAGAAACTTGCGTCCGGCATGGTCTGGAGTAGAGACCCAGCCATATTCCCCAACACCGTCGAGCGGATTTTTTAATTCAAAGATCGGATGCCCCTGGCGGGCGGCTATTCCCCACTGGATGGTCATATGATTTTCGAATCGGAGCATGTCGCCGGAATAGGCATCAGATGTGAAAGCAAAATCCACTTCCCCTGACGCTATTTGGGGCGCCAGTTGATAAGCAGCGCCATGAACAAATTGTACCCGCTCGACAGACATTTCATCCAAAATTGGCTGTATGTGGTGCGAGAGATGACCGGCGAGATAATACGGGCTGACACCAATAGTGACGGATGTGCGTTTTTGACCACTCGAAATTCGCGCCTTCATGTCCGCGATCGTCCGATTGATATCGGCCGCGCTCTCGAGTGCGAGAAGGCCGTCATCGGTGAAACGCAATCCTCGTGAGTGGCGCTCGATCAAAAGCGCATCGAGCTCCTCTTCAAGGGCGCGAATGCTGCGCGACAGGGCCTGCTGGGTGATCCCCAAATCAAGCGCGGCTGTCTTGAATGACCCAACTTTTTGCAGGGCGAGGAGATGTCTGAACTGCTGAAGGTTCATGTGACTCTCATCCTTTGCACTTGCCCTGACAGGTTTTGACGAAAAGCTTCGCAGGCCAAATCAGTGTGCGCAAGTTATTCCCCTAATGAATGCGTTTTGAAAGGTGTCGACCGGTCATCGGGGCGCGCGCTTGGCCAGTATTCGTTGCAGGGTCCGGCGATGCATATTGAGCCGACGTGCGGTTTCGGAAACATTGTGGTCGCACAATTCGAAAACGCGCTGGATATGCTCCCAGCGCACACGATCTGCAGACATAGGGTTTTCAGGCGGTTGAGGTTTGTCATCCGGGCGCGCCAGCAATGCCTTAATCACGTCATCCGCGTCGGCAGGCTTCGACAAATAATCGACGGCCCCGGCTTTTACAGCCGCAACCGCGGTCGCAATATTTCCATACCCTGTCAGCATGACAACACGACAATCGGCGCGGGAACCATGAAGAACCTGAACAACCTCCAAGCCATCGCCGTCCTGCAGCCGTAAATCCAAAACAGCAAATGCCGGTGGGTTTTGGCGCGCGATTTCCTTGGCCTCATCGACCGTTCCAACCGCGGATACGATGAAGCCGCGACTGGTCATTGCGCGCCCCAAACGGGTTCGAAACGGTGCGTCATCATCCAGGATAAGCAGGGTCGTCTCTTCAGGCAGTTCGTATTCGATCTCGCTCACGCATTTATCCTCTCGATTGGGGGCCAGCCCTTATTAGCGAATGATGGCCGCCGCCTCTACTCGTTTACGCGGCCACTCGGCCGTTACCACAGCGCCCGTGCCGTTCACGGTGTTTGCAAACCGAAGGCTGCCACCTGATTTTTCAATCATAGTTTTGGCAATAAAAACACCCAACCCGAGCCCACCCTGACCCACTGTCCCGGGTCGAGTTGTGATGTAGGGTTCACCGATCTTGGACAGTATTTCGCCACTAAACCCCGGCCCATCATCTTGAATGGTGACCACCACAAAATCGTCCGTCCAGCCGCCCTCAACGACCACGCGCGTCTTGGCAAAGTCGACCGAATTTTCGATAAAATTTCCCAGGCCGTAGAAAAACTCAGCCTGCCGACGCAAAACGGGCATCGGAGATCCATCATCGACGCAAGCATCGGATAGTCGAATATCTATCACCGGGCCGAGCCCCTGCAACGGAGCGGCAGCCTCTTCCAGGGCCGCTAAAAGTTCGACGCGGTCGTGACGTTCATCGCGTGCCTCTCCACCTTCGCTGAGACGCTTGAGAATGTCACGGCACCGCCGCGCTTGCGCAACCATCAATTCGGCATCTTCGTGCATCGGGTTATCCGACTTGATTTCGCGCAGCATTTCCTTGGCAGTTAACTGTATCGTCGCCAAGGGCGTACCAAGTTCATGCGCCGCGGCGGCGGCAAGGGCCCCCAGGGCCGATAGGCGCTGCTCGCGCGACAACACGCTTTGCGTGGCGGCAAGCGCTGTCGCCATGCGCTTTCCTTCCTGGCTGACACGCCAGGAATAAACACCGGTAAACCCGACCGCGATGAAAATCGCTGACCAGAGTCCCAAGACAAAAAAGCCGGGCAAATTTAGGGTCTCACCATCGATCCAGGGCAGGGGCAGACTCCAAACAGCCATCGCGGCGGTTCCCAGAAGTGCCGATCCGGCAACCAAAGAGGCCCAGCGTGGAGCCAGAGAGGCGACCGCGATGGTGATTGGTGCAACGAGCATGACGATGAAAGGGTTTTGCAGGCCGCCTGTGAGCATCAAAAGGACGCAAAGCTGGAGGACGTCGAAGCTGAGTTGAGCCGCCACCTCCCAATTTTGGGCAAAACGCTGTGTGGGGGTCGCCAGGGTCAGCCAGGTGTTGATCAGCGCGCTGACCACAATCACTGTGACGCAAGCGATTAGCGGAAGCTGAAACCCTATCAGATAATTCACCACTAAAATGGTCGCGGTCTGCCCTCCAACCGCGAGCCAGCGCAGCATAACGAGTGTTCGCAGGCGCATCCGACCAAATACGGGTGTCAGGTGGGCGTCGCCGCCATAGGGATCCCAGTCAGCTTCGGTCATCAATACTCCTGCACTTTACCGTGTGATCTGTGGACAGAATGGCGCCCGCTCCCTAGATATCAGTCCCAGAAAGCATCCGTATGCAGCGAATAGCATGCGAATGAAATTTTTCGAAGTGAATGGAGTCGAGATGCAGCGTCCCTGGATATGGATATTGGTTGCAGCACCGATGGTGTTGATGATCAGTTTTTTCTTTTTGATGCTGAGCGAAACTGGCGATCGGGAAAGCCGGCCCGCTGCGGTGAGGGTCAGTGGTGACGCGTTGATCGGTGGCCCATTCAGTCTCGTTGATCACACGGGACGTAATGTGACTGACGCCGACTATCGCGGGCGTGCGATGTTGATCTATTTTGGATATTCCTATTGTCCTGATGTCTGCCCGTTTTCATTGCAAATCGTCAACGCGGCGATGAATTTGCTGACAGAGGAAGAGCAGGCGCGATTCCAACCCATCTTGATTACCGTCGACCCGGATCGCGATACGGTCGAGCACCTGGCAACCTATGTGACGTCTCCGGCGTTTCCGAATGGCCTCGTCGGACTGACGGGTAGCCATGAACAAATCGACGCGGTGATCGCTGCCTATCGGGTTGTTGCCATGAGGGCCCCGGATGATGGCGGTGATCCGGATGCCTATTTGATGGACCATTCCTCTTTCACCTATTTGATGAATGAGATCGGTCAATTTGAAGACGTGTTTTCCCACGGTTCGAATCCGGCGGACATGGCCGACCGATTGCGGGCCTATCTTGAAAATACGCCGGAGGGTTGAACCCTCCGGCGCGCTCCAGTCTCAGCCAAGAATCTATTGGGTTGGGGGTTCGTGTCTAACACTGAGACCCAATGGATCGAGATCGGGGTCCTTGGCATCAAATGAGGCGAAATAATCTCCAAGCCGAAGCACCGGGTTGGGTGACATATCAACAATCAGGCTACCACCCGATGCAATAAATGCTGACAGCGCACTTGCCGCTTCGCTCGTTAGTTCCGGGGATATTTCTGATGGTGCGCTCGCCATACCCAGCATGACCATAGCTGAGGCTCCCATTCGCATCTGTTCAGGTGTCTGGTTCTGGGCAGCAGCACCGGCTGCAATCGCACGCTCCAGAATGGATAGATCCGTCAGCCGCAGATTGACGTTATTGACCACCAATGGACCAAACATTTCCGCCATCTCGGCAAAGAGAATCTCTGGGTCTTCGGATTGTCCGGCACTTGGCGACATATTGCCCATTGCGGTCAAATAGGCCTGATAACCAGTGAAATCTTGCGAGAGCTCAATTCTGAAACCATCGTTCAGCTGGATATAATTATCGCCCTCGGAATACATTCGTTCAGTTGCTTCATCGTAGACAATCCGTGAGCGCATGGAGATTTCTAACTCATCATACCCAAGCATTCCGATTGCGTTCGCAAGCTGCACGCCTTCAGGATGTCCAACCTTTGGCGTCAGCAACAATGAACCCAGATCAGCCGCCGCAACGGTTCTCCCGGCGATACTCGCCATGTCTGCTGTCAGAGCGTCCATTGTGAGGGTCATCCCTGGAAGCGCGACCCGCAAACCGCGAACCGCCATGGAACCAAACATATCCAATTGGTGGGACGCACTGGCCGATTGATAGGCCGCTATTATTTGTTGCTCTTCCGCCTCGGAGGAAATCGCCTTCATCACATCGGAATAGGCAGAGGTCAAAAAATCGTCGGCGGAGACCTCAGACACAGCAAAACTGATCGGGCCCGTCGACGAATCGACATTCATCTCGAAGCCAAGAAGTTCGAAACGGCCGAGGCGCTCCTGATCGAAATCATTGAGCGCCATTCGGTCGATTGCCATCTCAACGGATTCATCATCCGGAGCGCTGAAATGAATGCCCTCGATCGCAAATGATCCGAACTCATAATTTTCCCAACTCATATCGAAGTCAGAATTCGTTTTTGTAAACGCATTAACAAAGTCCGCTGACATACTCGAATTGGGTTGCTCCAATGACAGACGGTCGATCGTCAGCACATCCCCGCTATCTGATGCAGCGCCTTCGTGGAAGCTGATATCTTCCATCTCGAAGGCATACATCAATACTTGCCCGTTATCGTCCAAGCGCGGCGATGCGACACGCATCTGGCCGATTTGAATCGATTCATATTTTTGCTCACCCTCTTCAGCATCAGGCACTTGAACCACGATATTTGTGAAGGTGAAAACGCCATTCCGGTGCCGACGCCGATCGTAGGAGAGCGCATCATCCGCACTCTCCATCAATCCCATAACCTCAAGCGCGGCCTCGCCTTGCGTGCGCGTAATCCGCGGACGGTCCTGCGCAGATGCCAATCCAGTCAAGCCAAATCCAAGCGCCACGCTCATTGTGGTCGCGAGCAAAAAAGATTTCATCGAGTCGATTCCCTTGCACAACATATTGGCCCAATCACTAGCACGGTAAACGTGGCAGGTCTTTGGCAAACGCGTGGAGATTGCATGGGAATGTTCGCTCTCCGATCCCGGTCGGGAGCCATCGATTGCGTTAATTTCCGGCTAGTCCGGACAAAAACGCGCCGATCGGGTCGTCGTCTTCTTCCGCGTCCACAGCCTCCTCGGATTGTGGATTGTTGTTTGGCCCTGTGTCATTCGGCATTTCAGGAATAATGGCCGGGTCAATCAATGGTGTTGACGGTGCGAAGGAACCGCGCGGCGCATGGGTCATGAAATTGGCAAAAATGCGGGCGGGTGGACCGCCGCCTGTTGCTCGGTCAGTGGGCACGTTATCATCATTGCCGACCCAAACGACCGACACCAAATCCCCGGCATAGCCGGCAAACCAGGCATCGCGAAAATCATTTGTCGTACCGGTTTTTCCGCCGGCAAAAACACCCGGAACAGCGGCCTGTCGGCCCGTTCCCTCGCGAACGACACTTGTCATCAGATCGCGCATCTGACCGTAAGTGCGTCCGTCAAGGACGACCGCCCCCATGCCGGCCCCGGAAGTGTACAAGATATCACCGCCCGCCTCCTCAATGGAGATTATGCCCCAAGCATCGACGCGTCGACCGCCATTGGCGAAGGGAACATAGGCCGTTCCCATTTCCAGTGGTGTCACTTCGTACGCGCCAAGAGCCAGCGATCGGTCAATCAATAGCGTGCTTTGAATTCCAAGCCGGTGCGCCAGCCGGGCTATATGGCCGCGACCGGTTTCTTCGGCAATCCGGACAGCGACAGAGTTGGACGATCGTGTGAAGGCCTCGCGCAGTGTTATCGGGCCGCGATAGCGGTCATTGTAGTTTTGCGGGGCCCAATCGCCGACCTGAACCGGAGCATCCTCACGGATATCACTGGGACGCAGGCCGGCTTCGAAGGCGGATGCATAGACGAAGGCCTTGAAAGCCGATCCCGGCTGACGTCGTGCCAAAACTGCGCGATTAAATTGGGATGTGGCGTAGCTTCGCCCTCCGACCATCGCGCGGACCGCACCCTCATGAGACAAAGCAACCAGGGCACCCTCACTCGCGCCACGGGCCAACTCCGTGTCACCGAGCACATTCGCGAGGGCATTTTCCGCGGCACGCTGAGCCTCAACGTCCAAAGTCGTACGCACAATCAGATCACCATGGTCCGGGCCGGCGCGTTCGCGCACGCGCTCGGATAACCAGTCGATAAAATATTGCGCGCCTGGGCTGGACGTGCCTCTTGAGACCCGGATCGGAGCGTTTGCGGCATCGATGCGCTCGCGGTCGGTTATACGGCCAGTCTGCACCATCAAGTCGAGGACAACGGTGGTCCGCGCCGCGGCCCGATTAGTGTTATTGGATGGGCTGTAGCGTGATGGAGCCTTAAGCAGGCCCGCCAACAAAGCGGCTTCACCAAGCGCTATTTCGCGTGCTGGCCGCCCGAAGTAACGCAGTGAAGCTGCCTCAACTCCCCAGGCGCCGCCACCAAAATACACACGATTCAGATAGAGTTCGAGAATTTCGTCCTTGCTGAATTCGCTCTCCAGCCAAAAGGCGAGCATCATTTCCTGAACCTTGCGACGGATCGTGCGTTCCGGTGTCAGAAACAAATTTTTCGCCAATTGCTGGGTCAATGTGGACCCACCCTGAACCACACGGCCGGCGCGAATATTGGCCAGAATAGCGCGCCCGGTACCAATAATATCAACCCCGGGATGATCGTAGAAGCGACGGTCTTCAACGGCGAGCACCGCATCAATCAAATAGGGTGGCATCTCTTCAATTTGAGCGAGCCTACCGTGCGCGGAGCCGCGACGCGCGATCAATCGATCATTGCGATCGTAAAAGGCGATGCTTGCGGCCCGCTCAACATCCACCAAGCCCGAGGTATCCGGCAGATCACGGGCGATGGAGAACAACCAACCGGCGACCGCAACAAGACCGAGCAGAGACACCAAGATGGCACCCCCAAACCATCCGATCGAGCCGGACGATTTCTTGGTTTTCTTGCGCTGCTTCCTTCGCGCCAAGCGCGCGCGTGCCTGAGCGGTCGCGCCGGAATGGCGACGACTTGTAGAGGGTTGCGAGGTTTTTGACCGGCGGGCCATGCCGTGTCCTTGTCTATAAACTTGCCATCATCTGTGTGGAGTGGGGTTAATTCTGGATGAATGAGAGACATAATCGACTTGCCCCGCACGCTCATCCGACCCAAACTAATCGCGAAGAGGGGTCGCAATATGTCCATTAAGCGTTCAGTTCGTGTTTCAGCTATTTTTCTGGCAATGATGATTAGCGCCACCGCGCTATCGGGTTGCATGGCGATCTATGAGGGAGCGGATTCCGTTTGCCCTGGCGGCAATCGAAACGCAGACAATTGGCCATATTGCGGTTCGGCCGAACCGGGCCGTTAAGCCCCGTTTTCTTCACTTGGGGCAAACCTGATCAATACCGTCCCCGGTGTTGCTGAAGGCTGTTTTCCAGGGCCGCAAATCGCAATTTTTCCGTTTGCGGCACGCGACAGGATGACATCACTTGTCTCACCATCATCACTCAGGCATTGCTCGAGCGTGTATTCTTCGCTGAGTGTTGTCGTGCGGAAACGCCATCCCGCCCACCAGTCTCTGGCCAGGCTGTCAAACCCGCGACCACGTCGAATGGCTGTGCGACCACGTGCCGTATAAACGATCGCGCGAGGATCTTCTTCGCTCTCTCCATTATCAACCGGACCATCGAAACCGGAAAGCTGAAACACGCGACTTCGACCAAACTCCGGCGCGTATTCGATACACACCAGCGCGTTGTAAGCGTCATTGGGTGTTACGGCGAGCAAACTGGCAAAGCGTGATGGCTCGAGGCGCCAATCGGCGCTTTCGGATAACACCTCCCCATAATAAACATCGTGGCCAGCCAGCCGGGCCGCCTTGAGGCGCCGCCAGCTTGTATCAGCGATCGTTACGGGAATGTCGGCCTTGGCGAGCGCCTCCGCCAGACCCAAACTCCAGGGATTGGCGCCGACCACTAGCAGCCGCTCCGGACCCGTCTCGGACAATTTGAGGCCACGCGCCAGGGGCGCGACAAGAAAGCCACAACCAAAGACCGATACGAAAATAGTCGCAAATACCAGAGGGGCCAGAATGGCAGCATCCTCGCGCCCCGCCGCGACTAAACTGACCGATAAATGCCCGGCCGCCGCGGCGGCAACAACACCGCGCGGGCCAATAAAGCCGATAAAAGCGGTCTCACTTTTGCTCAACCCCGACCCAAGCGTCGCCAAAACGACAGATAGGGGGCGCGCGATCAGAATAAAGACGATGATGAAAGCCAAATGCCCAAGGTTTAGCGCCAACACATCGCTCGATGTGACCTGAGCCGCCAACACAACAAACACGCTGGCCACGAGGATGGAGGCGATGCCTTCCTTGAAACGGCGCATTTCCTCGATCGAAGCAAGCCGGGAATTGGCGACAACCAGTCCGAAAATAGTCACAGCTACCAGCCCCGTCTCAGAAGCAAGACTGTCTGCGATGGCGAAGCATACCAATACAGCAGCCAAGACCATCGGGGCCTTCATGGGTTCGGGAACCCAGCCTCTTCGGAATGACTGCGACAGGGCGGTGCCGAAGGCAAAGCCGAGAATTCCACCGATAACCGCGCCGAACACAAGGAAACCCATGGCGGCACCCAATTCGTGCCCCAGCGATGTTTGGTGAATTGCCTCGTAGATGAAAACCGCCGCGATCGCCCCTATCGGGTCGTTGACAATCCCTTCCCATTTGAGCACCGAAGCCACACGGCTGGGCAATTTGGCCTGACGTAACAGTGGTAATACGACCGTTGGGCCGGTGGTTGTCAGCAATGCCCCGATCATTGCGGATAAATCCCAGGCCAGACCGGCGAGGTAATGCAAACACACTGTGGCGAGCGCCCAACCGAGAGGAAAGCCGAGAAAAACCATGCGCAGGACCGGTGTCGACGCGTCTCTCAATTCCCTGAAATTAAGGGTGATACCGCCTTCAAACAGGATAACGGCGACCGCTAGAGCGATCATTGGGCGCAGATAGCTTCCGAAGGCACCACCGGGGTCAAGTATTGGGTCGCCAAGCATCAGCGCCGCGATCGGACCCAGCAATAGTCCGGCTCCCATCATCAAGACAATGGAAGGCCAGCGTAAGCGCCAGGCCAGCCATTGAGCGGCGGCACCTGAACCTGCGATGAGTGCGATAGTCAGGGTAAGGTCAGATGGAGCTTCTATCATGGCATTGTCTGATAACGCGTTTTTCTAACCCCGTCGCCTATTGACGGTGACTAATTCAGGGAGGCTCACATGGAAGCTCTACCGTATGAAGCCCAGACCGCTCTGGTTTCCGCGCTGACAGCGCTTGCCGTTGGCGGTTCGGTCTCGTTATTTGGTGCCCCGGCTGTTGCCGGTATGGCGCGTACAGCATTCGGATTTGTCATGCGCCGTCGCCTTGTAACAGCTGCTGGCATCAGCGCTATCACCGGTGCAGGTGCCGTAGGTCTACAATTTCTTGGATTGGGTGATCTGTCGCCACCTGGGGCCTAGTCGGTCCCTCCGGCGTGGTGCAAAAAATCAAACCCGATATCATTGCCGGCGTAATCACCGTGCTCGAACCGATCTGCTCGGTCATTGAACCAATCAAGCAAGTGCTGGTGCAGCATCTGGTAGACCTCTTGAAGGCCTTCCTCTTGCAATGGGATAGGCAGGGTCAGACTACGGCCGTTCTTGATAGAAATATCCATGTCGTCCCCGGTTTTCGCGCAGGTGAGAACAACACGCACCCAGTCTTGAGTTTCCGAAACCCGCACAGCTAGGCCGAAACTGATCGGTTCCAAGGGTAGAAAATTACCCCCTGATACAGAAAATGCCCCGCTGCGATAGCTTGTCGGAGCCCAATTTCCCTCCGGCGGCACCAGATAACAGCAAGGGCCGTCCTTGCTTTCCAGGAATTTGCAAAAGCCCGCGGCGATATTTTCCGCCTTGCTACGGATAAGCGCATAATTTTCGAGACTGAAATGTCCGTATCGCGCCGCGGCGGCCACCAGACTGTCAAAATTGGCGTTCTTCGTCATTTCTTACTCCCGATCCTGTCGCTTGCACGATAGGGTCTTGGCAGATGGCGAGGAAGTGGACAATGCGCAAACTTGGATGGACGACAGCAATCACGAGCGGAATCCTGATTGGGTTGGCCGCATGCTCGCCCCAACCGATGGATAATCCAATGCAATGGCAAACCCTCAATGGTGAGGCACCACTGGTCATTGCGCACCGAGGTGCCAGCGGGCTGCGACCGGAACACACGCTGGAGGGGTATGCGCTGGCGGTCGCCCAAGGGGCTGATGTGATCGAGCCTGATCTGGTGATGACGTCGGACGGGTTTTTGATTGTTCGCCACGATCGCTATCTATCGACATCCACCAATATCTCGGATTTGCCCGAGTTCGCTGGACGACGCCGTGTGTCCGACGGCCGGGATGATTGGTGGGCAGAAGATCTCACTTTAGACGAAATCCAAACTCTGCGCGCACGACAGCCGTTTAACGGCCGATCTCTTGAATTTGATGATCAGTTTTCTATTCCCACGTTTGAAGATGTTCTTGACCTCGCGGCGGCTCATGGTGTCCGAACCGAACCGGAAGTGAAATCTCCTGGCGTACTGACCGCTTCTGGCCTCGACCCGATGCCAGAACTAATTCGCATTCTGCGAGAGCGGGGGCTCGATCACGCAGAGGCTCCTACCGCGATCCAGTGCTTTGAACCAGATTTCCTGGCCCGCCTGAATGAGCATATCGATACACCACTTCTGATGCTGGTATTTTCGATGCAAGAGTTGGATCCCGAGGTTGATTTCATGACACCGACAGTTTCACTGCACGACTTGGCAACTTTCGCCGACGGTGTCGGACCTGACAAAGCTCTTTTGATAGATTCAGACGGACACGACACTGGATTCGTGTCTCGGGCTCATGCGCTCGGTTTAAGTGTCCACCCGTGGACATTTCGCGATGATCAACCCGTTGCCGACGGGGCCAATATTGAAGACGAGCTCCAGCGCATCTACCGCCTGGGCGTAGATGGTGTGTTTACTGACTTCCCGGAGACAGCCATTCGCGTAAGAGACGAGATGCAAGCCGAATAATAATTTTGTCGGCTGATCAAATTTATTCCAGACACAAAAAAAGGCGCGGAGATTTCTCTCCGCGCCCTTTTTAAGAGACCGTGAGGTCCGTTAGTCTGCGAGCTGCAGATTAACGGCCTTAGGACCTTTGCCACGGCTGTCGGGCTCAGTTTCGAAAGAAACTTTCTGGCCGTCGTCCAGGCCTGGGAGGCCGGCGTCTTGAACAGCAGTGATGTGAACGAAGACGTCTGTTGCGCCGTCGTCAGGAGTGATAAAGCCAAAGCCTTTGCTTTGGTTGAAGAATTTTACGGTACCTGTAGCCATTATGGAAGTATCCAAGTATTTAGAGCCGCGTCCGGACAGTATCGAAATCCGCACCTCAGCGTCCTGAGGGGTGGTATAGCGGACGTCGTAAGTCGGGGAAGGCTGAGTTCGTAATAGCCAAGGTTGTTAACCTCGGGTAGGCGATCAGTATTCCGACCGGCCTTGTTGGCCGTCCGTAGAATTGGGCTATTCGCACGCTTTTTGGTGCATGGCAACAGAAACTATTGTCTGAGGGGATTTCATTTTCTCGCGATATCTGACCATCTGCACTTCAAAAGCCACCGGAGTCTGTCGTTTTGACCTCACATGATCGAAACCAATACCTGCTTTCGAGTGCCGCAGTCGGGATGGAAATGCTCGATCGCATTCAAACGGTAAGTGTGGAGATCTGCTATTGCTCAATTCATCAGCGCTGCTGGCGGGATACTGATAGCAGTGTGCGTGGCGCAACACCGGTTGCCGAATGTCAACCGAATGAACAATCCTTGTTGGATGAATTTATCGATGAGATAAATGATGGAACGTTTTCTGGTGCGCGCGAAGCAGGGCAAACAAGCTCCGAAATGGAGACTGAAGAGTGAACCATCGGCGGTTTTTACAACGCAGCAAACGGCGCCTTGAGCAGGACAAGCAAGACCAGCGCGGCTTTAACCCGTCAGCTATGGTCAAGCTGTCTGGATTTGGAGCGGCTGTCATGGTGGCCGCTGGTGTCTATGTCGGATTCAATCAGCAGGGCGACACCGTCTATAGCGGCCCCTGGGGCCTGATACAAAGACTGGTCTCTCCGCTATTATTTGGGATCAATGCGCTGGAATTACTCGTGATCGTCGTCGTCTCTGCTGTGGCCTGGCGTATTTGGCAAAAGATGCGCTAACCCAGTGGGGCGCACGTTCGCATCATACTTTTGGAAGCGAATCGAGACAAAATCGCAAAGAAATCAGCCACAATGAAAACCCGGCTAGCCGGGCCGATGTTGGGGGGGTATGGAAATCCGAATATGCGGGCAGATTGCTGCCGCATTTGCGGGATACCGGCTTGCGGGCAAATAACACGACAATCATTTTTGTTGCTGTAGGCTGCGCATTGAACAACCGTCCGGTGGGGCGGTACAGGCAAGGACGATTGATATGGGCATGAATGTAGCGGTGTTTGGTGCCACGGGTGCTGTGGGACGGGAGATTTTGACAATTTTGGCGGAACGTCTGTTTCCTGCCGATGAGGTTTTTGCCCTCGCCAGCCGCAAATCGATGGGCGTTGAGCTTTCCTACGGAGAGCGGGACCTCAAAGTGCTGAATGCCGAAACCTTTGACTTTTCCAAAGTGGATCTGGTGCTGATGTCTGCGGGCGGAGACGTCTCCAAGGAATGGGCCCCGAAAATCACCGCTGCCGGCGCGATTGTCATCGACAATTCGTCTGCCTGGCGTATGGATCCGGACGTTCCGCTCGTTGTACCGGAAGTCAATATGGACGCTCTGGATGGCGTTACCGGCAAGGGCATCGTCGCCAATCCAAATTGTTCGACCATCCAGCTGATGGTGGCGCTCAAGCCGATCCATGATCGAGCCAAGATCAAGCGCGTCAATTGCTCGACCTATCAATCCGTATCCGGGGCCGGACAGGCCGCGATGGATGAGCTGTGGGTGCAGACCAAGGGCATTTTCGTCAATGACGAAGCCACACCGACAGCCTTTACCAAGCAGATCGCTTTCAATGTGATCCCGCACATCGACACCTTCATGGATGATGGCGCGACCAAGGAAGAGTGGAAGATGGTCGTCGAGACCAAGAAAATTCTCGACCCCAAGATCAAGCTGTTTGCCACCTGCGCCCGCGTGCCGGTTTTTGTGGGACACTCGATTGCCGCTCATATCGAGATGGAAGACGAGCTTAGCGCCGATGAGGCCCGCGCCCTGCTTCGCGAAAGCCCCGGCCTGATGGTGATCGACAAGCAAGAAGACGATGGCTATGTGACGCCGGTGGAATGCGTGGGTGAATTTGCCACATTCGTTTCCCGAGTCCGCGAAGACCCGACAGTGGACAATGGGCTGGCCCTTTGGATTGTCTCCGACAATCTACGCAAGGGCGCGGCATTGAATGCGGTCCAGATTGCTGAAGGATTGCACAATCGCGGATTGCTGAAATCACAGGCGTCTGCCGCCTGATGCATCCAAACGACGTGTGAGCGGCATCCCCTTGGCATCGTATGCAAAGGGGACACACATGCGCTTGATAGTAACCACAGGACTTTTCGCACTGGGCACGACGGCGGGTGTGGCTCAAGAGTCTGATCGGCTGACCGAGGCGGTCAGCGCAAATACACATCGTATTGCCTACACATCCGAGGGCGTTTCCGGCCCGGGCGGAGACTTGCTTAATACCCGGGCCGAAGCGGCCGGTCTGGTTGGCTTTGGCGAACAACACGCGACCGGCGACATCGCCCGGTTTGCCAATGCCTGGTTTGCCGATCTGGACGAGTTTGGCTTTGATCACGCCATTTTGGAAGTGGGCCCGTGGAGCACCCAGGCGGCAGAAGCCCTCTTTCTTGAAGGCCCCAATGCCTTTGAAATTGATGCTTCGTCTCGCGCTGGCGGAATGGCCTTTCCCTTCCTGTTCTTCCAGGAAGAATCGGATCTGGCCCGCGACATTGTTGATCGGTATGAGGGCGAAGGACCCGCCCTGTGGGGTGTGGACCAGGAATTTATTGCGGGCGGCACCATATTGGCGGATCGCCTCGGCGAGTTGGCTTCAACCGAAGCGCAACACGCTGCCGTGACTGACTATCGAGCCGGGTTAGCTGAAAACCCATGGATGCTAGGACTCGCTGACCGGTCAGCGTTTGACGATCTCTCATCAGCGTTTACCGAGGGTGAGGGCCACGCGATTGTTGAGGAAATGATCCGGTCGAACCGAATTTATGCGCCGTTCACGGGGCGGGGCGGCAGTGGCTATACGGCCAATCTGGAACGCGAACAGGGCATGAAGCACTACTTCCTGCATGCCTGGGACGAGATTGAGGCGCGCAATGGCGACAATCCGCGGGTGTTTTTGAAATTTGGTGGCTATCACTTGATGCGCGGGCATTCCGGCACCAATGTGCCCAGCCTGGGTAATTTCATCGCAGAATGGTCGATCCCTGAGGGCACCAGTTTCTACAACATCATGGTCGATTGCGTCGGCGGTGAAATGACGGATCCGCGGTCAGGCGAGACGTCGCATTGCGATAGCTATTTCGATACGACAGATACGCCCTTCGAAGGGTTGGCAGCAAATGGGCCGGTGGTCATCAACCTGGAAGCTCTGCGCCCGCTGGCGTCCGCCAGTCCAGATATGGACGCCGACCTGCACCAGCTGATCTTCGCCTTTGATGCCTATGTGATGCTACCGGATGTGGCAGCCGCAAACGTGATCGAGGCACCCTGAATACAGGCTGACCGGCCGAAGCAAATTGCTAATAGCTTCGGTCGGCCTTGCCGTATCCAACGGGTGGGACCATATGGTCGTTCAAGTGACTCGTCGGAGTGCTGAATGTCCAATCCACCACCAGTTTCTGTGCGCGACGCCACCATTGCGGGCCTGTCCGGCTATCTGATCTGGGGCGTTTCGCCGCTATTCTTCCGCCTGCTCGACTTTGCCAGCGCGTTGGAAGTGGTTCTGCACCGCGTACTCTGGGCGGTGCCATTATTGTTTGGCCTGTTGTGGGTGACGGGCAGTTTAAAACTTACCTTTCAATCGATCGCCAACAGGCGCGTTTTCGTCACGCTGATCGGGACCGCTTTTTTAATCTCGGTGAATTGGTGGACCTTTGTCTACGCAGTGAATAGCGGGGCGTTGCTACAGGCTTCCCTCGGTTACTATATCAATCCATTGATGAGCGTAGCGGTCGGCGTGGTCGTGTTGCGCGAACCGCTGGGGCCCTGGCGCATTGCCGCGGTGACATTCGCCACGCTTGGCGTGATCAATCAGATTGTCTCTGTTGGCGAATTGCCCTGGATCACGCTGCTATTGGCGACGAGCTTTACGGCCTATGGATACTTGCGCAAAACGGTGCCCGTCGATGGCCGTATCGGCCTGTTCTGGGAAACCGTGTTTGTGCTGCCGTTTGCAATTGGCGGGTTGGGCTGGCTCTACGGGCAAGGAATTGTTGGATTGCCAGACAGCGCGACCCAGCTTGGCCTGTTGGCAATGGCCGGGGTCATAACGGTGGTCCCGCTCACGCTTTACATCATCGGGACTCGCGGCTTGCGTTTGTCGACAATGGGCGTGCTTCAATTCACTGCCCCGACCCTGCAATTCACTCTTGGTGTCCTGGCGGGTGAGCCTTTCACCTCGGCCCACCTGGTGACGTTCGCCCTGATATGGACCGGCGTGGGTCTGTTTACCTGGAGTCAGTTGCGCCGCGAGGACAGCGCAGCGTAGGCTGGCGGAAACGCCTCAACAGGATGGACATCTTCCATGAGTGACTTCCCCGCGCCAACACGCATCAAGGTCAAAGATATCGAACTTTCCGTCCATCTGGCTGGGCCGGGAGACGGGCAGCCACTGCTGCTGGCGCATGGTTGGCCGGAACTGGCCTATTCCTGGAAGAACCAGATCGATGTGCTGGCCCGAGCGGGTTACCGGGTGATTGCGCCGGATTTACGCGGCTTTGGCGCATCGGATTGCCCGGCAGGCACCGAGCATTATGCCGTGGATGAAATGGTGGGTGACTTTACCGGCCTGCTCGACGCGCTGGGGCATGAAAAGGCTGTCTTCGTCGGCCACGACTGGGGCGGTATTTTGGTCTGGCATGCGGCGATGCTGGCGCCAGAGCGCGTGCAAGGCGTGATAGGCGTGAACACGCCGCACCTGCCGCGCCCATCGGTACCGCCCACCGAGACATTTAAAAACATTGGTGGCGAGGACCATTATGTCCTGCGCTTCCAGGAAGACGGTTATGCCGAGCGCCGTTTTGAGGGCCAGGAGGACAAATTCTTCGCCTTCGTCTTTGGGGCACCTCCAGAGGTGGCGGATATTGAGAGCCTGTACCCGGACATCACGCACCTCGTGAAACAGTTTGAAAACTTCAAGGGCCGCAAGGAAGAACATGCGGTGGTGGGCCCTGAAGATCGCAAAATCTATGCGGAGGCCTATGCCAAGACCGGGTTTGCGCCGGGCTTTGGCCTGTACCGGAATTTCGACGCCAATTGGCAACGCATGGGCGGTGTTGATCACCGCCTGTCCCTGCCCTGCCTGATGGTGGCCGCCGACAAGGACTTCATGCTGCCCGCCAAGTTGTGCAGCTGGATGCCGGCTCTGTGCAAAGATGTCGAGATCAATATTTTGGAAGATTGCGGCCATTGGACGATGTGGCAGCAGCCGGATCAACTAAACGCCCACATGCTGGAATGGCTGGAGCGGCGGTTTCCGGCTTAGTGCTGATCCACAAGGATCTGGTTGCCGTCCGGGTCTTTGAGGGTGAAGTGGCAGGGGCCGTCTTCGCCCGTGGTTTCGGTTTCGATGGCATGGCCGGCGGCCTTGATCGCGACCTCAACGACGCGACCGTCTGCGGGATTGAAGGTCATCATATTGCCCTGGAACATGTTCTGGAACAGGCCGATCTTGGCGTCGCCATTTTTCAGGATGATCCAGTTTTGCTCGATATTGCCGGCGATTTGCTCGAACCCGAAGGCGGAATAGAAGGCGACCGACTTGTGAATGTCGGCAACGCTCAGTGAAACCGAGAAATTGCCGAGCTCAACACCTGTTTTTTCTGCCTGATCCATTTTGTCTGCTCCTGTTGGCGAGTCGAATGATCATCCTAACGCGTTAACTCTATAATTGGCAGATTAAGTGGGGCGCAAAGCCTCACAAACAGCCGTAAAGCGCCTCGATTAACCTTGTGGGGCGCGGGTCTCCGGCCAGGAAGTGCTTCTGCCGGTTCATGACATAGGCGCCGCTCAATTGGTTAACGGGTTCGGCAAAGGAACAGGAGCCACCCCAGCCGGAATGACCGACGGTTTGTGGGACGGGGCCGTAAAACCCCGGCTTTGTATTGCGCATCACTCCGGCGCCCCAGGACAGGTCGAAGGGCAGAACCTTGTCGGGCCCCTCAACGCGTTCGGCAACCAGTGCCTCAAGCGTGTGTTCGGAGATGAAGCGCTTGCCTTCCAGGCGACCCTTGTCGGCATAGACCGACATCAGACGGGCCAATGCCGCGGCTGTTCCATGGCCATTGGCTGCGGGAAACTCCGCCATGCGCCATTGGCTGGCTCCACGGCGGCCGGGTGATGACCACGCTTTAAGGAAGGCTATTTCGCGGATCGGATTTATTTCCCCAAGCGCCGGCATTTGTTTGGGCATGGCATGTTCGGCGGCGCGCTCATGTTCGCTCTCGGGCAGACCGACGTGAAAATCGATGCCGCGTGGTCCACACACTTCTTCTCGCAGCAGGGCACCAACAGAGCGGCCATCCGTGCGGCGGGCAAGGGCATCGACAATGAAGCCGAAGGTGACCGGATGATAGCCGGAGCCGGTGCCGAGCTTCCACAGCGGCGTCTGGTGGGCCAGCCGATCCTCAATCAGGGCAGAATCAAACCAGTCGCCGGCATCCATTTTTTCGGCAATGCCTGAAAGGCCCGCCTGGTGCGACAGGGCCTGCGCGACAGTGATTTTGGATTTACCGCTCGCGGCAAATTCGGACCAATAATCGGCGACGGGCGCATCGTAATCGAGCAATCCACGGTCTACCAGTTTAGCAACGACCAACGCGGCGACGGCTTTACCGGTTGAGTAAACCGGCACAAGCGTGTCTTCGGTCCAGAGCCGCGCCTTCTTTCGATCCGCCCAGCCAGCGTGGATATCGATAATCAGTTCGCCCTGTTTCCAGACGGCAAAACCGGCACCGATCTCGTCATGATCGATCCAATTGGACAGGAATGCCTCGGCGACCGGTTCGAATCCGGGCGAGACATGTCCTTGAAGGGCGGGGCCGTCAGTGGCGGCGAGCGATTGTGTCGTCATCCAACGTGGCTAACCTGTTCCGGGCCGCGCGATCAAGGGGACCGGCAATTGAATTGACCAGCGCGCCCGCTACAGGGCTTCGGCTTCCAATTGGATCAATGGTTTTGACAGCACATCATTGGCCGCGATGACCGGCAATTCCGGCGAATTCCATTCATTGGCGCGCTGAATCACCGAGAATGTTGCCGCTGTGGAATGCTCTAGCGCGTCTTTTGGGCTTGCGCCGTTGACGATCTCCGTGAGGAAACAAGCTGTCAGAAGGTCGCCCGTGCCGTTGGGGGATTTGGGGCACCGATCATGGGTCACCATCCAGGCTTCCTCGCCATCAATGAACATCACACCGATTTTGCCCTGCCGGGGCAGTGAGGAAATAAGCGCAGGACATTCCAGCGAACGCGCCGCCCGGATCATCGAGGCGAGATCGCTGAGCGGCCTACCCGTCATGTGCCCGAGCTCAAACAAATTGGGCGTGATCAGATCGGCCTGGGTGACCAGCTTGTCCTTGATCGCCGCGGCGATCGGACGATCGACATACAGGCCCTCAGGCGAATCACCCATGACCGGGTCGACCGCGATCAGCGGCTGATCCGCGAAGGCACGCAGCCCGTTGATGGTGCGCGGTGCCGCCCGTACGGCTCGGATGGTGTCGGCGGCGGCGAAGACATGGCCGACATCGGCAAAATAGCCGGTAAGCATGACGTCAGTCAGATTGAGCATGCCCTGCTGCACCACGCCGGACAGCATGCCCTCAAATACATCCTGCTCCACAACACCACCGCCAGGCTCACCCCACCCGGGGTGACGGCCATACGTCACGGTTGGCACCAGCATGGTGTCGATGCCTGCGGAATTGAAAACACGTTGCTGCAAACTGCCACCGACCATAGAGGCCGCAACGTGGCTGGAAAGAATGAGGGCCATCGGCATGCAGACATGCTATATCCAAATTTCAAATAACCCAAAGCTTTCAAATGCGACGACTTCTGCGCTCTGCGCTTTTTGTTCCGGCCTCCAACCCACGTGCCATCGAAAAGGCCGCCCATCTGGGAGCCGACATGCTGGTGCTCGACCTCGAGGATGCTGTTGGCCCGGATGAAAAATCCGAGGCTCGTGAGCGCGTGGAAGACGCGTTGTCGATCTGGGAAAATTCGGGCTCAATCCGTGTTGTGCGCATAAACGCACTCAACAGCGAGTGGGGTGCAGCTGATATTCGGGCCGCCGCTCGCGCAGATGCGATCATCTTACCCAAAGTGGAACATGTCGGCGAATTGCATGACGCACGTTCAGCCCTGAGCTCTCAAGGGTCTTCGATCGCCACATGGGCGATGATCGAGACACCTCTGGGCGTATTGCATGCCGATCAGATTGCCGCGGCGACCGGAACAGGATTGAGCGGCCTATTGGCCGGTGTGAATGATCTCAGCAAAGAATTGCGCTGCTCTGTCGATGCGCAACGGATGGCCTTGATCCCACACCTGGCACGCATTGTTTGCGCCGCTCGAGCCAACGGTCTGTATGTGCTGGACGGTGTCTACAATGCCTATCGTGACGCCATCGGATTTCAGCTTGAGGCGGAACAGGGGCGTAATTTGGGCTTTGACGGCAAGAGCTTGATCCACCCGAACCAGATTGCGCAAACACATACCAGCTTTAGTCCCCCAACATCGGAACTTGAACGCGCGGCGCGAATTGTCGCTGCATTTGCTGACCCCAAAAATGCCGGAAAAGGGGTGATCGCGCTAGATGGTGATATGGTGGAAAGACTGCATCTGGAGGCGGCGCGAAAGACGCTGGCTGCAGCTGGAGGCAATGACGCCTGAAAAACCGTGTAAACTAATCGAAATTATATTTGTGGGCCGTTTCAAAACCCGCCGAACCGGCTTTCATCGGGCCAATCGAGGAAGAAAAGAATATGAGCAAAACCACCACGATCTGGCACAATCCGCGTTGTTCGAAATCACGCCAAACCCTCGCAATTCTCGAAGCGCGCGGCGGTACGCTGACTATTCGCAATTACATGGAAGAGCTGGCAAGCGTCGAAGAGCTCAAGACAGTGTTGAAGCAGTTGGGCTTCACGTCTGCTCACGAGTGGCTGCGCAAAACTGAGCCGGATTATCGCGACCTAGGGCTAAAGGCGATCGAGGATGAGGAAGCGATTTTCGAAGCCATGTCGCAATATCCCAAGCTGATCGAGCGCCCCGTGGTCATTCACGGTGATGAGGCGATGATCGGTCGCCCGCCGGAACAGGTCCTCGAACTGTTCTAGGC
>JAQXCQ010000149.1 GCA_029251785.1 Maricaulis sp. | reverse complement strand
AGAGGTCGGCCAGCAGTTTTCTGTGACGCGTGAACGCATCCGCCAGATCGAAGCCAAAGCCCTGCGCAAACTCAAGCACCCAAGCCGCTCGCGCAAGCTGCGCAGCTTCCTGGATAACTAGGCCTCCAGTGACCGTTTTTGATTCGATATCTGTCCCGCTCCCTAGATTGGAGCGGGCAGTTCTCGATCAAGCGTTGATCGGCGGTGTTGTCCCAGACTTTTGGGGCAGAAGAGCCGTGTCCTCGATAATTGAGTGTGGCGCATTGGTCCTCCCGAGTGGTCGATTGGTGGCGTGCGATCCGTTTTCGCCCACTGACGAATATGTTCGGGGCTTCACGCATCGAGTTAGACCCGGCCAATACCCGGTTCGGCTTGCGCTTGGCGAATACGAGGACGGAGACCGGCGAATTGGTCTCGCCCAGATCGTCATCACTGATCAACCGGTCACTAGATGGGAATTTGCGCTGACCATTGGACAGTCGCCCGCCAGCATCGATCCCGACTATGACATTGGATATTATGTAAACGGTGCGCTGGGGTGTTTCGCTGACGAGTTGCACCTGGAGAAACTCTTCCTCACATCCCAAGATCAGGGCGGAATGAGACTTTTCAACGAAGTGAGCGAGAATGAAGGTGAGACCTATTCGTGGAAAAACTTGGGTCTCGAAGTCGGCGATAGCGGCGATGTTGCGTTGTTTTCATCGGGTGATGGCGATGGTTGCTATCCGACCTATATTGGGTTCGATGAGGCAGGGCGTGTGACCTCCTTCGTGACAGATTTCTATGTGTTTGGAATTTTGGTCCCTGATTGAGCCGTTTCAGTCATTCACATTTGTGATTTGCAGAACAGTGATTCAGAGCGGATTTCCGAGTCATTAGAATCAGCTAGCCAGACCTCTTTAAGTTTCATGTAAAGACTAAATGTGCTCAGATTTGGTTTCCACGCCCCAGCTCAAGAGATTCCAAACGGCCACCTCCATCGACATAACCACGCCGTTCGCTACACTGGACCAATGAACGCCAAACCCCGATCCATAACGGTTGATGCGGCAACGGCTGACTTGCTCGAGGCGCGGGCCGCCGCACGCAATATGACCGTGGCTGAATTTCTGGCTGATCTGGCCGCAAATGAAGCGAGCCTGCCGGCGGAGCTGTCAAGCAAGCGCGAAGGTGGCGAGGGCCCATGGTCGCCCGCCGCTCTGGATGCCGATGCCAAGCGACTGGAGAGTTTTAAAGAAGAGCGCTCCGGGGTTGATTGGGACGAAGCGCGCGGCTGGCTTGAGACCTGGGGAACGCCAGACGAAACAACCGGTCCAGGGTCCCGCAAATTGTGAGGCTCATCCTCTCTGATCCTGCACTCGCCGACCTCGAAAGACTCCGCCGATTCCTCACTGACAAGAATCCAGAGGCCAGCCGGCGGGCGGCTGCCGTGATCATGCAGGCGTTTGAGACGTTAAAGGAGTTTCCAAAACGCGGGACGCCGTCCCGTCGAAGCGGGCTGCGTGAATTGGTCATTCCATTCGGACAAGCGGCTTATATCGTTCGGTATGCATTGGACGAGGCGATGAGTGAGCTCATCATTTTGAGAGTGTGGCATGGGCGGGAAGAGCGTCATAAGCCGTGACAGAAATGATTGTCGCGTGTTTCGACGCATGAACCTGATCAGGATAATGGTGAAGCGCACAGCCCGCGATAACGCCACAATCGAGCGCCATGCACGAACCTCTGGACCTCGCCCGCCGGTTGCGGTCTGCTGGGTGCATGCCGCAACACACGCTCTCCATCGCCACACGAGGCTCTGGTCTCTATGATTTCACCGCCCCGGCGCGTGAATTTATCGCGGATCATCATCCAGCGGAGG
>JAQXCQ010000120.1 GCA_029251785.1 Maricaulis sp. | reverse complement strand
GGACGCGGTAACCACTAAACCTGAAACGGAGTCTCCCTCATGAAACTTCCCCTTCGCGGTGGGTGCCAGTGTGGCGCGCTTCGCTTTGAGATTACGACCAAGCCGATGACGCTGTATTGCTGTCACTGTGAGTCCTGCCAGCAGCAGAGCTCCAGTGCGTTTGGCATGTCGATGCTGGTCGAGCGGGAGGGGTTTCGCATTCTCAAGGGGACAGCCGAGAACTTTGCCATCCCGACGCAGAGCAAATCGATCGAGTCTGGCCTGTTTTGCGGCAAGTGTGGCACCCGTGTCGCCAATGACACAAAGGGCGCTCCAGCCCTGTCCATCAAGGCCGGAACGCTCGATGATCGCGTCAAGCTGGCACCGGTGGGGCATACATGGGTGAAAAGCGCCCAGGACTGGATGATTTTCCGCGAAGACGACCTAATCTACGAAGAGGCCCCCGATGACGGCTATTACGCCCTCATGTCGCGCTGGGCCACCCAGGAGTTTGCCTGACATGACCGATACTGCCGCAACCAGCTCCTCCGAGCTGTTGTTCGAGATTTTTTGCGAAGAAATTCCGGCTCGCATGCAACCGCGTGCCGAGGCCGATCTGGAGCGTCTTCTGGGCGGAAAACTCAAGGAGGCCGGTCTGTCATGGGACACGCTGGTCACTTTTGCAGGCCCGCGCAGATTTGGCCTGGCAATCAAGGGGTTGCAAAGCAAAACCAAAGATGTGCGTGAAGAGCGCAAGGGGCCGCGCGTCGGCGCGCCCGAGCAGGCAATCGCTGGTTTTCTGCGCGGTGCCGGTCTGAACTCGATCGACCAATGCGAGACTCGCTCTGACAAGAAGGGCGAGAGCTACGTCGCCATCATCGAAAAACCGGGCCGCGCCGCGACTGATGTGATCGCCGAGACGATTCCGGGCGTAATGAGCGGCTTTCCTTGGCCGAAATCAATGAAGATCGGCGAGGGCGCACTCGTTCAGCGCTGGGTGCGCCCCATTCATCGACTGCTTTGTATTTTCGATGGTGCTATTGTGCCGTTTGAGGTGTTTGGTCTGAAATCCGGCAATATCACCGAGGGCCATCGCATGATGGGCCCGGGCCCGTTCGAAATCAGCAGCTTCGAGCAATATACTCAGACATTGATTCAAGATGGTTGCGTGATGCAACAAAGAAAAGATCGAGAAGCGCTGATTGAATCTCAGGCGAAGAAAGTTTGCGCCGACGCAGGTCTCGAGCTGGTTGATGATAAGGGCTTACTCAGCGAAGTTGCTGGACTGGTCGAGCATCCGATTGCCTTGCTTGGCGAGATGGACCCTGATTTCCTCGACTTGCCACCCGAAGTCATCACTTTGACGATGAAGACGCACCAGAAATACTTTGCCGTGCGCGATCCTAAGACCGGTGATCTGTCGGCGCATTTCGTTGTGGTCGCCAATCAGAAAGCCCCCGACGGTGGCAAGGCAATCGCGCAGGGCAATGCGCGCGTTTTGTCCGCACGCCTCTCCGACGCCCGCCATTTCTGGGACAATGACCGCAAGACGCCATTGTCTGCGCGTGTTGATGAACTCAAGAAAATTACCTTCCACGAGAAGCTTGGCACCGTCGCCGAAAAAGTTGGACGCGTCGCTGAATTGTCTGGTGACTTCGCCACTGTGACCGGGGCCGATCCAAAGCTGGCCGCACGCGCGGCTCTTCTCGCCAAAGCCGACCTCGTCAGTGAAATGGTGTATGAATTTGCTGATTTGCAAGGGGCGATGGGGCGTTATTACGCGTTGCAACAGGGCGAGGATGCCAGCGTGGCCGATGCCATTAAGGCGCACTACCAACCGCAGGGCCCGTCCGACGCTGTGCCGACCGCCCCGGTCTCTGCGGCTGTAGCGCTTGCAGACAAGCTCGATACCCTTGCAGGCTTTTGGGCGATCGACGAAAAGCCCACCGGTTCCAAGGACCCATTTGCCCTGCGACGGGCGTCTCTGGGCATAATCCGCATTGTGCTGGAGGGCGGTTTACGCTTTTCCATGCTTCAAGCCATCGCGCGACAGTATCAGCGTGTCGACAACGCGCTGAGCCGGGCGGAACATCAAGCGAAACGAGAGGCCGTCGCCGAAGCGCAAGCCGCAGTCGGCCAGCCCCTGGTCGCTGTGCGAACAAACGCGAATGCAAATCCGCTCGCCGAATTCCAGGAGCGTGTGCGCACCGGCACACGCAGCCTGTTCGCCTTCTTTGGCGATCGACTCAAAGTCCACCTTCGCGAAGAGGGTGTACGTCACGATGTGATCGATGCAGTCTTTGCGCTGGGTGATGACGATCTGGTCCGGGTGACCCAACGGGCGAGGGCGCTGCAGGCCTTCCTCAACACTGAAGACGGTACGGCCTTGCTGGCTGGTTTCAACCGCGCCGCTAATATTCTCAAGGCCGAGGAAAAGAAGGGCGGCAAGCCATTCACCGGCGCTTGCTCCGACGCCTATGTCGCCTCACCACCAGAGGACGCGGAGAAGGCGCTGATGGCGGCTCTGGCTGCTGTGCGTGTCTCTGCAGGCGCGGCGCTGCGCGGTGAAGACTTTACTGCGGCAATGGCCTCCCTGGCGACACTTCGTGCGCCAATTGATGATTTTTTCGATACGGTGAAGGTCAATGCCGACGATGCAGATTTGCGTCGTAATCGTCTGCTTTTGCTGGCGGATATTCGCGGGTCAATCTGTTCCGTGGCGGATTTCGGTCGTATTGAAGGCTAACACGTTCAATTCAGTACTGGCGCGGTCGCGCGAGTCGCTGGAAATACAATTTCAACGGGCCCGCCAGGGCCAACAGACAACATCAAGGGCGAAGCAATGAGCGCTGACGTGAAGACCGACGTGAAATGGGTTTATGCCTTTGGTGGTGGCGATTCCGAGGGCGAAGCCTCGATGCGAGACCTTCTGGGTGGCAAGGGCGCGAATTTGGCGGAAATGGCCAAGCTTGGGCTGCCGGTTCCTCCCGGTTTCACGATCACTACAGAAGTGTGCAACGCCTTTTATGGAAATGAGCGCAATTACCCTGAGAGTTTGAATGCCGAGGTTGAAGCCGCGTTGGCTTCATTGGAGAGCGTTTCCGGTAAGGTGCTTGGCGATCCGGCGAATCCGCTTCTGGTCTCGGTCCGTTCGGGCTCCCGCGCTTCGATGCCCGGCATGATGGATACCGTGCTGAATTTAGGTCTCAATGATGAAACGGCGGCCGGTCTCGCCGACTTGTCCGGTGATAAGCGTTTTGCCTATGACAGCTATCGTCGCTTCATCCAGATGTATAGCGATGTCGTGCTGGGCCTGGATCATTCAATTTTCGAAGACCTGCTTGATACCTTCAAGGAAGAAAACGACTATTCCTACGACACCGACATGACGGCTGATGACTGGATCGTGATTGTCGATGAATTCAAGGAAGCGGCAGCCCAAGAGTTGGGGCGCGCATTCCCGACCGATCCTCGTGAACAGCTTTGGGGCGCTATATCGGCCGTCTTCGAAAGCTGGATGAATGACCGAGCCAACACCTACCGCCGGCTACACGATATCCCGGAAAGTTGGGGCACCGCTGTCAATGTCCAGGCCATGGTCTTTGGCAATATGGGGGAGACTTCTGCGACCGGTGTTGCCTTCACGCGTGATCCATCCACGGGTGAGAGCGGTTTTTACGGCGAATATCTGATCAACGCACAGGGCGAAGACGTGGTAGCCGGCATTCGCACGCCACAATGTCTGACTGAAGCCATGCGCGAAAAGATGGGTGATCCGTCCCCGTCCATGGAAAACTCCATGCCGGAGAGCTATGCTGAACTCGCGGCTGTTTTCGACAAACTTGAGCGCCACTACCGCGACATGCAGGACATTGAGTTCACCGTCGAGCGCGGACGTCTTTGGATGCTTCAGACACGGAATGGCAAGCGGACCACCAAGGCCGCCTTGCGAATTGCCGTCGATATGGCGTCCGAGGGATTGATTGAACGCGATGAAGCCATCATGCGCATTGATCCTATGCAACTCGATCAGTTGCTCCATCCGACACTTGATCCCAAAGCCCACCGCGATGTCCTAACCAAGGGCTTGCCGGCGTCCCCGGGAGCCGCGACAGGTTCGGTCGTCTTCGATTCCGATGAGGCAGAGGAACGCGCCGGGCGCGGAGAGAAGGTGATTCTGGTTCGTCTGGAAACCTCGCCCGAAGACATTCACGGCATGCACGCCGCCCAGGGGATCGTGACCGCGCGTGGCGGCATGACCAGCCACGCGGCCGTTGTCGCGAGGGGCATGGGACGCCCGTGTGTCTCCGGCGCCGGTGCCATAAAAATCGATTATACCGCAGGCGAATTCGCGGTCGGTGCCCGGATCATTAAGGCCGGCGATATTCTGACGATTGATGGAACGACGGGTGAGGTATTAATCGGCGCGTGCAATATGGTACAGCCGGAACTGACCGGCGATTTTGCCAATTTGATGACTTGGGCAGATCAAGCCCGTCGTATGAAAGTGCGGGCAAACGCGGAAACACCGCTGGACGCGCAAACAGCGGTGGATTTCGGTGCTGAGGGGATCGGCCTTTGCCGGACCGAGCATATGTTCTTTGACGCCGATCGGATCGCCGCCGTGCGCGAGATGATCCTGTCCGACAATCAAGATGGACGTGTGATCGCGCTCGACAAAATCTTGCCAATGCAGCGCTCGGACTTTGAAGAATTGTTCAAAATTATGGGCGAGCGCCCCTGCACCATTCGTTTGCTCGATCCACCCCTGCATGAATTCCTCCCACATACGGCGGAAGATGTCGCTGACGTGGCTGCATCTACAGGCATTTCCGCGGAGGACCTCATGGCCCGTGCGCGTGATTTGGCGGAAAGCAATCCGATGTTGGGCCATCGAGGTTGCCGGCTGGGCATCACCTTCCCGGAGATTTATGAGATGCAGGCGCGGGCGATTTTTGAAGCCCAGATCGCGGTTGAAAAGGCCACAGGTTCGCAGCCACTCGCGGAAGTCATGATTCCTCTGATAGTCTCACAGACTGAATTGGCGATTTTGCGGGCTCGTGTCTCTGGCGTCGCCCAGGCTGTCGCCGAAGAGACCGGAAGTGAACCGAGATATCTCCTCGGTACAATGATTGAGCTTCCTCGCGCGGCTCTGCGCGCCGGCGATATCGCCGAGGAGGCTGAATTCTTCTCCTTTGGCACCAATGATCTGACCCAGACCACATTCGGCCTGTCGCGGGATGATGCCGGCAAATTTCTCGGCGATTATCTTGAGGCGGGGATTTTCGAGAAAGATCCCTTTGTTTCTCTTGACCAAGAGGGGGTTGGCGAACTCGTCAAGATCGCTGCGGAACGGGGCCGAGCCACCCGCTCAGACATAAAACTGGGCATTTGTGGTGAGCATGGCGGTGACCCGGATTCGATCAAATTCTGTGAGAGTGTTGGCCTCGATTATGTGTCTTGCTCGCCATATCGTGTTCCAATCGCTCGCCTCGCGGCCGCCCAGGCAAGCTTGAAGGGTTCGAAATAAGCATTTAAATTTAAGTGCTTTACGAGAGTATTGCGGCTCTAGGCTTCCAGGTGATCGAAAATGTAATCCGGGACTCGGCTTGACCGTGGCCATGCTCTTGCATAGAGAAACCCGCTAATTTGCTGCAGGGCCAAACGTCCAGCGATGATATAATGCCCTCGAACGACACGATTCGGTGATCTGATTGAAGAATGAGAACCACATGGATGCCGGCATTGTCCGGAGCCAAGAGACTCAAGTGGCGACAGTGCTCTACACACTGACGACATTGGCGTTGTGTCTGGGCGCAATGTTGTTTTTGCATGCAGCCGGAGAACGGGCCCGCATTCAAGATGAAAACCGCATCTGGCAGGCGCTAGCATCGCGCTACCTTGAGGATGGCGACATTCCAGACAGCTGGAAGGGGCCGACTTCTCTTCGGATAGCATCGATAGAGCTGACCGCCGATGCCCGTGCCGGAACCCGTCTTAAATCCTGGTCGCTCGATAGTTTGCGGCCGCGAGATGTTGCGCAGTTTTCCGACGCTGCCGACGCGGGTGGTCAGATCGACTGCCTCGCCCGAGCAGTCTATTATGAAAGCCGCAGTGAAGCGATGGTCGGGCAATTGGCCGTCGCCGAAGTGATCATGAATCGTGTCCAGCACTCGGCTTATCCAGACAGTATTTGTGGGGTCGTATACCAGGGTTCCGAACGCACGACCGGGTGTCAGTTTTCCTTTACCTGTGACGGTTCAACGGCACGGCTACCGCGCGGTGGCGCCTGGCGACGATCACAAATGGTCGCTGAATATGCATTTCTCGGCTTTGGTCTGGAAGTGACACGGCGTGCCACGCACTATCATACCATTGCTGTCGATCCGGTCTGGAGCAGTCACTTAATCCAGACCCGCCGCATAGGTACCCATATTTTCTATCGGGGTGCGACCAGGCGTGAAGTCAATGCCGGATTAGTCGAACGCGACGCATAATCTTACCCTTATTGGAAACGCAGCACCGCAAACAGGCCAGCGCTCGCGCCCTGCGGAGCCGCAATTTAGTGCATCGAATTGTCTGACAAATAGCGACCATGGATGCCGGTGCGACCTCGCGCGAGAATTGGCAGAAGTGGCTCTGAATCGGAAATTGCATGTGCGACAGAGCTAATAAAATTTAAATTCTTATCGGTATACTTGTCTCCATCTAATGGTTGTTGCTTCCCAGAGATTTGGAGATCTCATGACGCTGAATTCCTCTGGTGCCAACCACGATCGTATCTGGTTGTGCATGGGCGACAGCAATCGCACCCGCATTCTATCGCGCGCTCTGGCAAAAGGGCAGGGCATGGTGGTCTATATGGGGCCAACGCTGGATCGGGAAGGGCCGATCGGCTTGATCCTGGCCGATGATGCGCATGCGCCCAGGATCGCGGAGGCCAAACAAAACGCGGCCGCTTGCCAAAAATCATTATTGGTCACAGCGAACGGGGCCCGAGCGGCTGCGGCCGATATACATTTGGACCATGATACGGATGCCGGGACCCTCTCCAACGCCATTGATGGGTTGCGAGGTTACCGAGATTACGAAGTGGCCTTGGGCCGCAATTCGGATTTGCGTGTCGGGGCGATTACGTCACTCAATTCCGGTGAGTTCAGTGTCAGAACACTCGACGATGCGCGCGACGTTGCCACATTCATCGCCCAAGGCTGTCCCCGGACCTGTCAGGTTGCCGTCGGGATTTACGTGCTGTTGGCCAATGCGATCGAACACGGAAATTTAGAAATTTCTTCCACCGAAAAAGCCAAGGCGATGGCCGAGGGCAAATGGCGGCGAATGATCGTCAAACGACAGGGCGAAAATGAGTATGCCCGTCGCCGCGTGCGGGTTAAGTTCCAACGCGGTGGCCGCGTTATTTCGCTTGTCATTCAGGATGACGGTCCTGGTATTGATGCGGAAACAGCCGAGATGGCCAATCCAACCGGCAAAGGATATCGGGCCAAGGGTATCAAAATGGCCAAGACACTTGGTTTTTCCCAGGTGAGTTATCTAGGTGTCGGAAATATTGTTGAGGCAACAATTCTCCTCACACAGGCTAAAAACGCCAATGATAAAATGGCATTCGGTCGCTGATCGGCGTTTCGTTCATTTGCATGAACTTTGCCTGAACCATTAACTCAGCTGACGGTCAGTAAGCATCGATTATTTTGATTTCTTTGATAGGGGCGACATGCGCCGCTGCACAAAGGATGATGAAGATGAAATCGGTCAATAGAGGCACCGCACGCATTACCACAGCTTTGGCTGGGTTATTTGCGATGGTCGTCAACACGCCAGCCTTCGCCGGATCCAATGGTATTCCGATTCAGGGTAATCAAGCGTGCGCCATTCAACTTTATCAAACGAATTCGAACGGTGTTTTGATTGCGAAAGCTGAGGCGGGTTTGACGGGCAGCTATCGAATGACAGCTTATCAAGCTCTCCCTGTAAATGCCGTAGATCTTAATTTGACCGGTCGGTTCTCCTCCTCGGGTGGTGAAGATACCGTATTGTCGCGAACTAATCTCGGAATGGGATATGTAGCACCAGGCGCGCGCGGTGGGCTCGATGAGCTGCGTGATGCGGAATACGGTCAAGACGCCGAATTATTCGTACAATTGGATGTATTTGACACCGGTGGGCGACATATTTGCCGGACGCGAAGTGCGATGGTCCTGCCTTATGAATTCCTATTCCCTCGCCAGCGTCCAACCCATGCAAGGGCACAGCCGCGTGTGGGGCAGCCAGAGAGTACGCGGGCGGCACAAGAGGCAGCCGCTGAGCGTCGACGGGAGGCGAGCGCCGCCATTGCCCGCGGAGGTCAACAGGCCTCACCGGAGTTGCGTCGGCGTCTGCAGCGCCCGGTGCTGAACCGTCGGCGTTATTAAACTTCCTCACCCACGAAAGAGGATCGAGCGCCCGCAACCATTGTTGCGGGCGTTTTCATGTCTATGAACGGTCACATTCATCTATCTGATTTTAATATGAATATGATCCTCAGGATTGGCTCACACCGACTTCATTAGACCAGAGACAGGCTTCGATGCATCGGGCGTCGGCCAGCGAAATGGAGTTATCACATGTCTATGCGTCTAATATTTGCCAGCGCAATTGCTGCTGTATCTTTCCTCGGCACTGTCAGTGAAGCTGAAGCCCAGTCTCGTAACCGCGTCAGCGTCAATCAAAGTGGTTACCAGAATGAGCTTGCAGGTCGCCAGGACGGCCGGCGAAACCGAATGGTGATTAATCAGCGCGGAGAGCGCCAGTATATCACAGTGATTCAGGACGGCTCTCGCAACGGCACAACAGTCGGTCAACGCGGCCGGCGCAATGAGGCCCATGTTGATCAATACGGTACACGCAATGATGCGGTTGTCGGTCAGCAAGGCTCACGGAATTATGCCTCTACCTACCAGCAAGGCCGTCGCAATATCACCGGTGTTTCCCAGATGGGTCGTTATAATACGGCCACCACATCGCAATACGGCAGCAATAACGGTGTCGGTGTCATCCAAGTTGGTAATGGACATGACGCGAATGTCGTTCAGAGCGGCAATGGCAATGTCACACTGATTATTCAGGGTGATCACTGATCGGCCTCAAAAACAAGCTGACGTCCGTGGCGGGGGGAGCTGTGCTCTCCCCGTTCCACCGAGAAAGGAATTTTGTCATGTTAATTACAAAACTAAATTTGGTCGCTCTCGCGATTGCGGGGAGTGTGACCGTAGCCGCTCTGGCGGATGAGACCGCGGCAATCGATGTGGACGCGAACGCGACGTACGAGCCGTCCTGTTACGTTTATGCCAGCGATGACGAAGATGGTGTTCTGGTGACCGCCTGGGCCGATGCTGGCTTATCTGGATCCTATCGTTTTGTGGCAACGCAACGGACCGGTGGCGGCGGTGGCTTCGATATCGTTCAGGAGGGAGATTTCAACGCTTCTGGCGAAAATTCTGAGTTGTTGTCGGACATGATTATGGACGTTGATGCTCAGTTCTCCGTACGTTTGAAAACTTGGAATCAGGCCGGCGAAATTAGCTGCGACTGGCAAAACCGAATTTAGGCTTACCTCGGGTTGCTAATCACAGTTGCGCACGAACGGCCGGCTTAGCCAAATTCAACCTGCACTTTGCAATGAGAACGCCTATTGCAGCAATAATTTTGCGGTTTTAGAGCGGCGAATAAATATATTCCTCATATTTTATCGCCGCTTCCAGCTGCAGACTAGTAAAATACCAGTTGGATTGCGTGTTTTCATAGACAATTACTCAACCGTCTCGTACCGAAAACGACGTGAAGCCATCAATGAATTGGGCCAAGAAAATAAAAGAATTGCGATATTGCGAAAGCATCAAACAAGATGCCCTCGCCGCGCAATTAGGGGTAAGTCAAGCGTCAGTATCGATCTGGGAGCGGGGGGTTTCTGCGCCTCCACGCCACGTTCAGGAAACGCTACGGAATCTCTATGGTGATGGACCCAGCGAGCGCCTCTTAGAGGCGATCCGCGCGAGCATCGTGATTAGTCCGAATCCGTGTGCGCTTTTGGTGCTTAGAGACGGATGCCCGGTTATTGATGCGAGAAGTCAAACAGGGGTTTTAGGCGATACTGTTGAGTGCCAGACAGAGACCCTATCGTCGGTCTACGGCGATGAGATTGAAGGCCTTTGCCTGAATCTGGTTGAGTCAGGCTTGTTCGACGGCGCGATACGGACGGCGACAATTGTGTGTAATTCTGGACCTGACGGCCGCGAACGGCCGGTCAGGGTCTCCGCTGCTCCGTTCAGCCTGGATCAGCAGAGCTGGTGGGTACGCATAGATTTGCGTTCCTTGAAGATGGACGATGTGCTCAATTTGTCTGGTGGTGAAATGCCGTCAATCTCGATTGTACCGTCGAGTTAATTGTCCGACCCAAACAAATTGCCAAAGTAGCTGTCATCATTCCATTCCGGGCGAGCGTCACTGTCAGCAATTTCACGCGCAATCACATAGTTGATGTTGGCGAATTTTGCACCCTGCTCAAACAAGACCTCAAGCTCTCCGTCAAGTTCGTCTGTTTGTCGGTGATAGTGGGTATTCAAAAACCCCATAAATCCCTCGCCTTGGTCCCAGCGCGGGTCCGGTGACGAAAAGCCGGTGGCCAGCATGATTGAAGGAATTCCCGCCTGTACGAAGCTGTAATGGTCGGATCGGACGAAAACATTTTGTTCCGGAATTGGGTCTGGGCTGACGGTCAGATTCAGGCGTTCTGCGGCTCTTGATGCGATCGGTCCCAGCGTCGAATGTTCACCGCCAAACGCCAGTACATCACTGAATTCATATACAATAACCGGCATATCCAGATTGACATTCGCGACGATGCTATCCGCTCTGACGACAGGATTGCGCGCGATATGAGAAGAGCCAAGCAGGCCCTTTTCTTCGGCGGCTAGCGCAACAAACAACACGGACCGCCGCGGCGCTCCCTGCTCAACGAATTCGCGCGCTGTTTCGATCATGATCGAAACCCCGGATGCATTATCGATCGCACCATTGCAAACGAGATCTTCTTCGTTATCCGAGCGACAGGCTCCACCTGAACGCATGTCGTCACTTACGAGGCCGATATGATCGAGATGTGCGGATAGTAATACAACTTCATCCGCCAGGTCCGGATCAGTGCCTCGGATCAGCCCCCGACGACATTCGGATCGCTGAACGGCTGGGACAGTGTGCGCTGCCGGATTGTCACCGTATGAGGTAGAGCAAAACGAGGATAAGACGCGTCGTTTTCGGCATCCATCGCCAATCGGACTTCCGCCAAGCTCATCTCGGTACCTTCAAACAAGCGAGCCCCCAATTCGGCATCAACATTCGCGCTGGCAACGATTTGGTCGTAGGGCGATGCGCCGCTGGCAGCGGTCAATCGTGTCGTCGGGCGGGCGGCGAAGCCTGTGGCAAATTCCGTCACGTCTTCTTGTGTCCATTCCGTTAGCGAAATCATGCCGATAGCACCGTGAGCCGCCGCCGTGGCCCGCGTCGACGCACCGTGATGGGCGCGTTCCTCGCTGGGAAGACCATCGGGGAGGCCGCCAAGAACAACGACAATTTTCCCGGTAACGTCTACGTCTGCATAATCATCATGACCATGATTGGGCGCAGAGACGCCATGTCCCACAAAAACCAGCTCGCCGGTGATTTCTGTTTCCAAGCGGGACGGATTCAACGACACATAGACGTGATCCCCGTGGTCATAGTCCACACCATCCAGTGTGAACCGGTTGTAATCGGCATCCGCCATGACATCATGCAACGGAACGTCCGCCATATAGCTGCCGTTATCGCCCAGAGGTTCCAATCCCAATTGCTGCATTTGGGCAGCAACATAATTGGCCGCAATTTCATAACCTTCCGAACCGGCATCTCGACCTGCGAGGGCATCCGAAGCGAGAAAGCGTATATGAGCCTCAATGCTCCTCGCGGCAATATCTGGAGTGGCGATGACATCCTGAGCAGACCCCGAGGTCATGCCGAAGTTTAATGTGACAAGGCCGATACTCGCAGCGAGCAGATACTTCATCGAAACACTCCATTTTCAAATAATTCCATCGGTACAATGAAGCCCTTTAGACGATCGGCAAGTCCGGATTGGCTGCCGCACCTTTCTCGAGTGGCACTTTTCCATACCTTCAATGCGTTATTGCACTGCGATCTTCTCACATTGCCTCTTGTGGGCAGACTTCCCTCATACCAATTGCTCGACAGGACAGACTGAGATCTCGTTCATAATTGCAGACGCAACGGCGCCCCATCATTGATTTCAAAAGAGGATTTACTCATGACCATAACGCTTTCCATCATTGCCAAAACCCAACTGGAACAAACCTACAGAGCGCTGGACGGTATTCTCGCGAAAGCGGCTGCCCACGCCGACGAAAATGGCGTTGATGAGGCGGTATACCTAGATTGGCGCGTGGCCCCGGATATGTTCGCGCTTGCCAGGCAAGTTCAGCTCGTCACCGATTTTTCTCTACGTGGCCTGTCTCGACTGGCCGGGCAGGATCCCGTGTCTCTTCCAGATGAGGAACGCAATTTCGGTGAATTGCGCCAACGTCTTGCGACCGCACGCGATGCGCTCAGCGCGTTGCCAACCGAAAAAATCGACGCTGACCCCGCGGGCAACATCACTTTCCCGGCGGGCCCGGGCAAAGAAATGACATTGCCTCGCCAATCGTATTTGCAAAACTTCGTTATCGCGAATTCCATATTTCATGCCTCAACGGCCTATGTAATTTTGCGCGCGCTAGGCGTGCCGCTGGGTAAGGCAGATTTTATGGGCATCTCTGGCTAATTATTCTGCTCGCGGTATAAGATCATCACGACTTCGGCACGCGGCGGGGCGTGGTGATCTTGTGCGGGGCAATTATGCTAAATCTGGACGATCCTACTCGAGAGAGCGTTGATTGGATTCGGGCATTCCACGCGTTCGCACGACGTGAGTTTGCCCTTGAAATTATTGATTTTGATCTCCTCAATGGTCTCATTCCAACGACACAAATCGATGCGATAGAAGCGCCCAAATTTCTTCTGGATACGGGACGTCGATTGATCGCCGCCTCCGCTGGAAATCGCGGTGTGGCCGATAAATTATCTGGGCACCTTGCCGTGCTGGAGGCGCTGCTGGGCCGTGTAACGCCCCTGCATGACTACGTCACCCAAACCCAGAATTTTACGATTCAGCGCTTCTCAATGTCCCAAATTGACGGGTTGCGGCAGCGGGCAGAGGCGGCCGCTCGTGCCTGCCACAGCAATTTACAGAGCATGGTCTTCGAGAAGAGTCCCTTTGGAGAGGCCATAATAGCCGACACGGATGAGGTGAAAGCGCTTTTTAACGAACGATTTGAAGCTTTCCGCAGCGAGATCGAAGTCCTTACGGGGCAAACAATCACTTTCGAAATCGAGGTCAGTTTTGTCGAGATCGATGAATATTGGCGGTTTTGGGTGGATGGTCAGGGTGATCGGTTTCGCTTGCGATTTAACCGGTTTAGAGACGGTTTTTCGATCAGCCAAATCGATCAGTTTGTTTTGCACGAGTTGATTGCCCACTGCGGTCAGGCAAGCGGATGGCGCAATGAAATTATGGCGGGACGCCTCAACCCTATTCATGGTCTGACCGCGATCCATACATGGGAGCAGGGCCACCTTGAAGGGCTGGCTCAGGCGATCCCTCTATTTCTTGATCAGGGTATCAGTAAAGAGTTGCGAGCCCGCGTTTTAAAAGACGCTCTCCGACAGGCACTGCTCCACAATGCCTATATCGATACGGAAGCTGGCATGCCTCCGGATCAAGCCCTTGCAAATTGCGATGAGGTTTTGCCGGTTGAAAAACGAATGCGGTTTTACAAAACGCTTGCCGATCAAAAACGTCACCCACAACTCCGAGCTTATATGTTTTCCTATTCGACAGGATTGCTGGCTCTTTTAGAAGCTTTAGGGCGAGATGATTTCGATCGAACCGAATTTTTACGAAAATCGTTTCGTCGCCCCCTCAAACTCGATCAATTTTTGATCTAGCTAGGTCTTTGGCTTGCACCGAAATCTCCCGGAAACACAAAACTCATGTAATACTAATAGTGTCCGGATGAGGCGCGTAGCGCGGTGTTTCTTGTCTGGGGCAGATGAATATTTAGGGGTCGGTTTTGGAACTTTTTATCCTTTCGATTTCACCGGTAGCATGGATCGCATTGGTGTCTGTGGTCGCGCTGAGCTCCGCTGTCTTGGGGTATTTCGCCGGCCGGCAATCTGTTGAAAATTCAGTAAGGTCAAACGCCGTTGAAGGCGAGCGAACACAGGGCGGTAAGGTTGATATTCGATTGACCGAAGCCAGATTGCGCACAATTCTCGAATCCGAACCCGAATGCGTCAAAACTGTCGATTGTGAAAAACGTCTGCTCTACATGAATCCGGCGGGCCTCGAAATGGTTGCCGCCGAAGATCTCGAATCTGTACATCTTGCGACCGTCTCAGATCTGGTGATTCCGGAGCAAAGGCATATTTTTGAATCGCTCATTCCGCGGCATTTCAGGGAAAACGGTCGCAAACTCAATACGAAATTGAGACTCTCGACGGGAGGTTTTTATACCTCGACCAGATATCGACCCCGATCTTTGATCCCGACGAACCTGGAAAAGTCGTTGAAATGCTTGCGGTCACGCGGGACATCACAGAACAGCGCGAAGCAACACGAAAGCTGATCCGGGCGCGTGACGAGGCGGAAGCCGCGAATAAGGCAAAATCACGCTTTATCGCGACGATGAGCCACGAGTTACGCACGCCCCTCAATGGCGTTCTGGGCATGGCGCAAATTCTATCTTCCACAGGGTTGGATACCGAGCAACGCGAGATGTTGGGCACTCTGTCAAAGGCCGGCGAAAATCTGCTTCATGTCATTAGCGATATTCTGGATTTTTCACGCATCGAAGCCGGTCGATTAATTCTTGATCAGGGGCAGGTCGACCTGCATTCAGTTCGAAAAAACCTCACTGCCGTGCATGAGGTTATCGCACAACAGAACGGAATTGAGCTTGTATTCGAGGGGTTTGATGCAGCGATCTCCAATCGTTCGGGGGATGAAAAGCGCATCCTGCAAATCCTGCACAATATTGTCGGCAATGCTGTCAAATTCACCGACAACGGTGAGGTGCGTATCCGCGTCGAAACCAATCCAAATAGCACTGGCGTCGATGAGCTTGCATTCGTGGTGACCGACACAGGTATCGGTATCAAACAAGAACAGATCGATGCGGTATTTAAGCCATTCACTCAGCTCGACGATTCTTCAACACGCCGGCATGGCGGCACAGGTCTCGGATTGGCAATTGCACGTGGTCTGGTGGTGGCGATGGGCGGAGACATCAAGCTTACGCCTCGTGCCTCTGGTGGAACGTCTGTCACAGTCTCCTTGCCGTTAGCGATTCACGCGAAAGCAGTCACTGAACCTGCTAACCTTGCCGAAACCTCAGACGCCGAAGCTCTGGATGCGATCAATAATAAGCGTGTCCTGGTGGTTGAAGACAATCCGCTTAATCAGCGCACCATGATCGGCATGCTTCAGGTGTTGGGCGTCACGGCGACATTGGCGGAAAATGGAGTTGAGGCGGTCGAATTGGCGAACACAACCCGGTTTGATGCCATTATTATGGATATTCATATGCCCGTCATGGATGGCAAAAAGGCGCTCGACGGTATCCGCGCCGACGAAGCTCATGAGAACAAACCGCCTGTCCCGGCGATCGCTTGCACCGCTGATGTGCGCCCGCAACACCTTATCGAATTGCATCAGCGTGGCTTCGCGGCGGTCATCGAAAAACCGTTCGAGATCGAATATTTACGGCGGGTATTGGTGCGAGCTCTGGCCTGTTCCGAAGATGGCATTAATCAAAATGCCTTGCCGGCCTCTCAACAAAAACAGGCGTGCGGTTGATGGGGGCGTCCGCAGATATTTCGACTGAATCCGCACCGTTCAGCGTGTTGATCGTTGATGATGATTCAATCAATCGAGAGGTATTTAGACGGGCCCTCGACGGTGTCTGCAATATCAGCGAGCGCCCGAATGGGGTTGGTACAGCTCAGGCTATCCACGAGGGGCAACCGGATTTGGTGTTCCTGGATTTGATGATGCCGATTGTCGATGGGTTTCAGGTGATTGAGGAATTAGTGGGCTTGGCTCCAGAGCTTTTGCCGCGCATCGTCGTCGTCAGTGCCGCGACCGACCAGAATGGGGTGTCGGAATTGCGGAGTCAGGGTGTCGCAGGCATCCACCAGCGCCCTTACGCGCCCGACGAGATACTCGCACTTTTTCACCGGTATCGATTGTCCTGATTGCCGGCGAAGCAATGGGATCAGCGCTGTCCCGATCCCACATCCCAACCAAAAACATTCCTGCTAATCTTTCATCCTGATAATGAAGGATAGCAACTGAATGACTTCAAAATTGGCCAGATTCAACACCCTCATCGAGTGCTTGCGCGCGGAATCACCGCGTCCTGATCGCGCGTCAGCGGCGTTTGTCGCTGTTGCGCTGGTGCATGCGAACGGCGATGAGCTGACCCTGGCAAAGTCGACGCGATCGGCTCATCAGGCCCTCAAGGAGGCGCTGGGTGGGTTTCAGGCCCCCGATGGCGCGATGCGCTGGGTCTATGCAGCGATGCTGGTCTCGCAACGGGTTGAAGTCACACACTTCTTGGCTGTCCGTGAGGCATTGCGACAAGCCAAATCTGCTTCCAAAACAGGGAGTTTGCACGCCGGCGGAAGTCGTGCGGCGCTGATTTTGTCGATGGCAAACAAGGACGTGAGCATCTCGCAAATCGTTGGGCGCTTTTTCACCGTAAAATCGGCGGTCAAACCGCCTTGGTGGCGCGCCAATGTGGCCGTAACCGACACATTCGCCGCGGCGCATGCGCTCACTGATTTATCGCCAGACCAGGTCGCGGCAGGACGTGCGCGCGCCGAGGCGGTGTATGGTGAGGATCGCCGTGCCAAGCACTATAAGCGCGATGGTGCCCGCCAGACGGTCCTGCTCGAAGCGTCACCGGAAATGGTTTTGTCTCGTTTCACCACGCTTGAAGGAGCGCGGCGTGCGGATAAGTTTTTGCGGGCGCGATCCACCACAGCGATGGCGATGGATTGGGCCAATCAAGGGCGGACGGTGCACGACATCGCCGTCATCGGCGACATGGTGAG
>JAQXCQ010000115.1 GCA_029251785.1 Maricaulis sp. | reverse complement strand
TCATGTTGCGGATTGTGGGACTTTTCCAGCCGCAGGCCATGGACATGCTGACCATGATGGGTTTCGTCATCCTGCTCGGGCTTGTCATCAACAACGCCATCCTGTTGGTCGATCAAACTCGCCAGGGCGAGCGTGAAGGCATGTCACGACGTGCCGCGGTAGACACAGCCCTGCGTATGCGTTTGCGCCCCATCTTTATGAGCACTTTGACCAGCCTGCTTGGCATGTTGCCCCTTTTGGTCATTCCCGGTGTTGGCAGCGCGATATATCGCGGACTGGCTGCGGCGATCGTTGGCGGAATGAGCATCAGTCTTGTGTTCACGCTAATTCTCATTCCATGCCTCCTCCGCCTTGGCGAAAAGCGACAAGCTTCTCGTCTTTCACAATCCACTATCCAGCCGGCGGAATAGCGATGAAAACCCGTCCTCAATCGAGTGAGAGCAAAATGCCCCATTTCCCGATAAGCCTGCGGTCGATCCTCGCATCCGTTCTTGTCCTGGGCCTGGCCCCTGCCGCCAGCGCTCAGAATGCTCCACCACCGGCAATTGTCCGAACGGCGGAAATCGTCGAGCGGAATATGGCGCGTACGATCACCACACCCGCCAGCGTCGTTTCACGCAATGACGCCCGCATCGCGGCTGAAGCCACCGGGCGAATTACTTTTATTGCCGAACCTGGCGATCGAATCGAAGCCGGCGGGATTATTGCGCAAATGGATAATCGTCAGGCCAGTATCCTGCTTGAGGAGGCACGCGCCCGACTGGCTCGGGTGACGGCCAACACCAATTTCCAGAGCAGCGAAGTTGAACGTCTGACACGCCTCGCCGCAAATGGCACCGTCGCCACGACTCGACTGCGCGATGTCGAATTGGCCCGCGATATCGCTGTCCAAGATCGTCGTGAAGCCCGTTCAGCTGTGGCACGCGCCGAATTGGCACTGGAGCGCACACAAATTATTGCCCCCTTCGGTGGGCGCATGGTTGAACGCCTTATTCAAGTTGGTGAATTGTCGGCTCCCGGACGGGAAATCGCACGTCTTGTGGACACAGATCGCAAGGAAGCCATTGCCCAGGCTCCGGTGGCAATTGCGCCTTTTTTAGCGATTGGTCAGGACGTCATGTTGTCTACAAGTGCCGGCGAAACAATGCGCGCTCCCATTCGAGCAATTATCCCTGTGGGTGACGCCATTTCGCGCACCTTCGAAGTCCGTGTCGATCTGGCAGGTTCCAATTGGGTGATTGGGTCCGCAGCCCGTGTCTCATTCCCCGCCGAGATGTCACGAAGTCAGTTTGCAGCGCCCTATGATTCGGTAATTTTGCGCGCAAATGGTGCGTCAGTTTTCACGGTCGATGCCGATAATATTGCGCATCAAGTTGCAGTGACAGCCGGTGTCAGAGACAACGGATACATCGCCATTTCTGGGGATATTGAGGCAGGTCAGCGCGTCGTGACATCAGGGGCCGAGACGCTATCAGAAGGTCGTCCTGTTCAAGAGTTGGAAGAAGAATCCTGATCAGCACTCAACGACATTGACGGCCAACCCACCCTGGCTGGTTTCCTTGTACTTTTCCATCATGTCGACGCCGGTCTGACGCATCGTTTCAATCACTTGGTCGAGAGAGACTTTCATGTCGGCTGACGTCGCCCGCATAGCCAGACGCGCGGCATCGATGGCCTTGATGGCACCGATCGCATTGCGTTCAATACAAGGCACTTGGACTAATCCGCCGACTGGGTCGCAAGTCAGACCAAGATTGTGCTCCATGCCAATCTCGGCAGCATCTTCAATTTGCTCATTGCTGGCTCCCATAGCGGCCGCTAGCGCAGCAGCAGCCATTGAGCAGGCAACTCCCACTTCACCCTGACAACCTGCCTCAGCGCCGGATATCGAGGCATTCTTCTTATACAGTGAGCCAATCGCGGCCGCGGTCAAAAAGAAACGTTGCAACGCATCATAATCATCCGGATCACGATGATAATGGTCAAAATAGCGCGCAACCGCCGGCAGGATTCCCGCTGCGCCATTGGTGGGAGCCGTGACGACCCGGCCACCCGCGGCATTTTCTTCATTGACCGCCATCGCCCACAAATTGATCCAGTCCATTGCGGCGAGCGGATCCTCTTCTGGGGTGACTGGGTTGTTCGTCAGATCCCGAAACAGTTTCGGCGCGCGACGTTTCACGCCGAGACCGCCGGGTAATATTCCTTCCTGCTTTAGACCGCGTTCAATGCAGCCTTCCATCGTCGCCCAAATTTTCTCAATCCCGTCATGTACGTCTTGTTCGCTGCGAAACTGTGCCTCATTGGCCAACATGATCCGATGAATTGTCAAACCTTCGCGTTCACCGATGGCCAATAATTCTGCCGCGGACGCAAAGGGAAAGGGTTCGCCTTCCTGAACATCGGCCGCCGAATTGCGGCCAGCCTCATGCTCATCCACAACAAATCCACCGCCGATTGAATACCAGATCTCTTCCGACAGCAGGGTTTCTCCGGCGCCGATCGCACGGAATTTCATGCCATTGGAATGGAAGGGGAGACGAATATCTCCGCGGAATTGCAGATCGCGTTTTTCCTTGAACACGACCTCCTGACCGTCAGCGAGTCGCAAAGAGTTCTCAGCGCGAATTCGGATTAGCCGTTTTGGGATATCATCAGGATCAACCAATGCCGGCTCACATCCCTCAAATCCAAGAAGGACCGCCGTATCACTGCCATGACCGAGCCCGGTCAGAGCAAGAGATCCATAAAGCTCTGCGTCCAGGCGAACAATGTCCGTTCCCGGATTGGAAGTGTGGACGCGCTCAACAAACCGTTTTGCGGCCAGCATGGGCCCCATTGTGTGCGAGCTTGACGGCCCGACGCCGATTTTGAACAGGTCGAAGACACCAAAATGCATGGCCAAAACTTTCAATTACGGGATAAACGGTGTGCGTCGTCAGCCGTCGCCGAGACCCCGGTCGCGCGTGAAGGCGTTGAAGCAAATTATCGTCTGGGTATCTTTGATACCTGAAACCGTCTGGACCTTCTGGTTCACGAAACGGCCAATATCGGTGTCATCTTCCAGGGTGAATTGAGCCAGGAGATCAAATTCCCCGGAAATAGAGTGCACCATCGGCGCTTCATCGAGGTTGTCGACCAGCCCGGCTGCTACGTCATAAGTTCGACCCAGCTCGCATTTAATGAAAACGTAAAATTGCCGCATGCCAAAATCCCTCCCACAGTAACCCGGTCATAGCGGATTGCAGAGGAGTCTAATACCAAGCTAGTGCAGTTTGAAACGTTGAATCTTCCCCGTCTGCGTTTTGGGAAGGGCATCAATGAAGTCGATGGCGCGTGGGTATTTGTAAGGCGCGATCGTCGCCTTCACATGATCCTGTAATTGCTTGATCAAAAAAGAATCACCCCGAAACTCTTCCGCCAGCACGATATGCGCCTTCACAACGGTGCCTCGCTCCGGGTCGGGCGCGCCAGTGACCGCACATTCTGCGACCGCGGCGTGCATCAATAAGGCTTGCTCAACTTCAGGGCCGGCAATGTTATATCCGGACGAGACGATCATGTCGTCTGCACGGGAGACATACCAAAAATAGCCATCGCCATCCCGACGATACAAATCCCCTGTCACATTCCAGCCATCGAGCACGTATTGCGATTGCCGTTTGTCATCCAGATATAGACATCCAGTTGGCCCTCGTACCGCCAGGCGCCCAATCTCCCCATCCGCGACCACTTGACCGCTCTGATCTATGATTCGCGCCTCATAACCCGGAACAACTTTCCCGGTAGCCCCTGCGCGGATGTCTTCTCCAGACGCGGAGATGAAGATGTGGATCATTTCGGTCGCGCCGATGCCATCGATCAAACGAATTCCGGAACAAGATTCAAAGGCGTCTGAAGTCGCGGCTGGTAGATGTTCCCCCGCAGAAATTCCCCGGCGAAAGGATGAGAGGTCATAATCGCCCCACAAGCCCATCATCGCTCGATATCCTGTCGGCGCGGTGAACACTGTTGTGACACCGAATTTCTCGATCGTTTCACACAACGCCTCGAATCCGGGACGGTCCGCCAATGCGACTGCGATGCCGGCACGCGCCGGGAATACCACGCAGGCACCCAAGCCGAATGTGAAGGCAAAGGGAGGGGTCCCGGTATAGATGTCATCGTGTGACGGGGCGAGCGTGTGTTTACCAAATGTATCCGCCATTGCCAGCACGCTGGCGTGAAAGTGCGCGCAGGCCTTGGGTTCACCGGTCGTACCGGACGTAAAGGCGAGCAAGGCGACATCATCACGGGACGTATCGCAATTAATGAAGCGGTCGGGCTTGGTCGCGAGGGCATCCACCAGCGCCTCATCATCCCCCCAGCACACACAGGTCCGCAACTCCGGGGCCAGTGAGCGGGCCTCCGCCACCACCTCTTTGAAGCGTACATCACACAAAGCGTGAGTGACTTGGCCCTTCTTCAAAACCTTGGCCAGTTCACCGGCGCGTAACATGGGCATTGTGGTCACAGCGACGCCACCAACCTTCATCACCGCATACCAAGCGATGATCAAATCGACGCTGTTTGCACCGTGCAGGAGAACGCGATTTCCCGGTTCAACACCCATATCGTCGACCAGATAGTGCGCCATGTGATTAGCGTCCCGCAGGAGTTCGCCATAGGTATAATTGCGCGCGGACGTATAGATAGCAACACGGTTGCCATTTCCATTATTAGCGTGCGAATCAAGAAGTTCTACAGCGCAATTGAGGCGTTCTGGATAATCAAAATCGGCCAAATCAAATCTGAAGTCCGGCCAGTGATCACGGTGCGGGAGATTGTCCCGTGTAAAGGTATCCGAATGCGCACTGTCAAACATCGCAGGGCTCTTCTGAGTATTGATCGTGTGGGTCATGATCAAATTACCGCCGTCGTTTCAATCTCAACTTTGGCACGTTTTTCCATCAATGAAGAGACTTCAACGAACGCCATGACCGGATAATTTCGCCCCATCACGTCTTTCCAGATCGCACCAACATCACGCAAAGAGCGGATATACTCATCACGGCTGGTCACATAGCCGGTCATCCGCACGATATGCTCTGGCCCGGCACCAGCCTCGGCGAGAATGGACAAGGTGTTCTCCAACACCTTTCTGAACTGGGCGGCAAAATCATCAGAGACAATGACCTCATCCGTGTCCCAACCGATCACACCCGCAACAAAGATTTGCTGGCCCTCAGCCACGATGCCATTCGAATACCCTTTGGGGCGAGGCCAGCCCGGCGGTAACAGAGTTTTCATGCAGCAATCTCCGTGAATTCGAGCATTTTGGCCTTTATCGTGTCAGGCAGGCGGGCCGGCGCGTGTTTGGCAGAATTGATATAAACTAGGACCATATTGGCAATCAGGCGGGTTTCGCCATCGCAGCGGGCTTCAATAGTCAATTTAATCGAGCTTCGCCCCACATCCACAACGCTCAACGCAAATACCAGCCAGTCATCTAGTTTGCTGGCGGCTTTAAAGTCCACGTCGATGTGTGCAGCCGGAACTCCAAATCCGTCCTCAACGATCATCTGTTGAAAGCCATAACCCAGCCCGTCATCAAACCAGTCTTCGACCGTGCCATTGATCATCTCGAAATAGCGCGGATAGAAAACAATCCCGGCCGGATCGCAATCGGCAAACCGAATTCGATGTCGTTTCTCAAAAATCATCCCGCAGACTCGGCAAGATGTTGACGTGCTATGACAAGTTTTTGAACCTCTGAAGCGCCTTCATAAATACGCAGCGCTCGGACCTCTCGGTAGAGCGCCTCAGGAACCGATCCCTTGGTGACCCCAAGGCCGCCAAATATCTGCACCGCATTATCGATCGCCTTTTGTGCCGCTTCGGTGGAATACAGTTTCGCCATAGCCGCCTCGCGCGTGATACGCGGAGCACCGTTATCCTTGGCCCAACCCGCGCGATAGATCAGCAAAGCGCTGGCATCGATATCAAGCGCCATCTCCGCCAATTGAGTTTGTACCCCCGCGAGTTCGCTTAACGCACTGCCAAACAAAACACGGTTATTCGCCCGCCGTGTGGCTTCCTCCAAGGCCCGACGCGCGAAACCCAGGGCTGCGGCTCCGACGGTTGAGCGAAACACGTCGAGGGTCGACATAGCGATCTTGAAACCCGAACCAGATTGACCAATCAGCTGGTCACGCGAGATCCGACAATTTTCAAACCTCAACCGGGCGAGCGGGTGAGGGGCGATTGTGTCTATTCGCTCCGCAATCGTTAGGCCTGTGCTCGAAGCGTCAACGATAACGGCGCTTAAACCCCGCGCACCCTCTGCGTCACCGGTCCTCACAAACGTCACATAGAAATCTGCGATACCGCCGTTCGAAATAAAGGTCTTTTCACCGTTCAGAACATAATCGGGGCCATCAATATTGGCGGTCATTGCGATTGCGGCGACGTCAGAACCGGCCTCCGGTTCGGTCAGCGCAAATGCCGCACAAGACGAACCATCAGCCACACCCGGAAGATAGCGGCGCTTCTGGTCGTCATTGCCAAACAGCGAAATAGCTCCCGATCCCAATCCCTGCATGGCAAATACAAAATCCGCGAGCCCCGAACGTCGCGCCAACGTCTCGCGGGTCAAGCACAACGAACGAACATCCAATGACTCCAGTGCTCCGCCATAGGCCGCGGGGACCGCGTAGCGCGTAATTCCGGCCTCACCAAGTTTGTGCAGAATACGCCGACAATCCGCGTCGACATCTTCATGTTGGGAAAACCCGTTGAGGCCGAATGCTCCCTCTGCCCAGGCATCGACTCGCGCCGCATGTTCGCGATGCGCATCGTCGAAAAACGGCCACCGAAGAAAGCTCTGATCCGCCATTTAATTCCCCTCAAAAACAGGTTTTGATTTCGCGACAAACGCTCTATGAGCGCGTTCAAAGTCCTGGGTCTGCATACAAATCGCCTGCGCCTGGGCCTCAGATTCGATTGCTGTGTTGAGACTCATATCCCATTCGACATTCAGTTGATTTTTAGTCATTGCATTGGCGAAATTCGGCCCGGCAGCGATACGCTCTGCCCATTCCGTCGCCGCATCGGCTAGGCCGGTCGGGGCGACGATGCGGTTGAAGAACCCCCATCTCTCGCCTTCTTCTGCGGACATTGAGCGTCCGAAAAACAGCAATTCTGAAGCGCGGCCCTGGCCAATGAGACGCGGCAGAATTGCGCAAGCCCCCATATCACACCCGGCGAGACCAACTCGATTAAAGAGAAAGGCGGTCTTGGTATCGGGTGTTGCAATCCTCAAATCAGAAGCCATGGCCATGATCGCGCCCGCTCCAACGCAAATACCATCAATGGCCGCAATAATCGGTTGAGGACAATCGCGCATTGCTTTGACCAAATCTCCGGTCATTCGCGTGAAGTCGAGGAGTTCCGGCATTTCCATTTTCACCAATGGACCAATGATTTCATGCACGTCACCACCGGAGCAAAAATTCCCACCGGCGCCGGTAATGATGATTGCCTTGACGGATTTTACATAAACCAGATCGCGAAACATATTCCGCATTTCCGCGTATGACTCAAATGTGAGCGGGTTTTTACGCTCGGGGCGATTGAGCGTGACGGTTGCGATCCCGCCATGAAAGCTCCAGTCAAAGTGTTCGGGGGCGAAGGTTTCGGGGTTCATGGTCTCAATCCTTAGAGGCGTCTAGGCGCGCGAATTTCATCAGGCTGTCGATATGGGCGGTTAAATCGTCGGCTTCGCTGTCGGGGAGGTCGACAAGAATTTCACCAAGCCAGCGCGCATGCGCGGCGGCCATTTCAGCGAAACTGTCCCGTCCGTCTGGCGTCAGTTTGACGCGGTAACTCCGGCGATCACCCGGCGCATGTTCGCGATCAACCAACCGGTCATCTACTAATCGAGAAATCAGCCCGGTTACATTCCCATTGGAGACCAGCAACCCATCACTCAATTCTCCCATGCTCAGACCGCCCGGATGCCGGTCCAATGCAGACATCACATCAAACCGAGACAAGCTGACACCAAACTCGCGGGTAAGGCGGGAGCGCACTTCTCGCTCAATCATGGACACCGATCGATATAACCGCAACCAGAGGCGTAGGGAGGCCAGCGGTATATCTTGGTCAATCGGCGCAACATTAGACATGTCAGATTGCGCCACCAGACACGGTTATGCTCTGACCGGATACCGAACCACTAAGCGGAGAGCAGAGCCAGCCGACGACCTCCGCTATTTCCTCAACTTCGATCAATCGACCCTGCGGGTTATTTTTGGTCAGCTCGGCAACAGCCTGCTCTTCGGTGCGTCCGGTCTTTTCCATGATGTTGGCGATTGCGTTATCAACGATCGCCGTTTTCACATAGCCTGGGCACACCGCATTCACAGTCATTCCTGTATGGGCGTATTCAAGCGACAAAGACTTCGTTAGACCAACTACCGCATGCTTGGACGCCACATAGGGCGCAATAAACGCACCGCCGCGTAGGCCGGCAATCGACGCGATATTGATCTGACGCGCATAGGTGGCCTGCTTCATATCACCAAGAACCGCCTGAGAGCAGCGCACAAGCCCCTCTACATTCACAGCCTGAATCCGGGCCCATTCCTCCATCGAGGTTTTGTGAAAGGCCGTCGCCGCTGCGATGCCGGCATTATTGACCAGGATGTCGACTGGGCCGTCCTGAGCCGCTTCAGCAAACGCAGCAGCAACGCTTTCATCGCTAGTCACATCGAGCTGCACAGCCCGCGCACCGTCTATCTTCAATGCTGCATCCTGCAAGCGCTGCAGATTACGCCCCATCAAGATCGTGCGCGCGCCCATCGATGACAGCTTTTCAGCGCAGGCGAGACCGATACCGGTTCCGCCGCCAGTAATGACGGCCAGTTTTCCATTGAGCATGTTCAAGCTTTCATATCGTTTTGTTGGGCGGCTTTTTCGAGATTACGCGCGAGTTGGCTGAAGCCTGCTTCATATTGCTTGGGTACCGACACGCCGGAATAACCCAGCTCTGCGGCCGCGCGTAGCGTCCAGTTGGGATCGGCCAGGTGAGGGCGCGCCAAGGCCACAAGATCCGCGCGTCCCGCCATCAAGATGGAATTAACATGGTCGGGTTCAAAGATATTGCCGACAGCCATCGTTGCACAACCAACCGTATTCCTGATTTGGTCCGAATAGGGGGTCTGGAACATACGACCATAAACCGGACGGGCCATCGGGCTGGTTTGCCCCGCCGACACATCGATCAAATCCGCCCCGGCGTCCCGGAAGGCTGCGGCTATAGAGACACTATCATCTCCCGTAATACCGTCTTCCCCGACCCAGTCTGTCGCGGACAAGCGAACAGCCATCGGTTTGGTTGACGGCCAGGCTGCACGGATGGCCGCAAAAACCTCGAGCGGGAAACGCATTCGATTTTCCAGACTACCGCCATATTGATCGGTTCGCTGGTTTGAAATGGGCGTGATGAAGCTCGACAACAAATAGCCGTGGGCACAATGGAGCTCGACCATATCAAAGCCTGCCTCAAGGGCGCGCTTCGTAGCCGTGACAAAGTCCGCCTTAACGTCATCCATGTCGGCGCGGGTCATTTCGATAGGAATCTGACTACCGTCGCTCCACGGAATCGGGGACGGACCCATGATTGGCCACCCCCCATTTTTCAGTGCGACATCATAACCTTCCCAGATGACCTTCGTAGACCCTTTCCGCCCCGCATGGGATAATTGGATGGCCAGTTTGGCGGTCGAACTCTCATGGACAAAATCGGTTATGTCTCGCCAGGCTGCCGTATGGGCATCGGTATAAATTCCGGCGCATCCAGGCGTAATACGACCGTCCCGACTGACATCCGTCATCTCAGTATAGATTAGCCCGGCGCCGCCCAAGGCTCTCGCACCGTAATGCACTTTGTGAAACGCGCCCGGCATCCCGTCTTCGGAGGAGTACATGCACATTGGTGATACGACGACCCGATTTTCCAACGTCATATCGCGCAGCGTAAAGGGCGTGAACATTGGAGGGCGTGCCGGTATATCGGGCGTAGCGGTGGCGTCAGCAGCAAACCATTGCTCGATGCTTTCAAGCCATGGCTTGTCGCGTAGCCGCAAATTTTCATGGCTTATGCGCTGTGAGCGGGTCATCAGCGAATAGGCAAATTGGCGCGAGGGAAAATTGATATATCGATCAATATTCTCAAACCATTCTGTGGAATTTCGCGCCGAATTTTGGAGCTTCAAAACCTCCACCTTTCGAACTTCCTGATATTCCAGCAGTCCGTCACTTAGAGGCTTGTTTGAATCGCAAAGCGTATCGGCCAGCATGATCGCGTCTTCGATGGCTAGCTTCGTGCCTGAACCGATAGAAAAGTGCGCCGTATGGGCGGCATCGCCAATCAGGATGATGTTGTCATGAACCCAATTTTCACAGAGCACACGTGGGAAATTCAGCCAGGCCGAACCACGCAGGTGACTGGAATTAGTCATCAATTCGTGTCCATCGAGCCATTCAGAGAATAGGTCTTCGCAAAACCGGGCATTCTCTTCCTGGCTCATCTTAGCGAAGCCAAGTTTGTCGAACGTTTCCGGGCCACACTCGACGATGAATGTCGAGGTTTCATCATCAAACCGATAGGCGTGCGCCCATACCCAGCCATGTTCGGTTTCGGTGAAGATGAATGTAAAGGCCTCAAACACTTTGTGCGTGCCGAGCCAGACGAATTTGTTCTCCCGAATTTCAATATCGGGTTTGAAGGTTTCAGCGAATTGAGTCCGGATTTTCGAATTTAACCCGTCCGAGGCCACGATCATATCGGCGTCAGAAAAGGCGCTCAAATCATCGCTCACCTCTTGCTCATAGTGCAGGCCGACCCCTAATTCACTGGCCCGGTCCTGCAGCAAGTTGAGAAGCTTTTTTCGACCAATCCCGCAAAAGCCATGCCCCTGCGATGTCTCTTTATGCCCCTTGTGAAAAACATCGATATCGTCCCAATGTGCCAAGCTGTCCCCAATTGCTTGGGCGCTTTTTGGGTCATTAGCCTGCAAATTCTCCATGGTCTGATCGGAAAATACGACCCCCCAACCAAATGTATCGCCCGCCCGATTGCGCTCATAAACATCAACCTCACAGCCGGGGTCGCGCAATTTCATCGAGATGGCAAAATACAAACCCGCAGGTCCGCCGCCGAGACAGGCAATTTTCATAGCTGGTTCTCTCCGTGGAAGGCAATATATTTTAGGTCTGAAATAATGTCCAACGCTTCAATTCGATTGTGAAATTGCAGAGGAATAATCGCTCAACGATCTGTCGACTTCCGCCAACTCCCTCAGGAGCGGAGCCACGTGCCACCAGCGACTTCCATGCTGGTCTGCCAGGGCCTCGATGCGGCTGACGATCTGGTTCAAACCCAATGCATCTGCGTAATGAAACGGCCCTCCTCGCCAACGAGGGAAGCCATATCCATTGACATAGACCACATTGATATCACTTCCGCGCTGAGCAATGCCTTCGCCAAGAAGCAAAGCGCCTTCATTGATCAGAGCCAGCATGCAGCGTTCAACGATCTCGGCGTCGGATACGTCACGCGGAACAATGCCTTCCCTCGATCTGACTGATGTTACTATTTTCGATGTCGCCGCATCGGCTGATGGAATTCGTTCCCCGCCTTCATAGCGATAGAATCCGGCTTGGGTTTTTTGACCCTTTCGCCCCATTTCCACCAATTGGTCATGGACATGGAACGCCCGTGCTTCAAACTGCCTTGGGTCGAGTTTTCGACGGTTTGCATAGCCGATATCAAGACCAGCCATGTCCGCCATGGTGAACGGGCCCATCGGGAACCCAAAGCTTTTGAGCGCCTTGTCAACCTGCTCAGGTGACGCCCCCTCAAGCACAAGCAGGCCCGCCTCGCGCGCATAGCCGGTCAGCATGCGATTGCCGATAAATCCGTGGCAAACACCACAAACCACACCAATTTTGCGCAAAGATTTGGCCAGTTTGAGCGCAGTGACCATCACGGCGTCGCTGGTTTGCTCACCGCGGACGATTTCCAACAGCTTCATTATGTGGGCAGGGCTGAAAAAGTGTAAGCCCAGCACGCGCTCCGGGTTCCGACTCAACTGTGCCAATGCATCCACATCCAAATATGATGTATTGGAAGCCAAGATCGCATCAGGCCGTAACACTTTATCTAACTCACCGAAGACCAGTTTTTTGATCTCCATATCCTCGAACACAGCCTCGACCACCAGATCACACGCTGACAGACCCGCCCAATCTTGGGCCTTGCTCAATTTGGCGTGTCGCCCGGAATGCTCCGCCCCTGTGATACGACCTTTCGCGAGGTCGCCATCGATAATCGCGCCGACACGATCGTGCCCGACGGTCAAAGCGTCTGTATTCGCGTCGGACATGATCACATCATAGCCGGCGCCCAGCATCGCAGCGGCAATTCCCACGCCCATTGTACCTGTGCCCACGACGCCAACTGTGCGCAGGCTTAACGGATCAGCTTGCAGCGGCACCTCAAGCTTGGAGGCCAAACGCTCAGCAAAGAACAATTGGCGCATTGCGGGTGATTGTGCCCCAGACATACAATCCACAAACAATTCTCGTTCACGCGTCAGACCGGCTAAAAAATCCTCCTGGCAGGAGGCGCGCACAGCCTCAATAACCGCATCAGGCGCAGTTTGGCCCGCCAATTTCTTGCGGGCAAAACCACTCCACTTTTCAATGGCCGCTTCATCCATGATCGGAACAGGCATTTCGCGGACCGGGCGCTTTGTAAGCCGGGTCTGTTTGATAAATCTGAGGGCCGTCTGCCGCAAATTTTCAGGGGAGATACAATCAACCAATTTCGCGTCGACTGCTCGCTCGGCCGAGATGGGTTTGCCACTCACAGCCAATTCGAGCGCGATCTCCATTCCGGCTAATCGCGGAACACGTTGGGTCCCCCCGGCCCCTGGAATTAGGCCAAGCGTGACTTCTGGCAGCCCAATTCGGGCAGAGGCATCCATAATCCGATAATCGCAAGCCAACGCGGTTTCCAAACCGCCGCCCAGCGCCTGACCATGAATGGCCGCAATGACTGGTTTGGGGCATTGCTCGAGCGCATCGATCATGTCCGCCAGAGACGGTGATTTTGGGGGTTTTCCAAACTCGGAAATGTCTGCGCCAGAAAAGAAGGTGCGCCCGTCGCAGATCAGCAAGACCACATCCACGTCATCAGAACCAGCCCCCGATAACGCGGCTACGATACCGTCGCGCACAGCATGAGAAAGTGCGTTCACCGGCGCATGATTGATCGTGATGATGAGGCACTTGTCTTGAACTTCACGGCTTACCGGACTCATGCATTATCTCCACAGTGGTACTTGGCAGGGGCGTCGCTTTGATTTTGTTAGGTCACGGCAGCGCGTAGCGCGTATTTCTCGTTTTCCCATTCTCCGGTTCGGATAATGTCGGAAAGCGCCATTGCGGCGATCCACACGTCTTCGAAACGGGTGTAGAGGGGCGTGAATCCAAATCTCAAAACATTCGGCGCTCGGAAATCACCAATAATGCCGCGCGCGATCAAGGCCTGCATCACAGAATATCCACGCTCATGCGCAAACGAGATCTGACTGCCGCGCAATTCAGGGGTTCGCGGACTCACCAGGTTTACGTCTGGACAATTGGCCTCGACCAAATCGATAAACAATTGGCTGAGCGCCAGTGATTTATTCCGGATGACCGCCATATCGGCTTCCAACATCAAATCCACACCGCATTCGAGGCCCGCGAGTCCCAGTATTCCTGGCGTCCCGCATAGAAACCGGTCGATGCCGGCCGCGGGTTCGTAGTCATCTGTAAAGTCAAATGGATTGGCATGCCCCATCCAGCCGCTTAAGGCCGGAAAGACCTGATTTTGATGTCGTTCCGCCACAAACACGAAAGCCGGGGCCCCAGGACCGCCATTCATGTATTTGTAGCCGCAGCCGACAGCGAAATCGACATTGCAGCCATTGAGATCGACTGGCATCGCTCCGGCACTGTGACTGAGATCCCAGATCACCAAAATGCCCTTGGCTTGAGCCGCCTTGGTCAAGGCCGCCATATCGTGCAAACGGCCGGATTTATAATTGGTGTGGGTGAGCAGCAGGACCGCAACATCTTCCGTCAGCGCGGAGGGGATGTCGGTCGGGGCGACCAATTTTTGCTCTACACGTCCACCTGTCAATCGTGACAGGCCCTCCATCATATAGGCATCAGTCGGAAAATTTCCCGTTTCTGACAGAATAAGGGGCCGGTCTGGATTAAGATCAATAGCAGCCGATAACGCTTTAAATACATTGATAGAGGTTGAGTCAGTGGCGATCACTTCGGCCGCTTTTGCGCCGATTAGTTGCGCAATCTTTGACCCAACACGTCGGGGGGCTTCGATCCAATGATTGGTGTTCCAGGAGCGTATGAGATCTTGCCCCCACTCACGCGACACGACATCTGCAATTCGCTTCTTTGCCTCGCGCGGCAAGGCACCAAGCGAGTTACCGTCGAGATAGATGACACCCTCCGGCAGATCAAACCGGTCCCTGAAGTGTGCCAGTGGATCGGCCGCATCAAGCGCCCTGATATCCGTCAGATCTGTCATCGTAATTCTCTCAAAACGGCCCTTAGCGGCGATGCATCTGCGCCGGCAATTTTCAAGGGCAGGGCGATTAACTCATATGCACCGTCCGGAACGCCATCAAACACCAATCCCTCAAGAATCCGCATGTCATGTGCTTTCACAGCATGGTGCGCATCCATGGTTTTGGAGGTTTGCGGGTCGAGGGACGCAGAATCAATGCCGATCAAAGCGCACCCGGCTTGCGACAATTGCTCAATCGTAGCCGCGTCGATCGCGCGAAAATCATCGTCCCAGGCATCTGATGGGAAAAGGGAATAGGTGCGGATCAAAACCCGACGCTCACCGCGTAGCCGGGACCAGTCGAGGTCTTCCGGATATACGATTGGGCCAGTCCCGGAGGCGGTCAGCAAGACACACGGCCCCAGATAGGGGTCAAGGTCCAATGACGCCGCATCCGCTCCAGCAGGATCATAATGGCTGGGCGCATCACCATGGCTGCCCGAGTGCGTAGAGAGGGACAGCTTGGATACCTTCACCGGACAATCCGGACCGATGGTCCAGGTCTCATCCAGCGCAAACGAAGTATCTCCAGGCCAAACCGGAAGTGACGGACGCAAGACTTGCGATATATCCCAAAGCTTTCTCATCTCGACCTACAGCGTCGTCCGAACTGTCCAGATTTCGGGGAAGAATCGTAAATTCAGAGCCTTCGCCAGATAATCTACACCGGAGGTACCACCGGTGCCGCGGCGGAACCCGATAATGCGCTCAACGGTTTTAAGGTGGTTAAATCGCCATTGCTGGAATTTGTGTTCCAGATCGACCAATTTTTCACCCAATTCATAGGCCTCCCAATGTTTTTCACTATCGCGATAGATATCCCGCCAGACATCCTCAACCTCACTTGAAGGCGTATAGGATTCACGCCAATCACGGTCTGTGTGTGATGTCGGAATCGCATATCCCTTGCGCGCGAGCAGACGCAGCGTTTCATCCCAGATACTCGGCGCATCCAAGGCAGCGCTGATCATGGCAAACGCGGTCGGATTGTCCTTGTGAACCTTGACCATCGCCGCATTCTTATTGCCAAGGCTGAACTCCAATGTCCGATATTGATAGGATTGGAATCCGGAGCTCTGGCCCAACTTATCTCGAAATTTAAGATAATCCGCAGGGGTCATAGTCGCCAAGACATCCCAGGCATGGATCAATTGTTCCTGCACGCGGGAGACTCGTGTGAGCATTTTTAAGGCCGGCCCGATCGAATCTTTTTGTAGATGGGCGATCGCTCCGCCAGTTTCAGTCAGCACAAGCTTCATCCACAATTCCGCGACCTGGTGGATGACGATAAATAACATCTCGTCATGCTCATCGGTCATTGGGGTTTGGCTCGCGAGGATGTTTTCGAGCCCCAGATACCCGCCATAGCTCATCTTATCTTTAAAATCCCAGTGAATTTTCTCTTTCGAGACATCCACCTCAGACGAGAATTTGTCCGACATTCATGATCCTCCCACAGGGCGACCCTGTCGCAACCCGGTCATTTTGGCACTGGCTTTAGAATCCGGAGACTACCGGCCCCGAAGGTATTTTAGATATAAAATAGATTGTCAATGTTCCGGGCAAAATCCAGCTTTATTACACCGCGCTTGCTCCGACGCGCACATCCCCTTAGCGTTCCGTCAAAATCTACCGGAACGAGACCCCTCACATGCTGGCCAGATCGCTATTAATCTCGATGGTGTTGATAATCATCCTATTCTCGCCTGGCGCGAATGCCCAGGAAATGATGGGTTTGGAAAACATCGTCGATCAGCAAACTGCCTGGGATATTATCCTGCTGTATATCGGCATAGGATTTCAGCACATTTTGCCGCTCGGACTCGATCACATATTGTTTGTTGTGGCGCTTTGTCTGGCCGTCGAGCGGTTAAAGCCACTGATATGGCAAATCTCGGCGTTCACTATCGCACACACATTGACCCTGGGCCTGGCGTCGCTTGGCCTTGTGAACGTATCACCAAACCTGGTCGAACCCATCATAGCGCTATCTATTGCCTGGCTTGCCCTTGAAAACCTGCGCGGCGGCAGCCCACCAAGATGGCGGCCTGTTCTAGTTTTTGGCTTCGGCTTGTTTCATGGCCTGGGTTTTGCCGGTGCCTTGACCGAACTCGGTATGCCGCCAGATCAATTCCTGCCCAGCCTTCTGGCCTTCAATGTTGGGGTTGAATTGGGGCAATTATCCATTGTCGCGAGCCTTTGGTTGGGATTGCACTTTCTTCGTGACCAACCGCGTTTCGAGCTTGGCAAGAAAGTCGTTTCAGGCAGCATTGCACTGGCCGCATTGTGGTGGGTTGTCGAGCGTATATTCTTGGGCGGTTAACACAAAAAAAGGCGACCCGGGGGCCGCCTTTTCGTCATCAGATTGAGAGTAGCCTACCAGCCGCACTGGCGGTCAGCATTCTCTTCCTCAAGATATGTCATCAGAGGCTGGAAGTAGGCGATGATTGCCGACCCGTCCATCTCACGTGTTCCCGTAAAGGCCTCGAGCGCATCAGGCCATGGCTGCGAAGCACCCATTTCCAACATGGCTTGCAGGCGTGCGCCCACTTCTTCATTGCCATAGATCGAACAGCGATGAAGCGGCCCTTGCCAATCGGCCATTTCGCAGGCCGCCTGGTGGAATTGGAACTGCATCACGTAGCTGAGGAAATAGCGTAGATAAGGCGTATTGTTCGGGATGTGATATTTCGCTCCCGGATCAAACGCGTCGGCCGGACGATCATTCGGCGCTTCAACGCCCTGATAGCGCGTCCGAAGCTCCCACCAGGCCTCATTGTAGTTTTCCGGTGTGATATCGCCGCGGAAGACACCCCAACGCCATTGATCCATCAACATCCCAAACGGCAGGAAGGCAATTTTATCGAGCGATTGCTGCATCAACAGGCCAATATCGGAACTCGCATCCGGCACATCGTCAATCAAACCGATCTGCTGCAGATATTCCGGTGTAATCGACAGAGCGATAAAATCACCGATCGCTTCGTGGAAGCCATCATGGGCGCCGGTGCGGAAGGTGAAATCCTGACCTGCGTAGGCGCGCTGATAGTAATTATGCCCCAATTCGTGGTGCACAGTGTTGAAGTCTTCAGCATTCACATCGGTACACATTTTGATGCGGATGTCGTCGATATTATTCAAATTCCAGGCGGAGGCGTGGCAGGCGGCGGAATGGTCGACCGGCTGTACAATCAAAGAACGCTCCCAGAATGTTTCCGGAAGCGGCTCCATTCCCAGCGAGGAGAAAAACGCCTCACCCGTCCGCACCATGTCATGCTCGGTAAAGCCCCGATCGATAAGAATGGCAGTCAGATCGATACCGGAACCGGCCCCTTCAGGGGCGACCAAATCGTAGATGTTGGACCATTGTTGTGCCCACATATTCCCGACAAGGTCCGCGCGAATCGGCGCATCCAGAGCCTGAACATCATCGCCATATTCTGCGTTGAGACCAGCGCGTACATGGCATTGAAGCTGTTCATATAATGGCGCGACCTGGCCCCAAAGGCGCTCGACCTCCGCTTCCATCTCATCAGCCGGCATATCGTAATTAGAAAGCCACATTTCCGCGAGATCGTCATAACCAAGTTCTTGCGCGCCCTCATTGGCGATCTCAACCATCCGCGCATAATCATCGGCCATCACCGGAGACACGGTTCGCCAACCATTCCAGACATCCTGAAGGACGGCCGGATCACGTCCAAAATCGATCAGATCTGACAGGACTTGCAAATCCGCAGGCTCATCATCAAACGCGTACGTGCCCGTCGAATAGGCCGTGGCCAGACGCGTTGTGATGCCAGCAAGTTCCGCAGCGGCGCCGTCCGTTGTCGGGGCGGGCAGGGTAATCCCAGCGCGCAGCGCCGTCATCTTTCGCTCCATGTCGAGCGGCAGATCAAGATCGTTGAAACGCGCGGTTTGACCCGCTGCTTCAACAGCAAGGATCGTTGCTTCGGTAGAGACGCGCGTGACCAACCAATCCGTGTCATAGGTAATGAAATTCGCATTGACCCAAAATGTTCGGGCGGCAAATTCGCTGAACTCCTCGGACTCCGCTTCAACACGCGCCAGAAACGCCCCGGCCTCTTCAACGGTTGGTTCACCAGCGGCAATCGTTTCAGGCTGGTCGATCATTTCGGTCTGGCTTCCACCGAAAAAGTACATGCCGCCGCCTGCCAAGAGTGCGCCCGCGGCAACACCCATCAATAACTTGTCCATAATTTCACTCCTGCTTACGCAGCCCCACGCCGCTAATTCGTCGCTATCGTCGCTTTTCATGGGCGAAGGTCAAGGGATGCTGGATCTCATCTACGTTACGATCAAAGCTGAAACGCGCCGAGCACTGGGACTCGACAAGCCTGCTTCAACGCGGAAAATGATGGATAATCAAAGGGGCCGGATCTTCATGTATGATCGACTCAAGCAACTCGAAGTGCTGCGCGAAAGTTTTGAAAATAATGGCTGGGCCCTCGCACATCAGCTATTTCCCGCAGAAGTCGCCCAGGCAGTCTTGCACGGCTTCCAGCGCGAATTGGGGAATACGCGGGAAAGCTATAAAGGGATCTGGGCCAAAGGCCCCTTCACGGATAATTTTTGTTTCGAGAGCTACGCCTACAACAACGCCTATCATGGCGCGATCCTGTGGACGCTAACGCCCTATATGCAGGCGATGAGTGGTAAGGAATTACTGCCCACCACATCCTATTTCCGCGTTTACCGAAAAGGCGATGTTTGCAAACTGCACATGGATCGTCCGGCAGCAGAATATGCGATCTCACTGACATTGGGCTATTCAGATGGAATCAACTGGCCCCTTTGGGTGAGTGAAGATTCCTTCGAAGCGCGCGAAGACCGGGACTCCCAAGCGGCTCACATCCCAGACGATAGTCAATTTGGAATGCTCCGCGTTCCAATGGAGCCAGGGGATGCCGTGATTTATGACGGCGTGCAACGTCTGCACGGGCGTAACGATCCCAATCCAAATCGTTGGTCGGCCCACTTATTCTTTGATTTCGTTGATCGTAATGGTCCGTACGCCAAGGAAGCATTCGACAATCGGACCGATCATGTTCTACGCGAAAGTGACTTCATTTTCCCGGATAAGGACGGCCCAAAGCGTAACGCGAAGGGTGGATTGAAGCCCTTGTCCGAACGGCGCAAAAAGAAGAAATAGTTACCGCACCGCGCGCTTGGCCGCCTGCATCACCATTTCCAGACCGTTGAGAAACGCCGACCGGTCTTTTTGATCAAACGGGCGTGCGCCACCCGTTTGCATGCCTGCCGAGCGCAGATCTGTCATCAAGTCACGTGTGGCGAGAGTCGATCCCATATTCTCGGCTGTGAAGGCTTTGCCCCTCGGATCAATCGCGAGACCACCCGCTTTGAGACAGCGATCGGCCAGTGGGATATCCGCCGTCACGCACACATCACCCTTCCCAATATTCTCAGCGATCCAGTCATCGGCGGCATCCGCGCCTTGGTCGACAATCACCAACTTGGCCCATTGGGAATTGGGCCGACGAATACCCCCATCACAGACAAACAACATCTCCACCTGATGGCGCTCACCTACACGGATCACTTCATCCTTCACCGGGCAGGCATCGGCGTCGACATAAATCGTCACCGCAATTGATCCATCATAGCCAGCATCGCGTCCAGATTGGCCTCGCCCAGCTTGCGGCAACGCTCTGGAGACCAACCGTGCTCGAGGTCGGGCAGGTCGTCATTGTCCTTGAACGGCATTTCCAGCGTCATCGCCAGACAGCCGAATGTTTCGGCCATGTAGTTAGTACACATGGAGAGATTTCCGGTGCCCGGCGCATCGACTTCATATCCGAATTTAGTTTGGAAATCCGGAGAGATACGGGCGAGGGCGGACTTGTAGCCATCCAGCATTTCCTGCCCCTTGGCATCAAAGGCCGGTGCACCTTCACCGCCGGCGATAAAGTTGTAGGGCAGGGCCTCATCACCATGAACATCCAGATGCAAATCCACGCCGGTCTCGCGCATGCGATTGATGACATGGAAAACCTCCGGTGAGCTCTCCAGGTCAGCCTTGTCCCAGATCCGATTGAGATTAATGCCCTTGGCATTAGTCCGCAGATGCCCACGCTTCGAGCCATCAGGATTCATATTGGGTACGAGGTGGAATGTGGCCAATTCCCGCAGCTTCCGCGCCACCGGATCATCGAGGTCAAAAAGGCGTCCCATAAAGCCTTCCATAAACCATTCCGCCATGCTCTCGCCGGGATGCTGGCGTGCCGCGACCCAAATATCACGCTTTCCCGTACCGACATGCAGACAATCCAGAGTTTGGCCATCCAGCGTTTCACCGAGCACTTCCAGACGCACACCCTCGCAGGTCTGCGCCCAGGCAATCAAATCCTGGTGTTGCTCCATCGAATAGGGCGCAAAATAGGCATACCAGACCGTGTCATGCTCGGGTGCATGACTGATAGTCAAAACGCCATCCGCAAAGTCGGTATCCACACGAAACCAGGTCTCGCGATCATAGGACGCACAGGCCCGATATCCCGGCCAACCTTCCAGATACGCAGCCCCGCCCGCATTACCGATCTTCATCAATAGGTTTTGATCCCGCCCGCCGGTCACCCGGTAGTGAAACCATTGATAAAAATCGGAATCCTTATCCTTGCGGATTTCCAACTGAATATCGCCAAACTCCGATGCATCGCGAACAATAATATTGCCGCTATCAAACTGGTCAGTGATGTGAAGTGTCATGGAAAGGCTTTCATGGGAGGGGAATCGATACGCGCGTGCGCGCTAGTCATCGGCGGAAATGCTCGCGAGATCAATGATGTC
>JAQXCQ010000096.1 GCA_029251785.1 Maricaulis sp. | reverse complement strand
CATCACTTGATGTTGACGAAACGGACTCACGCTCGTCAGCAACTGCCTCGATCATTTCGGGGCCAAGTTCCGTTTCATCCTGTGTGCGTCGCTCCGACAAATTGAAATTTGGGGTTTCCGTCAGTTCTGACCAGCTTATTCGATCTTCCGGAGTCGGACCAACATCAAGATAATCACCAATAAAACTTTCCATCAGCGCGAGCGCTCTAGCCAGGGACAGAGGCGAACTCAAATCATGATCGGCGCCGTTAAGTCGCAAATAGCGATGTTCTGCTCCCGCATCGACCAAGGCATCCCGCATGAGAATACTTTGTTCAATGGGAACAATCTCATCGGCGGAACCGTGCAACAGCAATATCGGTGTTGTGATTTCGTTCGCTCGTAAAGCGGGTGAATACCTGACAAGATCATCGGCATCCACATCTGGGTCCCCAATGCGAGCCCGCCAAAAATCATAGCTCTCCGGATAGGTTTGGGCTTCCCACTCCATCATACGTGGCAGATGGGAAACGCCCGCAATGCTGACGGCGCATTGGTACAGGTCCGGTGTAACAAGTGCACCTGCAAGAGCCGCGTAACCGCCGTACGAAAAACCCACAATGCAGACCCGGTTGGGGTCAACCATCCCGTTATCGATCAACCATTGAACGCCATCGGTGATGTCGTCCTGCATGCGACGACCCCACTGCCGATGTCCCGCTTCCATGAATTGACGACCGAAACCATCTGACCCGCGAAAATTTGGTTGCAGCACGGCCCACCCTTCGGAGGCAAAATACTGTGCCACGAAATCAAATCCAAAATTGTCCCGAAGCTCTGGCCCACCGTGCGGCATTACGATGAGTGGGCGGCTTTCCATAGTGTGACCAACCGGGCGGGTCAGATAGGCCTGGATATTCTCGCCATCGCGAGCCGGATAATTCTCGACAGTCACCGGGCTGAGCCTAGTCTGGAACAGCACGGGATTCACAGCAGCGACGGGTATGATAGATGAATCCGCAAACAGATAGGCGTAATATGTAGTCGGTTCCTGCGGTCCAAATACGCGGATAAGCATCGCGTTTTCGTAAACCTCAACAGGGCGAACAACCGCATCAGGCTCGAAGAAGGACGCTATCGCGCGGTAATGGGCGTCGGTCCTGCCATCAAAGAAGTGCATCCGAAGACGGTCATCCACATAGGTCGCCGCAATCAAACGGTCGCTATAAGTATTACGGATCACTGATCGCAGATCATAGACCGGATGTTCCCAGAATAATTCGCCGCGCTCATCATTCTCGATATTGTAGTGATAGATCCCGCGACGCTCGGCATCATCGGGTCGTACCGCCACCAACACCTCATCATTATCATCCGTGTCGGCGACCCAGATGGAGCGACGTGCGCGATCCAGCCGCTCATCAAACTCTTCCAGAGTGAAGCGATCTGTTCGGCGCCAACGTTGCTCCCCATCCGCGCGCCGATACACCCGTACCTGGTCCCGCTCAGCGTCGAGATCCAGACGAAAAACTGCCTCACCATTCTCATTCGTGCGCCAATTTATGGTGTGATTACGCCCATGCTCTACGCGCCGGGCTGCGCCGGTTATTGTCGACACACGCCAGAGGTCAAACGCATTATCGCTAAATTTCGCAGCCACCAGTACAGATTCAGGGTCATCAACCACAGAATTGATCAACGTGGCCGGTATATCCTTCACCCGCATATCCCAGGCGCCGTCATCGCCAAACAGCACGGCAATCTCACCAGTCATGACATCAATCGACAATATCCTAAAATAATAGGGGTAGTAGGGGTGCCGCCAATTAGTGGGTCGCTCATGCCCATTCGCCTCTGAATCCGCAACCACACCCACCAACAAGCGGTTCACACCGGCCCATCTGACCCATACGGGGCTGTCCCCATCAAGCTCCAGAGCCTCCGAGGATTCATCGAAACCCTCAGCCAGGTCAAGAACTCTGACCGCGTGCAGAAAGTCAAACTGCTCCGGGTTAAGCGTCCTGTCACGCTTGCGGGCCAAGGGCGTAAATTCATCTGTGCGTTCCAGATAGGCAACAAACCGGCCGTCTGGCGAAATCGTCACCGAATGAACAGCATCCGGTTGAACGAGGTCGTTGGTGGATAGAGGCCTGTTCTGGGCATGAGAATTACTGACCAGGACGATCCAGCCGCAAATCAATAATGCAACCTTGCGCAAACCATTTGAGACTCGCGGCCCCACAAACGACCGGTCGTGCACCGCATGGCCCAACAACACCAAATATAACATAAAACCCCGCCCCCGACACTGGGACAAGGCTAACGCGGCTGGAATAATCGGCGCAACACCTAATTGTCTATTGGCTGCTCACCACCGAATTATTTGCGTCGTTGAGTGAGGTGTAGTCCCACGCCAATCAGCACTCCCGAACCCAGCCCAAAGACCATTCCCAGCACAAAATTGTGCGTCATCGCCGCGAGCACGCCCCACAGCATCACGCCGGCAATCAGTCCCGCCACGAATTCGGGCGGACCGGCTTTTTGCGTTGGAGGTTTTTGCGACGGGGGTCTGGCAGGAGCATTCATACCCGCAACATAAAAAACCGCCCCTTTCGAGATGATTGGGGCGGCTTTAAATATTGGTCAGAATTTCCAGTCATTCATTCGGCACGCGTTAGCGTTGCCAAGCGTAATCATTACCAACAGCATCGTTGTATAACGTCCGCACCATCCGGTCGGTGCTGATGAAGAACCAGGCCCAATCGGCATCATAATCCGCCAACGGGTTTGCCGCTCGAACAGCCTCGAGATCTGCTCCGCCCTCAACGAGCGTCCGCACCCGGAAAGCCGCGTCGCGAACCATCGTTATCGATGCCTGCAACTCTGCGGGGGTTGAGAGCGGTCCATGACCCGGAATAATGCGCGTGTCTTCATTCGTCATCGCAAGCGCCGCTTCCATGCCGGCAATGTATCCATCGACGGTGCCGCCACCGGCCAAATCAATAAACGGAAACAAGCCGGAGAAGAAAATATCACCCATATGCAACACATTGGCTTCACGAAACATGACCACCGCATCGCCATCCGTGTGCGCGGCATTGATGTGCACCGCCTCAACGGTCTGACCATTCATGTGGAAGGTCAGATCCTGCCCGAATGTCATGATGGGTAGTGTATCCGGCGCCTGTGCCCACTCAGCTTCTGAATTTTCCAGTCGTGTTCTGATATTGTGATGGGCAGCGATCATTGTGCCTCGTTCCGCGAAATAGGCATTTCCGCCAGAATGATCGCCATGAAAATGCGTCGAGACGATAAAACGCGGCGCGCCCTCGCCGGCAATGGCCTCTATCGCGCTTTCAATAAGCGAGCCATTATTTGGAAGTTGATCATCAACCATCACAGCCCCATCGTCTCCGACGAGCAAAGCCAGATTGCCAATCCCCGTATGCGTCGACAACATATGCAAACCACCGCCAAGATCGGTATTTTCGACCATCATCTCCGGTTGTTGGTCCTGTCGGGTCAGCGCTTCTGCGCGTTCGCTGGACTGTGCACAGGCGGCCAGAAAAATAGTCGCACTCGAAATTGCCAGTCGAAAACTCATGGAGATCTCCCTCAAATCCTGTCACCTCAGTGGAGGTGTCTGGCCATGATATAGTAGCGGATCGCCCGATTGCACGCACAGTGCATCAATTTTTCGTTGGTCGCTCGACCTTGCAGATACGCTGGCCGTCAAATCGACATTTTTACCGTGTGTTCATCCTGCTGCGGCAGATGATGATGAGGTCGAGTTTTGATAGCGAGAGAGTCTGTCATGCGTGGTTTGTTGGTTTTATTGAGCTGTCTGTCATTTCTGGTCGCGGGCCCTGCCGACGCCCAGACAGACGCGCCGGGACAATCCCCTGACACATCCACCTCCGAGACAACACCCTCCGGTCAGGCCGTCCCCAGATTTGTCAGTCTCAAATTCGACGTGGCCAATGGTCGTTCGGGACCCAGCCAGGCTCATCCAATCGCCTGGCGTTACCTCAGGCGCGCTTTGCCGATGGAAGTTATCGCCGAGACGCCCAATTGGCGCCGCGTGCGTGACCCGGATGGCGAGATCACCTGGATGCACAAACGCGTCCTGTCCGGCCGTCGCTCCGTCTTCACCTTGGTTGAGACACCGCTGCGCGCCCGGGCCGATATCGACGCCCCCGAAGAAGCCATTGCAGACGCGGGCGTGACCTTCACACTCGAGCGGTGTCGCTCCGGCTGGTGCCGCGTGGAAGCCCAGGGATTTCGGGGCTGGGCGCAGGCTCACATGCTGTGGGGTGTCTATCCACATGAACAAGCGGGTGGAACAAGTGCGGGCGATGACCGCAGCGCCACCTTGAGCCCCTCTCTTTCGCGTGATACCGCTCTGCACTAGTTCGCCCGGTCAGCGCGTTTGGACCGGGTATCATTCCCAGTCCGGTGATCGGCCCTATCTGCCCGGTCACCAGAGGCGCAACCAAACGGCCCCATGACAGAACGCCAAAGCTCTTTCACCTACGAAGAACTCATCGACTCATCAGAAGGTCGCATGTGGGGCCCCGACCGGTCTCGCCTGCCCGCACCACCCATGCTGATGATGGACCGCATTCTGAGCATCACCGACGAAGGTGGTGAGTACGGCAAGGGTCAGATCATTGCCGAATTGGACATCAAGCAGGACCATTGGTTCTTTGATTGTCACTTTAAGGGTGACCCGGTAATGCCCGGCTGTTTGGGCCTCGACGCCCTGTGGCAGCTGGTTGGTTTCTTCCTGTGCTGGAAGGACAATCCCGGCAAGGGTCGCGCCCTCGGCGTGGGTCAGGTGAAGTTCACAGGACAGATCACCCGCGAGACCAAAACCGTTCGTTATGTGATCAATCTCAAGCGTGTGATCCAGCGACGCCTTATAATGGCGATCGGTGATGGCCATGTAGAGGCTGATGGAAAAATTATTTATACCGCAACAGACCTGCGCGTGGGCTTGTTCAAGCCCGGCGAAATGGCCTGATCGAGGAGTTTGATATGCGTCGTGTCGTGATCACCGGTCTGGGCGTTATTTCGCCGATCGGCAATAATGCAGACGAAGTCGCTCAATCCCTTCGCGAGGGCAAGAGTGGCATTGGCTTTATGGAGAGCTTCAAGGAGCTCAATTTTAAATGCCAGGTAGGCGGCAAGCCGGATATTGACCCGGTCGATCATGTCGACAAGCGCGTCTATCGGTTTATGTCAGAAGGTTCCGGTTGGAATTATATGGCGATGGAGCAGGCGATTGCGGATTCCGGCATCGAGGAATCCGATATTTCCAATCCCCGGACGGGCATCATCATGGGCTCGGGCGGCCCCTCCGCCCGCGTCATCGTAGAATCGGCCGACATCACCCGCAATAAGGGCCCACGCCGAATTGGTCCATTTGCTGTGCCCAAGGCGATGAGCTCAACCGCGTCTGCCACGCTCGCGACGCCATTCAAGATTCTCGGTGTGAATTATTCAATCACCTCCGCCTGCACCACATCGCTCCATTGCATCGGCGCCGCCGCCGAACAAATCCAGTGGGGCAAGCAGGACGTTATGTTTGCCGGTGGCTCCGAAGAGATCCACTGGGCCCTGTCTAACCTGTTTGATGCCATGGGTGCCATGTCGACCAAATATAACGACACACCACAACAAGCTTCTCGCGCCTTCGACAAGGACCGCGACGGCTTCGTAGCCGGTGCTGGTGCTGGCGTCTTGGTGCTCGAAGAATATGAACGTGCCAAGGCGCGCGGTGCGAAAATTTATGCCGAAATCACCGGCTATGGTGCGACTTCCGACGGTCACGACATGGTTGCGCCGTCGGGCGAAGGCGCCGAACGCGCGATGGCGATGGCCATGGAGACAGCGACACGCGCGGTCGATTATCTTAATCCGCACGCCACAGCCACTCCGGTTGGGGACATCACCGAGATGCAGGCTGTCCGCAATGTCTTCGGCGACAAAGTTCCGATGATTTCCGGCACCAAGTCAATGACCGGTCACTCCCTGGGCGCCGCCGGTGTTCATGAAGCCATCTACACATTGTTGATGATGGATGGCGGCTTTATTGCCCCGTCGATCAATGTCTTCGAAATGGATCCTGACATCGCTGCGCTCAACCTGCCAATCATCACCGAAACCCGTGATGCCGACCTTCAGTGCACCATGTCCAACAGCTTCGGTTTTGGCGGCACAAACGGCAGCGTGACCTTCGAAAAAGTCTGACCTGAACGTCCACACACCGGACCATCGGCATCAACGGCGAGGAGCCATATGATGAGTGATACAATTTTCCCCAAGGGCGACCTGATGAAAGGCAAGCGCGGGCTTGTAATGGGTGTTGCCAACAAGAATTCCATTGCCTGGGGTATCGCCCAGCAATTGGCTGCCCAGGGCGCCGAGATGGCGTTTTCCTACCAGGGCGCCGTTGAAAAGCGCGTCCGCCCCCTAGTCGAAAGCCTCGGCGGCGATCCCTTCATGGTTGAAGCTGACGTCACTGACGACGCGTCCATGGACGCGTGTTTTCAGGCCCTGGAAGACAAATGGGGCAAGATTGACTTCCTCGTCCACGCGATTGCTTTTGCTGGCAAGGACGAACTGGTTGGCTCCTTCACAGAGAATACCACGCGCGAAGGCTGGAGCCGCGCCATGGAAATCTCGGCCTTCTCCTTCGTCGATGCAGGTAAGCGCGCCTCTCGTCTGATGACGGATGGCGGATCAATGATCACTCTGACATATCTTGGCTCGGAACGCGTTGTGCCGTCCTACAATGTCATGGGCGTTGCCAAGGCCGCCCTGGAAGCCTCCACACGCTATATGGCCCGCGATCTCGGCCCATCAAACATCCGCGTCAACGCGCTGTCTGCTGGCCCCATGCGCACCCTCGCCATGGCCGGCATTTCCGGCGGCAAGGGCCTGATGCGCACCGGCCGCGAATGGTCGATGATGAAACAGGACACTCAAATGGAAGGTGTGGCCGGTGCCGCGCTCTATTTACTGTCCTCCCTGGGCACCTCCTGCACAGGTGAAACGCACCACGTCGATTGCGGCTTCCATGCCGTCGCCGTGCCAAGCATGGACGACGAATAGTCCTCTACAAACCTCACAAAAAAGCCTCGTCGGAAAAATCCGGCGGGGCTTTTTTGTGCCTATTCGGCCAGTTGGGATATCGGTGCCGGGGGCTTGGTCTGACCCCATTTCAACCCCATCAGTGATCTCAATACGGGTACACGCCGCAACGCTTCATAACCCAGTCCGCAACCCAGAACCGTCGCCACAACAATCACCCCAAACTCAGTCCAGACATCCAGGCCCATGTCGCGAATGGCAAACCCGACAGACACAATGATTGTCTGGTGGAGGATGTAATAGGGAAAGATCGCCTGGGTCAGATAGCGCCGCAGCGGACCGTCACCTGTCAGGAATTTCCGAGCCAACCCCAGCAAGGTGAGAATGATCGCCCAGGCGTAAACAATACGATCAACACGCGCGATCAGCGCCAATGTATCATTCTCAAACCATTCCAAATTGGAATACACGACGAACAAAAACGCGATCGAAGCAACCGTCAAAGTGCCCGCCCACGGCAAGACACGATCGACCGCGCGCCACAAAATGTCATTCTTCGCAAACAGAAAGCCCATCACCAAAATAGTCAGCGAGTTGGCATGATTGGCCCAGTCATCACAGAGCGCGTGGGTCGTCGGGTAGTCCATTGAGAGCGTGAAGCGGATCGCCAGAAACGGCAGTGCCGGCAGGGCGATCATCAGCAGTGGGCCAAGAACCGGCTTGTCGAACAAGGCCCCGACTGCCCGCATCGCACCACTATCCGCAATCCAGCGAAGCAGCGGGAATAACGGGGCCAGCAGAAGCGAATACAAGAACAGGTACACCACGTACCAAAGATGATTATAGGTTGGCGTAATCATCGTCCACGGGCCGCCAATTTCGCCGGCATAATGTTGGTAGAATCCCCAAAAGCTCCCCTCATACTGCCCGGTGCCAATAACTTCGGCATAGGTCTGCGGTGGTACAATCACAAACACCGCAAACAAAATAACCGGAAACAGGCGAACAAATCGGTCACCGGCGAATCCGACTGATCCAAGCTTGTCGGACAAAAATCGAATGGCGACGCCGGATATAAAGAACAGCAGCGGCAAGCGCCACGGGCTGCTCAGCATCATATAGGCATCAATACTGTCACTCATATTCACGCTCTTGGCGTGCCACCCAAAGGAATTGAAGAACATCCCGATGTGATAGAAAATAAGAAGCCCAAACGCGATAATCCTGAGCCAATCGAGGTCATAACGGCGGGTGTGTGTGGAATCGTTCGCAGCGTGTGTCATAAAGTCTCTCCGGTCTGGCCCGACCAAATTCACCCATCTCACATTTAACACCACCGACACGGGCCAAACCGTGGCCCGGCGGGGCGAAAACTGCGCTCGAGGGACAAACGGCGGTGAGCGGGGACGACTTCGATTAGATTTTGAGAGACGCTATTTCCAACAAGGTGGCATCACGTCATTATCACACCATGAATATTAACCCGGCCCCACCAGAAACCGAACCGCTCACCCTCGGAACCTCTGAGCGTGAAACCGATCGACGGGTCTTGTTGAAAGCGTCGATCGGATCGGTCGGTCTCATTCTAGCGTTCTACATCGTCAACGCGCTATCAGTCTCAACAGAGCTCGGCTGGTCTGGCGCAAACAGTCCCGCCCTCTACGCCTGGGTGCTCGAGGGCAGCGCGATCCTGGCCATGCTGGTCAGCCTTCCGATCGCACTCTGGCTCGGTCACCGTTTTCCGATAGAACCGGGCCGCCTTCGCTCATCTATTCCGATTCATACCGCCGGATTATTGGCCTATGGCTCACTTCAAATCGTGCTCATGTACGGGTCGAGAGACATTCTGTGGCCGGTTTTGTTTGACGCGGACTATAGCTGGGGTGCCGAGGTTTTTGACAATTACGTCTACGAGATGCGCAAACAGGCCATGTCCTACGCGGCCTATCAAATTATCCTGGGCAATATCCGGTCACTGGAACGCGCCCATCTCGAACTCCGCATGGCGCGCAGCGAAGCGAAGGTTTCTCACCGGATCACGTTAAAATGTGGCGGCCGAATAATGTTATTGGCCGCGGAAGACTTCGTCTCCGCCAAATCTGCCGGCAATTATGTCGAAGCCCGCTTCGGCAATGGCGATCACCTTGCCCGCATGACCCTCGCTCAACTCGAAACCCTGCTCTGCGAGGCCTCGATTCCTGCCATTCGTGTGCACAGGTCGTGGCTGGTCAATCGCGACCTGGTTAGCCAGATCGAACCCACCGGTGAAGGCGATGTCTCCATCACGCTCACCAGTGGCGATACGATCCCGGGCAGCCGACGCTATCGCGACCGGCTCGAAGCCGCCTGACGGTCAGGCTGTCTCTTCACGGAAAATCCAGTTACCCAGCGACAACATCCCAACATTAGCCAATGGGAAGATCAGGAATAGCATCGGAATCCACTGCAGGTGTGGAGGCAAAGCGGGTGGGTAAAAATACAAAAACACCGCATGTAACACCCAATAGATACAGAACATATTGCTCGCCAATCGTTTGGCTCTGGCGTCAATACGTGGTTTGCGAAGATACAGCACCATCAACCCGGCGAAGCATAGTGTCACCAGGCTCCACAAATAATTCAACGCATCCAGAGCCCACCGGAGCATAACAGGCGCGTCGACCATACCCTCCGCCCAATGCATGTGAGTTGGCAGATAAAAATGGTACCCCGCCATAGCCAGAATGGTCATCAGGGCGAAACCGTAAATTCCGATAAAAGTCCGTCTCATTGCTATTCCTCTCTCAAAACAATTCCCCTCCTGTTTCCGGGCAAACACCCCTAGGGTCGAACACATCGGGACGAATGGCTGCTTTCAGGGACGAACGGTATTGGCTGACCAGACAGGACAATCGCGCTGGGCTGCTTCCCGGGAACGTCTGAAGCGCCCCTTCCCGCTGTGGCGTGGATGGTTGACCGAAACCGCGCCGCTGCTCCTGTTTACAATCGGTGGCATCATTGCGATGGCAATGATGAACCCAACACCAGCAGGCCGGGAATTCGCCCTTCAAACCGCCCTCGCCTGTTTTACCGCCAGCGCGAGCCTGCGTGTCGGAATGGCCGTTTTGGTCGATGATCAAAACTGGACTGTGGGCCGGGCCATCCTGTTTTACATAGCCCATGTCTGCCTTATCGCGATTGCCATTCTGATTGTCCTCGCCGTGCGCTCAATGGTGGTAATGACACCCGCCATCCTGCTCCAGACCATCGCCCTGACGGCGATGGGAGCCAGCGTCCCGATCATTCTCGATGTCTTCCTGTCGGAAAATCATCAGCTCAGACGGTCGGTCCGGGAACTCGCAGAGTTTCAGCAAGGCCTCGCCATTCGCAAGACTGAACCGGGGCAAACGGACACATCGGGCGCGACCGCGCTGATCACCCCAGAAAATGGTGACCCCCGCACCCTGTCCGCCAGCATTCTGCTGCATGTGCGCTCTCGCCAAAATTATTGTGAAATTTGCCTGGGCGTGAAGGGGCAGCCAGCCCGTACGGAATTACTGCGCCTGCCCATGCGATCACTCCTGCAGCAAACTGCTTCGCTTGGCTTGCTACAAACCCACCGCTCCTGGGCGGTCAATCCTGAACGGGTGACCCGAACTTCCGGAAATGCCCAGGGTTATGTACTGACGCTTGCGGGCAGCGACGAGAAGGTCCCGGTTTCCCGTCGCTTTGCATCAGCCGCACTTGAACGCCTGAGCAAGACCATGCCCGCCAAGCGGACTTAGAAAACAGTCCGCCAACAAAAAACCCGCCGGATCGCTCCAGCGGGTTTTCGCAATCAGTAAAGACCAGAAAACTATGCGTCTTCAGTGGCCTCTTCGCCAGTTTCCTGGTCGACAACTTTCATCGACAGGCGAACCTTGCCGCGATCATCAAAGCCGAGGAGCTTGACCCAGACTTCGTCGCCTTCTTTGACAACGTCGGATGGGTGATTGACGCGTTCACTCTTCAACTGAGACACGTGGACGAGGCCGTCCTTGGGTCCGAAGAAGTTTACGAAAGCACCAAAGTCCATGACCTTGACGATTTTCCCCTTGTAGATCTTGCCGGCTTCAGGCTCGGCCGTCAGACCGTGGATCCAGTCCAGGGCTGCCTTGATCGAAGCACCATCGGAAGATGAAACTTTGATCACGCCTTCGTCATTGACGTCGACCTTTGCACCGGTAGTGGCGACGATCTCACGGATCACTTTACCGCCTGTACCAATCACGTCCCGGATCTTGTCGACCGGAATCGTGATCGTTTCGATGCGTGGAGCAAATTCGCCCAGCTCTTCACGGGTTTCGTCAAGCGCCTTGGCCATTTCATCAAGGATATGCAAGCGACCGGCTTTGGCTTGTTCCAGAGCGGTGTGCATGATGTCCTTGGTGATGCCAGCGATCTTGATGTCCATCTGCAGGGACGTAATGCCCTCGGATGTACCGGCAACCTTGAAGTCCATATCGCCAAGATGATCTTCATCACCCAGGATATCAGACAATACGGCCATGCCTTCAGGATCCTTGATCAGGCCCATGGCAATACCAGAAACCGGACGTGTGATCGGAACTCCCGCATCCATCATGGCCAGGGAGCAACCGCAAACTGTCGCCATGGAAGACGAACCGTTTGACTCGGTGATCTCGGACACGAGACGGATTGTGTATGGGAATTCCTCGGCGGTTGGCAGAACAGCACTCAGAGCGCGCCATGCCAGCTTGCCGTGACCGATTTCGCGACGGCCTGGAGCCAGACGGAAAGAGGTCTCACCAACGGAATATGGTGGGAAGTTGTAGTGCAACAGGAAGCGCTCTTTGAACGTTCCGGTCAGATCGTCGATGAATTGCTCATCTTCGCCTGTACCCAATGTTGCGACACACATGGACTGCGTTTCACCGCGTGTGAACAGGGCAGAACCGTGTGTGCGTGGCAGCATGCCAACTTCGCCAAGGATCGGACGAACTGTGTCTAGATCACGGCCATCGATTCGCTTGCCGGTCTTGATGATGCCACCGCGAACGATGGAAGCTTCAACAGCCTTGAACGCGCTTCCAAGAGTGTTGCTTGGGATGCCATCAGGGTTGTCTTCGGAAGCGGCCAGTTTATCCATGGCTTTCGCCTTGGCTTCACTGATCGCCGCAGAGCGCAGGCTCTTATCGACGTTCTTATAGGCAGCAACCAGATCTTTTTCGACCAGCTTGCGAACCTGAGCTTCCTCAGCAGAAAGGTCTTCTGCTGTGACGTCCCAAGGTTCTTTGGCGGCTTTTTCGGCCAGCTTGATGATCATGTCGATCACCGGCTGCATGGCTTCATGACCGGCCATAACCGCGCCGAGCATAATTTCCTCGGACAGTTCTTTCGCCTGCGACTCAACCATCATCACGGCATCTTGTGTGCCAGCGACCATGAGCTCGAGATCGCTCTCTTTTTTCTCGTCTTCCGTCGGGTTGATGACGTAGTCGCCATCAATGTATGCGACGCGTGCGCCACCGATCGGACCCATGAATGGCAGGCCGGACAAGGTCAACGCTGCAGAAGCGCCAATCATGCCGAGCACATCAGGGTCGTTTTCCAGATCATGCTGGACAACGGTGATCATCACCTGGGTGTCGTTTTTGAAACCCTTCAGGAAGAGCGGACGGATCGGACGGTCAATGAGGCGCGATGTAAGCGTCTCTTTTTCCGACGGGCGGCCTTCACGCTTGAAGAAGCCACCCGGGATTTTTCCGGCTGCGTAAGTTTTTTCCTGGTAGTTCACGGTCAGCGGGAAAAAATCCATTCCCGGCTTGGCCGTTTTCATACCAACGGCTGTCGCGAGCACAATTGTGTCGCCATAGGTTACCATTACGGAACCTGTTGCCTGACGGGCTACGCGCCCGGTTTCGATTGTGAGTGTGCGTCCTGCCCACTCCATCGTCTCTGTGTGTATATCGAACATATCGTCTTTCGTGCGGATTTCGGTCGCGGATTAGCGGCGCAGACCCATCTTCTCGATGAGTGCCTGGTAGCGGGCGACGTCCTTGGACTTTACATAGTCCAGCAGACGACGGCGCTGCGATACCATTTTCAGAAGGCCACGACGTGAGTGGTTGTCCTTCTTATGTTCCTTGAAGTGTTCTGTGAGGTTTACGATCCGTTCTGTGAGGATCGCCACCTGTACTTCAGGGGAACCTGTATCGCCTTCACCGCGAGCGTTTTCTTTGATCAGCGCAGCTTTGCGCTCGAGAGTTACCGACATCGAAGTCTCCTAATTGTCGTTGACCCTATTGGGTCAGGTTAAATACGCGCGACGGCTGGAATTGTCCGGCCTTCGCGTCGCCCAATGCCACTGCTTCATCGTCCAGCATAGCCAGAGCCATGAATGAGCAATCCTTGCCTGCCACAACACGCGGGCGGCGATGCTCTTTCAGCTCTTGCGCGGGACGCGGGAGCAGGACGATCGAGCGTCCTAGCTTCAGATCGAAGGCCTCTTCCTGAGTAATGGCAAACGCCGGGATGTCGTCCAGCGCTGTCTGAACCGGAAGAAGGGCTTCAGAAGCGGCGCCCTTATGAGCCATTTCCTGCAATTCGTCCAGCTTTATAGATTTACCCTCGCAGAACTGGCCAACAACCGTCCGCCTCAACGCCGCAACGTGTCCGCGAGTCCCCAGTGCTAAGGCAAGGTCACGGGCCAAAGCTCGAACATAAGTCCCCTTCCCGCAACGCATTTCCAGCACGGCGAGATCATTGGAGGGGCAATCGATCAGCTGGAGATCATCGATTTGGATTATGCGCGGCTCCAACTCAACCGCTTCGCCGCTGCGCGCCAGATCATAGGCTCGCTCACCCTTGATCTTGATCGCGGAAAAGGCAGGCGGTACCTGACTGATCTCGCCCCTAAAGTCAGGGAGTAAGGCCTCAATGGCCGCACGCGTCGGCCGAACATCGCTGGTTTCAACGACATCCCCTTCAGTATCAAGCGTGTCAGTCTCTTCGCCCCAGCGCACCGTGAAGCGATAAACCTTCTCGCCTTCCACTGTGAATGGCACGGTTTTGGTCGCCTCACCCAAAGCGATCGGCAAAATGCCCGTCGCCAGAGGGTCAAGCGTGCCCGCATGGCCCGCCTTTTTCGCGTTAAACACGCGACGGACCGCAGACACAGCCTGGGTCGATGTCAGATCCAGTGGTTTGTCGAGGATGACCCAGCCATGGATATCATCGCCCTTGCGTCGTCGCGCCATGAGAAATTCTTTCAATACTGATCGGAGGCGCGGGCGCCGGTTCGGAAGAGAGCGTCAGCCTTGTTCGTCGTCATCGGCTTCATCGCGCGCCAAATCGCGCTGCACCTCAGGGCGTGCCAAGATCGAGTCTACGTGGCTCGCAATCGCAAAGCTGTTATCGGCATGGAAGTGCAGTTCCGGCGTAAATTTCAACTCAATCTCACGACCCAGCTTACCGCGCAAAAATCCCGCACATCGATTCAGCGCCTTGGCCAATTCAGTAGCATCCCCATCACCCAGTGGAGCAACATAAACCTTGCACGAACGAAGGTCATTATTCGGCTTAACTTCAGTCACCGAAATAATCGCATTCTGAAGGACAGGGTCACGCATCTCTCGGCGCGCCATAATGTCCGACAGCGCATGGCGGATCACTTCCCCGGCGCGCAGCTGGCGCTGCGTCGGCAATTTGGGTTCATTGGATGATTTGCGAGCCATGGTCACACCATTTCATTAACGGGCGCGCGGGTGTACGCCGGTTATTTGGGGGATGCAAGCTTCAACAAGGGCGCGACTCCAATCCCCAGCTCCGCTATCCCCAGGGCCCCGGGGCCCCGGCCGCTTTATGCCAGGCCGTAAACCGCTCGATCGCCAATTCGCGTTTATCGGCATTCTCAAACAAGCGCTCAGGCAGGACATACGCAGCCGGGGCCAACGCCAAAACAATCCAGCCTTGCCGCTCCGAAACGGTCAGGACGTCCTGCCATGACATCACACTTGTGCTTTTTCCCCGCTCAACGCTGATACCGGTCTGGTCGATAGTCATTCGGGTCATTTGTCCGCGCGCAAAGTCTTTTTGCCGTGCCTGCAAAACGCTTGCGGAAAAATACTGCAGGACAAAATGAAACACCAAAGCGGAGACAACGCCGACGACCACAAATTTCATCGCGAGTTCGGCAACTGCAACGCCTGGCTCATCAATTAGAACAAGCCCCACGGTAATGCTCGAAGCGAGGCACGCAAATAGGGCAATCGCGAAAGACCACTGCCCGAACACGCCGAAAACCTCCCTCGACACAATCGGGTGTGACTCCGCACGTTCCACTTCACTCAGCGTGTACTCAAATTCGAAAACTGTATCGGTCATCCCAACATGTACGCGCGAACAATCCACCGAGACAAGCACATCGGCCCAGGTCATTCATCCCTTAATCCGGTCCGCTCGTCACAAATCGGAGTTAACGGACTCGCCACCTCGTTAAACATCACCTAGCCAAGCACCCAAATCGGGCGCGTCTCGAGCCAATAGGTATTCGCGCCAGCATTCGTTTATGGAGAGTATCGATGTTTCGAATGATGGGAATTGCCGCCATCGGCACCGCCCTGGCAGCTGCAGCCTACGCCCAGGACGTCCATTCCGGACCGACAACCAGAGCTATCGCAGAAGATTATCTGGCAGCCTATTCGATCAAGGATTGGGATGCTGTGCGTGAGTACTATTCCGAAAGCGCTGTTTTCATTGATCCAACATCCTTGGAGTTGGGGTTTAACAACCCGATTCAATGGACCGGTGCGGATCAGATTATTTCCGGAATCGAGGGATGGGGCACAAGCCTGCTCCAATATAACGTGCACAATGTTTACGAGGCGTCTGGTCGTGTTGTTTTTCAGGCCGACGCTGTTGTGACCTACGCCAATCCCGATGGCGACGTTGTGATGAACTATCCCATCACAACGATCATCACGGTCACAGATGGTCACGTCACGGAGCACCGTGACTACACCGACTTTGCCGGCGCTAGCCGCGTCGAGGAAAATTAGGGGGGGAGTCATGCTGAGAAAAATACTAATCGGGCTTGCGGCCCTTTCCTGCGTCAGTGCCCCTGCATTCACCCAGGAAAACATGTCCGATGCGGAGCGCATCGCACGCGAATATATGATGCACTATGACGCACTCGATCTCGATGCCATGGAAGATTATTGGGCGGATGACGTTGAGTTTTTCGATGTCACCGCCATGGGGCCAGAGACGGGGCCCGACGGGATTGCCATGCAGAGCGGCGCAGAAGCCCGCGAAATGCTGAGCGACTTTATCGAAACCAATCAGCCCATCGAACTTGGTTTCGAGTGGCACACGATCTTCGAAAGCAACGGCCGAGTGATCTTCATGGGCGAGGTCAACGCGCTCTACCCCACCCCGACCGATGGCCAGGTTTTCCGCTGGAACGCCGAACAGGTCACCGTCATCACCGTTCGTGACGGTCAAATTATTCGTCAGCGAGATTTCGCCAACTACGCCAATCCTGATCGCAGCCTTGTCCGCGTCCCGTAAAATGAAGGCATTATCATGAAATTCCTCTTTGCCAGCCTGACCGGCCTGATGCTGTCAGTATCCGCCTTTGCGCAGGATTCAAATATGTCGGACGCTCAGATCGCCGATGCGTATCTACGCGCCTATGCGACAGTAGATGCCGAAGCCATGGGTGAATATCTCGCTGAAGATGCCATTTTTTCTGATCGCGGCAGCTTTGGGGGACCCAATGAACCCTATCATTATGTCGGTCGCGACGCGATTACCGCCGCGATCACCATGTTCCACGAAAATTGGGGTCTCTACTCTATCGATTACGATAACCCGAACATGCAGCATGAAGCGGGTGGCCAATCCATCTACGTCGTGAATGCTGAGGCCCGCTGGCGGATGGCGGACGGGCAGGACCGGGTTTGGCGCGGTGATATTGTCACCACAGTCCGCGTCATGGGGGGCGAGGTCACCGAACATCTCGACATGCCTGATTATGCCGGGGGCGTGATGAGCATTGAGGCGCCGCGCGCGGACTAGACAAAACACCCTTCGGGGTCGGGGGTCGCTCTTTCCGGATCATTCCTGAGCCAGATCCGGGGCGATGCGATCCCCATCACGATTGAAATTCTGCGTCTGCACCCCTCAATTGGGCGTAGAAAAAGGGCGGTCCCTTATGGACCGCCCTTCATTCAATCAGGATATGGCTCTGTCTGGCTTAACCGCCCTAGAACGCACCGCGTTCCAGCTTACGGGCCACTTCAGTGATCTTGAAGCACTCGATCAAATCACCCTTTTTCAAGTCGTGATAGCCGATGAAGCCCATGCCACACTCAGTGCCGGATTTAACTTCTTCCACTTCGTCCTTGAAGCGCTTCAGTGTTGAAAGCTCGCCGGCATGGATGACCGTGTCATCACGCAGCAAACGTACACCACACCCGCGCTTGACGGTGCCCTCTGTGACCCGACAACCGGCGACTTTGCCCAACTTGGTGATGTTGAAGACTTCCAAAATTTCGGCGTAACCGATGAAGTCTTCGCGCTTTTCGGGGGCGAGCATGCCCTCCATTGTCGTGCGAACATCATCAATCACATCGTAGATCACGGAGTAGTAACGGATCTCAATGCCTTCACGCTCAGCCAGTTCGCGCGCCTGTTTACTGGCCCGAACATTAAACGCGAAGATCGGTGCGCCCGAAGACTTCGCCAGCAAGACATCGCTCTCATTAACGCCGCCCGGCGCCGCAAGCACAATCTTCGCCTGAACCTCTTCATTGCCGATGCGGCCGAGGGAAGATTTGATCGCCTCGGCACTACCCTGAACATCAGATTTGATGAGCAGTGGCATTTCCTGGGTCTGATCTTCCTTAAGGCGCGCCATCATCTGTTCCAGAGATGCGCCACCGGCAGTCATCGTATCGGATTCCGCCGTGCGAATTTTGCGCTGACGGTATTCAGCGATTTCGCGGGCCTTGGTTTCATTCTCCACCACGGCAAACATTTCACCGGGCGCGGGCGCTCCACCGAGACCCAGAATTTCCACAGGCTCGGACGGACCGGCAAGTTTCATTTGCTGACCCCGATCATTGAGCAGAGCCTTAACGCGGCCCCATTCAGCACCGGCCACGACGATATCCCCACGCTTGAGCGAGCCGCGCTTGACCAGGATTGTCGCCACTGAACCTCGGCCCTTATCGACCTTACTCTCAATAACGATACCCTCGGCCGGACGATCCGGATTGGCTTTCAGATCGAGCAGTTCAGCTTGCAGTGTGATGGCTTCAAGCAGCTCGTCCAGGCCTTCTTTCTTGGTCGCGGAAACATTCACCGACTGAACTTCACCCGACATCGCCTCGACAACGATTTCGTGCTGCAGAAGGTCCGTCAGAACCTTGTTCGGGTTGGCTTCGTGCTTGTCACATTTATTGACCGCCACAATAACCGGTGTGCCGGCAGCGCGCGCATATTTGATCGCTTCCACGGTCTGCGGCTTGACGGAATCGTCGGCAGCCACAACCAGGATCACAATGTCCGTTGCTTCAGCGCCGCGTGAACGCATTTCAGCGAACGCAGCATGTCCTGGTGTATCCAGGAACGTGATTTTTTCGCCGCTTTTGACTTGCACCTGATAGGCACCGATGTGCTGGGTGATACCCCCGGCCTCACCGGATGCAACGTCCGTTGTGCGCAGGGCGTCCAGCAATGAAGTCTTACCGTGATCGACATGCCCCATAACCGCGATTACGGGTGAACGCGGCTTCTTTGCATCCTCCGGATCATCTTCGGAAATGAATCCAACTTCTACGTCAGCTTCAGACACACGTTTCACGGTATGACCAAACTCTTCAACAAGGAGTTCGGCAGTATCGGCATCGAGCATGTCATCCATGCGGACCATCTGGCCCTGCTTCATCAGGAATTTCATGACGTCGACAGCGCGCTCAGCCATACGATTGGCGAGATCCGAGATCGAAATGTTTTCAGGCACGATAACTTCGCGAGCAATTTTTTCACGCTCGCCGCCACCGGATTTGCGGCGTTGTTTTTCGCGCTCGCGCGCACGGCGCACCGAGGCCAATGAACGCTGGCGATCTTCATCACCATCAAGCACGTTTTGAATGGTCAGCTTGCCGCGGCGACGGGCATCTCCGCCCTTGGCGCGCGGTTGAGGCTGGGCACCGGGACCAACAGCGCCCTTGCGCTTAACACGTCCGCCCATGGCTTCCAGCGCTGTTTTCGGCTCAGCACCACGTTTGGGTGCTTCGCGGCGGGACCCTTGAGCTTCCTGCTTTTCAGCAGAAGCCAGCTGAGTCTCAGCAGCAGCTTCAGCTTCAGCCAGGGCGGCTTCCGCTTCGGCAGCCGCAGCCTCTTCTGCCTTTTTCCGAGCCGCTTCCTCAGACTTGCGCTTTGACTCGTCAGCTTCGCGCTGGACCCGCTCTTTTTTCTCTTCAAGGTCCTTTCGCTCGGTCTCGGCTCGTGCCGTCCGCGCCTGGGCCTCTACCTTTTTCTTTTCGTCACGCTCAGTGGCTTCGGCTCGCGCCCGAGCGATCGCGCGTTGCCGCGCTACAAGTTCTGCCTCTGACAGACCCAGCTGGCGCGCCTTGGCGGCCAACGCTGATTCCGCTTTCGCTCGAGCAGATCCAGGCGTCGGCTTTCCGCCGCCCGCAGCCGGAGCGGGGGCTGCACCACGCTTGCGCTTTTTCTCCACGACGACAGCCTTGGACCGGCCGCGAGAAAAACTTTGCTGCACAGTTCCACCTGCCCCGGGTCGTTTCAGGGAGAGTGGCCGGCGGCCGCTTGAATTGTTGTCGTCTGAGTCGCTCATACGAGCCTTCCAAATTCAGCTAATGTTTCACGGTAACTTCCCAACAGCCGAAAGCTGGAAAACCGCACTGTTCAAACCTCAACCGGTTCGAAGGCTCGCCAAAATAGCCACCTTCGCCCCGTATTCAACCGCCGTTGCGGTATTCGTCGCAGAACCCCTCGCGGAATTCCCTGAACCCGATCACGAATCCAGTGATCGAAAGCCCGCGAGCTTGCCGATCGTTTCGCCAAAAGCCCGCGAATGCGCGCTTGTCGCCAGGCTGGCATGGACCACGGTACCGCGCCCCAATGCTTCCCCCATTGTCTCGGCGCTGAAACAGGCCACCACAGGCACATCGCCCCAAGCTCCCTGTGCCAGACGGTCGATTTTACCTCGACCGTCTTCGGCGCCGTCATTTGCTTCGATACGCCATGCCGGCCGAGCAGATTTCAATGCCAGCCTCACCGCGTCATAACCCAAAGCCACATCGCCGCCGCGTCGGGCCAAGCCCAGAAGACTGAGTGCACGAGCCTCGAGCAATCGCTCGATACTATCACTCAAATCATCCGGAACCTTGACGGCCCGCCCGGCGGATTTGTTGAAAAGGCCCTTTTTACCGGCCAGATCAACAGCAGTCCTGTCAGCGCTTACCCAGATTCCGCGGCCTGGTAATTTAGCCGCAAGATCAGGATAAAGCAGATCGTCGGGACCAATGACGAGACGGAGCAAATCTGCTTCGCTCTTAATCTCTCCAGACGCCGCGCAACGTTTTTCGCGCCCTGCATGACTGATTATCTTTGGGTTACTCAGTCTCTTGCTCCTCTTCCGAGACAGCCTGGTCGAGATCGATGCCGAGGGCTTCAGCTTCAGCCTCAAGGGCAGCCAAATCCATGCTGCCAATATCCATGCCGTCCTCGGCTTCGACTTCTGTCTCTTCTTCCACTTCAACTTCACGCACAGGCAGATCTTCTTCTGAAATCCAACCGGCTGCGACACGGGCCAACATGATCATCATCTCGGCGTCATCTGAGGACAATTCGAATTCGTCAAGAATTCCGGCCTCACGGACACGTTCGCCATTCTTTGTTTCGAACCAGCCGCGCAAATCATCAGTCACCAGACCTGCAAGGTCCTCAACAGTTTTCACATCACCACCACCCAAGGCGACAGCGATGGCAACGGTGATGCCTTCGATTTCCATAACCGCGTCTTCAACACCAAGCTCTTTTCGCTTGGCTTCGAGCTCGGCCGCTTGACGTTCAATGAAGTCACGTGCTCGTGCACGAATTTCCTCGGCCGTATCGTCGTCGAAACCTTCAATCGACGCGATTTCTCCAAGCTCGACATAGGCGATGTCTTCGACATCTGTGAAGCCTTCCGTCGCCAGCAATTGCGCGATGACCTCGTCCACATCAAGTGCCTGCGTGAAGACTTTAGTGCGTTCAGCAAACTCTTTCTGGCGGCGTTCGGACTCTTCCTCTTCCGTGAGGATATCAATCGACCAACCTGTCAGCTGGGACGCCAGGCGAACATTCTGGCCGCGTCGGCCAATCGCCAGAGACAGCTGCTCATCAGGCACGACAACCTCAATGCGCTGGTCTTCTTCGTCCAGAACCACTTTCGCCACTTCGGCTGGCTGCAGCGCGTTGACGATAAAGGTTGCGGGATCTTCAGACCACGGAATGATGTCGATCTTCTCACCGGCCAGCTCGGACACAACCGCCTGAACGCGAGAACCGCGCATACCCACACAGGCACCGACTGGATCGATCGAGCTGTCATTGGAGATCACGGCAATCTTGGCCCGGCTTCCCGGATCACGGGCAACCGTTGGGATTTCAATGAGCCCTTCATAAACCTCCGGAACTTCCTGCGAGAACAGCGCAGACATGAAGTCTGGATGGGCACGGGACAGGAAAATCTGTGGTCCACGAACTTCTTCACGAACATCATAGATATAGGCCCGAACGCGCTCATTATTCTGCAGGTTTTCCCGCGGAATACCGTCCGCGCGACGAATGATGGCTTCGGCACGGCCCAGGTCGATAATGACATTGCCGTATTCGACGCGCTTGACGATGCCATTGATGACTTCGCCGATACGGTCCTTGTACTCAGCAAACTGACGTGCCCGCTCGGCTTCACGCACTTTTTGCGTAATCACCTGCTTGGCAGTCTGGGAGGCCACACGGCCAAATTCGATTGGAGGCAGCTCATCAGAGAAGACCGTGCCGATTTCGGCGGTCTTGTCGATTTTCTTACCCTCAGCCAGGCTTAGTTCCTGGTTATCATTTTCGACCTCTTCAACCACGGTCATGCAGCGCGTCAGCGTCAGCTCACCCGTCTTGCGGTCAATTGTGGCCCGGATATCGTTTTCAACGCCGTAGCGTGTGCGAGCAGCTTTCTGGAGCGCCTCTTCGATGGCCTCGATAACAATCGATTCGTCGATAGTTTTCTCGGTCGCGACAGCGCGAGCGATTTGCAGCAATTCCAGCCTGTTGGCACTAACACCAATGCTCATCGGATAATTCCCGTTGCAGTAATCAGCGACATCATTCGTCTCCTTCAGTCTCCGCAGGACTCTCGTCCCGCGCTTTCAAACACGCCTCGATCAAGGCGTCCGTCAAAACCAGTTTGGCCTCGGCGATCCAATCAAAGGGGATCAGCGTCAGCTCTTCTTCACCGCTCATATCGAGCAGGACATTATTATCTTCAACACCAGAAAGCTCGCCACGAAAGCGCTTGCGGCCATCGGCCAAGCGATCCAGTTCGATCTTCACCTCATAGCCATCCCAGCGCTCGAAATGCGCCAGAGTGGTCAGCGGGCGATCAATGCCGGGCGAAGACACCTCCAGGTCATATTCGCCATTGATCGGATCAACGTCCTCAAACACGATGGACAGCTTGCGCGACAAATGCGCGCAATCGCCAACCGGCATGGAGCCATCGCTGCGCTCAGCCATGATCTGCAAACGTGTTTTCTTGCCCGACATAACCCGGATCCGGACAATTTCCAGACCGAGTTCCTCTGCTACCGGCTCCGCCAGTGCGAGTATGCGGGCATCTTGTGGCGACTTCGTCTTCAAGACGCGGTGCTCCTACCAGTATAACTGCCAGACAAACCTGGCCCAAATAACAAAAAGAGCGGCCGCGGGAAGCGACCGCCCGAAAGCATCATCCAATGCAATCGAACTTGTGAGGTACGGCGGCCTTATACGCCTGCCATTCGGCTTTAGCAAGACGACAATCAGGAAAGGAAAATCAGTGCGATAAAAATCTTGTGATTTTATCCCGGGAACGACCGAGGATCGTGTTGGGAAATATATGCTTTTTGGATTAATTCTCATGTCAATTTGTCGTCCCGTCCACCTGATCCTTAGTGGCCTGATCCTCTCCCTGCTATCAGCATGCGCAATTTCGCAAGGGCCGGAGGCGAGTCCAACTGCCTCGCGTGCAGAAATTTTGATTGAAAGGCTCGCGGAAAATAGCTGGCAAATTGACGTGCAGCTTGATCAGCCCGCAACGATACTCGCCTTTGTCAGAACAGGCGAGGATGTTCGCGTCGCGCATTGGGAAATCGGTACGCCCGGTATTGAATTGCGTCGTGAAAACGACATCGACATTCTTGTCTCAGAGACCCCATTCCAGGCAGTTCGGTTTTTACGCAACACCGAGGATCTTCTTCGAACAGATGACTACACACCTTTCACCCGCTTCGCGGACGGGTCGATGGCTGTCTACACGCACCAATTCCAATTATCCGTTGTCCCCGAGATGGCCGATTTGCTGGTCGCGTCGCCAGAATTTCCATCTCTGGCCCACAGTTTTCGCTTTCGGGACCAGCTCACAGGTCAAGTACGCACAGCAGGCCGGCGTGTCCGAGATGATGAGCGCATTTCCTTTAATGAAGAAATTGGCGGCTATGCCCTCTTTGGGTCCGTCCCGCCAATTTCCGACATTCAGGGCGGTGTGTATGTGAGTGAAGAGCTACCCCAACACCTGACGGATTTACTCCTCCGCGCCATCCCTCAATCCCTCGCTTATATGGAGACTGAGTTCGACACCCCACTGCGTCACCCGCCCATGATCATACTCACTCGTCGGCCCAATGTGGGGCAGGGAATTTCCTTCAGAGGCGGCGTTGTTGACGGACAAGTGGTCATGCAAATTGGTGGAGATGCCGTCGACTCCGACGATGCGGGTGTCCGAAGCCAGGTTCGGACGATGGCCGCAGGCGGCATCGTCCACGAAATGGCTCATCTGTGGAATGTGGGCCTGGTATTATCGCCAAATCCCGAGGAGGCCTGGATACATGAGGGCGGTGCCGATGCGATCAGCTGGCGGGTTTTGACAGAAATTTTTGACCTCTCGTCCGGGTATATGAACCGGCAGCATGCGGATGCCCTAAATCACTGCGCCAGCGCGTTGGCTTCAGGCAGTTTCTATACGGCGATCGAAGGCGGCAATTATCGAGCCCATTATTCCTGTGGTGCAACTATAATGCTGGCGATCGAGCGAGATTTGCAAACCGAGGGCGGCGATAACACCCTGTTGAAAATCTGGAGCAATGTGATCCAACACGCGCTCGCCACGGATGATCATAGCTATTCTCAAAGTGTGTTCCTGGACGCCTTTCATCAGCAAGGCGGTCAATCGGCCATATTGGACTGGGTTAACGCACTGATTTCAGAACCGGTGGAAGACCCCCGAGAAATCCTTATCGAGGGCTTGGCCCTCGCCGGTATTGCCGTTGAAATCGATGAGGATGAATTAGTGTTCGTTGGCGAACAGTAAGCGCTTTTCAAGCTTGATCAGGTCCGGATGAAGTCCATCCAGACCGGCTTGCAATCACCAAGATTTTTGGACTCATACCGGGTCTGGACGTGATCTTCTGGCGGAACGCGCCAATCAGACGCTTGCTCGGTCGTCCATACAAAGCGGGCATCATCGGTCATCTGCATCATCACATGATCGATATAAATTTTCACATCGGTGGCAATACGTAACCGGCCGCCCGGTTTGAGCAAGCGAGCAAAGTGGTCGCGCGTCGCCTGCTGCACGAAGCGTCGTTTTGTGTGTCTAAGCTTCGGCCAGGGATCGGGAAACATCAGATAAATCTTGTCGAAGCTGGCATCTGTCATTTGCCCCAAGCTCTCCCGCGCATCTCCACGATGGATACGCACATTGTCGAGGCGTCCCTCTTCAACATGGGTTAGCGCTTTGGCCACGCCGTTCAGGAAAGGCTCGATGCCGATATAACCACAATCTGGATTGAGCTTGGCTTGGCCGGCGAGATGCTCGCCACCACCGAAGCCGATCTCCAGCGCTTGCGCTGCCTTGCCCGGATTAAATTCATTTGGGTCGATGACCCCGTCCAATGGGAGATCAATGCGCGGTAAAACCTCATCGATCAGCTTTTGCTGTCGTGCGGACAGAGCTTTGCCGACAGACCGACCGTACAGACGAAATTCTGAGGGTTTGTTGAGAGAACGTGTCATAGCGGGCGATGTATCGGCTTTGATGCTTGGATGCATCTCAAAAAGCAGAAGTCTGGTTTACTGGAAGCATACCCTGATGGTGTCAGGCATCCATCTCGTCTTCGGAAGCCAGGGTTCGCACCAATTCCAGAATCCGTCGACGGACCCGTGAATCCTTGATGCGTGAGAACGAATCCGCGAGAGAAACGCCATCCGAACTTTGGATAAAGTCGTAAACGATCGGCGTTTGATCATTTTCGGCCAAGCCTGTCTCAGCCGTTTTGTCACCCAAGCCTTCAAAGAAAAATTGAACCGGCACTTCCAGCACACGAGAAAGTCGGTAGAGCCGCGATGCGCCGACACGATTGGCGCCGCGTTCGTATTTTTGCACCTGCTGAAAGGTCACGCCGAGCTCATCGCCAAGTTTTTCCTGACTCATTTTCATCAATTGACGACGCAGACGAACACGAGATCCAACATGTTGATCAATCGGGTTTGGGCCGCGAGGGTTAGCCTTGGGCATCTCTAATCCTTGATATGAGCGTTCATTCAGTATCGGTACACCTCGGATAACACAACCAGCAGGTGGAGATGCTACTATTTTCAGACAAGCGCTGTGAATTGAATTATTCGTGTTCGCCAAACCGGCGCATGCCGAAAATTCCTGCAAAAATGCCAAGGCAAATCATCCAAAAAGGCAAATCACCCCAACGCACATAGGGTGTCGCATTGATGGATAGCGGCAACGAGACGTCGTGCGCACCTTCGTCCAGGCGATCGATGCTCACGGGCATTCGACCAAACGGGTCAATGACACCGGAAATGCCTCTTACCGCCGTGCGCACCATCGGCAATCCGGTTTCAATGGACCGGTATCGAGACTGGATCAGATGCTGCGCAGGGCCACTGGTTTCCCCAAACCAAGCATCATTCGACAAATTAAAGAGCCAATCAGGGCGCTCCGGAGCACCTTGCAGGTAATTTGGAAAAATTGCCTCATAGCAAATCAAGGGCAACATGGTTCCCGCAGATCCGGTATCCATGACTTGTTGTCCGGATCCCGCGGTAAATTGCTGTCTCGCAAAGTCGCTGAAACCCGCGGCGTCAATCAGGGCAGCAAACGGGATGAACTCACCAAAGGGCACAAGAAGTGCTTTGTCATACTGTGAAAAACGGGGCGTCAAACCACCGAAATTCATCACAGTTAGTGAATTGTAGAAAACAAATTCGTCGTCTTGTTCCGGCACGGCAACCGCCCGGTTCACGCCGGCGAGCAAGAGTGTCTCTGGTGGCAAAGCCTCATCGATCAAGTTGAGTGTTTCCGCGTGGCGCAGGACAGAATAACTTGGCAAGGCCCCTTCTGCCCATAAGACATGCGACACGTCTTCAATGCCCGGCTGCCCCGTCAATTCGAGATAACGCTCGCGTGCCAGATAGAATCCCCCGGGTCCCCATTTTTCTTCTTGCGTCAACGCCAGTTGAACAATGCGCATCGTCACATCGGCTCGTACCGGGGAGGGGCCGCTTGGGATGCGTGCGCTGCCGGTCGCAATCAAAATCGTCAGGATAATCATCCCGGCCAGCGGCGAAAACAGCCGCGTGACCGGACTGCAACGCCCGACAGCCACCGCCGGAGACGCCAGTATCAAAATCGTCAAAAGCGATAGACCATACACTCCGAACCAGGACGCCGCCTGGCTGACCGCTCCGCCGGCAGGCCACGCATACGCCGGCATATTCCATGGCAAGCCCGAAAACAGATGCGCACGAATCCACTCAAACAGCGCAATCGACGCCGCAAAACCCAGAATTCGCCACTCGGATCGATGCCCCAGCGCCTTGTACAAAACCATGGCACCGCCCCAATACAGCGCCAGGAAGCCCGAAAAGAGCGGCAAGACAAAAGGAATAAGCGGAACGTATTCTGGGCCGCGGGTAATGAACGCAAAGCTCAGCCAGAATGTTCCTGCCAAAAAATACCCAAACCCAAACATGAAGCCGCGGAAAAAAGCCGCCTTGAGATTTTTTCCTGTTCCATGAGCGCGATCTACCGACCACATCAAGAGTATTAGTCCAACCGACAATAATGGCCAGAAGTGATACGGAGCCATGGCCAGCGCGCTGACCGCTCCGGCGATGCATAAAAGCAGGGCCGCGCGCCACCCGCTTAGCGCGCCAATCATCGCCCTTAGTTTCCACGGCGCAAACCAGGGGGCGGTGCTCACGAACGCGGACGCTTTACGGTTTTTGGCTTGTCGGTATCGGCCTTGCCTGCAGCTCTTACCCGCATCCGTTTGATCCGGCGGGGGTCCGCCTCCAGAACCTCAAACTCATAGCCCTTGGCATGACGAATAACCTCGCCGCGCTCGGGAATACGGCCCGCAATCGTGAAGATCAGCCCGCCGAGTGTGTCGACATCCTCATCTTCATCGGGTGCCGCTATTTCTTCACCCACAACTTTTTCAAACGCATCAATGGTAGCGCGCGCCTCAACATCCCACACGCCCTGACCACGCGTGCTGATCGCCGGCGCGTCTTCGTCATCATGCTCGTCCTCGATATCACCGACGATGGGCTCAATCAGATCTTCAAGCGTCACCATGCCGTCCGTGCCGCCATATTCATCGACGACCAGAGCCAGATGTATGCGTCGCGCCTGCATACGCCGCAGCAACGCCGCAGCGCTCATTGATGGCGGTGTAAACAGGAGGGGGCGGCCGATTTTAGTCAGCACTTCTTGTTCTGACCAACCGTCTGGTCGGCCACCGTTTTCATCTGGCTTGAGATAATGGATCACGTCACGAATATGCGCGACGGCGACTGGGTCATCGAGAGAATCTCGATAGATCGGCAAGCGCGAATGTGCCGCATCCGCAAACACTTCAGCCAGCTCACCTAGCGGCGTCGAGACTTCAACACCAATCACATCCGCACGCGGCACCATGACGTCCGCCACACGAAGTTGGTCCAGTGCATTGGCCTCGATCGGCAAGGGCAATGCTCCAGCGGCGGAGCTCACCCCTGAAACACTTGAAACGCCGGGTGTCCGGTCAAATAGCTTTCGCCACCACACACGTGATTTCGCAGCACCAGAGTTGGAAGCTTCACTCATGCCCGACCCGGTTCTTGGGTGTCAGGTTTGGCCACATCATTCCCATCTTCATCATCAGTATTCATCGTATAGGGATTAGCCACCCCAAGTCGGGACAAGGCCCGACACTCAATGGCTTCCATTATCTCCGCTTCTTCATCAGCCTGGTGATCATAGCCTTGTAAATGCAAAAATCCATGGATGATGAGATGTCGCAAATGGTCCGCGACAGAACAAGACTTGTTCGCGGCCTCGCATTCCACCACGCCCCAGGCCAGTGCAATGTCGCCGAGATGGTTCTCGACATTGGCCGCCGCAGGAAATGACAACACATTGGTCGGACCGGTCTTGCCTCGAAATTGTTCGTTCATGGATGCAACACTGGCATCATCTGTCAGCAGGATCGCGATCACACCGGCGCGTGCATTGGGCAATTCGGCCGCCGCCGCCGCGACAGCCCGCTCTGCCAATACGGCCTTACCGGCCAGCTGAGTCCAGGATTCTTCTTCTACAATCACGTCTACGGCAAGCATGGGATTAGCTACCGCTCTTGCGAGCCGCGTCGTGCTCGTAAGCCTCAACGATACGGCCAACCAAATCGTGCCGAACCACATCAGCGCGGGAGAAACGAACGATCGAAACACCCTTTGTTCCAGATAATATGTCCAAAGCATGTGGCAGACCTGATGGATCTCGCGGATTCAGGTCACACTGACTAGGATCGCCGGTCACAGCCATCCGCGACCCTTCGCCCAGACGCGTCAGAACCATCTGCATCTGCGCGCGCGACGTATTTTGTGCTTCATCCACAATCACAAACGCTCGATTGAGTGTGCGCCCGCGCATAAAGGCGATCGGAGCGACTTCAATGCGGCCATCTTCACGCATACGTTCCAATTGGGTCCGTCCCAGCGTATCTGCCAGCGCATCCCAAACAGGCAACAGATACGGGTCGACCTTCTCATTGAGGTCGCCCGGAAGAAACCCAAGTTTCTCACCAGCCTCAACAGCCGGCCGGGTAATGATCAGTTTTTCAAACTTGCGCTGTACGAGCAACGCGGCACCATAAGCCACTGCAAGCAGGGTTTTGCCGGTCCCTGCGGGCCCAACACCAAATATTAGATCGTAATTTTCGGAATCTTTCAGGGCGCGAACATAGTCGCGCTGTCCCTCGGTTCGAGCGATCAAGCTGGATCCGCGTGGCACCCGAATAACACCGTCACCGTCCGCAGACGCCTCGCTGACATCACGCATGCGCATAACACCGCGGACAGCAGCCTCGTCACACGTCAAACCGTGTTCCAGGTTTGCATACAATCTTTTGAGCACGCGCTTGGCGTCATCTCGGGCACCGGTTTGGTTGGCCGAAATAACCACCTGCCCGCCACCGGGAGCACTCAGCTTCACACCAAGCTCTTCCTCGATCATCATCAAGAACCTGTCGCCCGCGCCCGCCATCGCGCGCAAACGGTCAACATCGTCGAAATGCAGGGTCTCTGAAGCTTGTTTTTTCGGCTTGGCCGCGCGGGCCTTCGGTGAGGGTCTGGATCCGGTCATGAATCGACTGTAGCCGGTAAAACCAAAGAACCCGTCAAGGCATTCCGCGTTACAGATTCAATCGCCACATGCCCGATCTGCCCGATCAACTCGGCCGGCCCCTGAACATGCACGGATTGCAGGTAGGGCGAACGACCATGAAGCTGTCCCTCAAGGCGCCCCGCTTTTTCAAACAGGACAGGCAGGGTTTGCCCGGTTTGCGCCTGATTGAAGGCCGTTTGCTGATCATCCAGCAACAGTTTCAGCGCCTGCAAGCGCTCACCCTTTACGCCCTCATCCACCTGATTGACCATCGCCGCGCCGGGCGTGCCCGGGCGACGTGAATATTTAAAGGAATAGGCGGTGGCATAGCCGATTTCGCGCACGCATTTCATCGTTGCTTCGAAATCCTCATCCCGTTCGCCGGGAAATCCGACAATAAAATCGCCCGAAATCGCAATGTCCGGCCGGGCATCACGTACACGACCGATCAGATCAACATATTCCGCATAAGTATGCTGACGGTTCATCGCCTTGAGAATTTTGTCGGATCCCACCTGGATCGGCAGGTGCAGATACGGCATCAGCTTTTCTTCATCACGGTGGGCCGCGATGAGATCATCGCCCATATCTCGTGGATGGCTGGTTGTATAGCGCAGGCGGTCAATACCACCGATCAACGCCAAATGACGTAGCAATTGTGCCAGACCCCAGGGGCCATCGGCCTCACGGCCGGCAGGCGGCTCACCATGATAGGCATTTACATTCTGCCCGAGAAGGGTGACTTCGCGCACACCCATAGCGGCAAGACCACGAATTTCCGCGACCAGCTGATCAACCGGACGGGACCATTCCGCGCCGCGCGTATAGGGAACAACACAGAAGGTACAAAACTTGTCGCAACCTTCCTGCACGGTCACAAACGCTGAATATCCATCGACCTGTCGCGCTGCTGGCAATTTGTCGAATTTATCTTCGACAACAAACTCCGTATCCAGCGCTTCGCCCTTGGCGCGCGCGGCTCGGGCGATCAGCTCGGGAAGCTTGTGATAGGTTTGTGGGCCAACAACGAGATCCACCACCGGCGCGCGTTTCATGATTTCAGCGCCCTCCGCCTGGGCGACACACCCGGCGACGGCAATCGTCATCTGATCGCCGGACTCAAGTCTGGCTTCCTTGAGCGGCCGTAATCGGCCCAGCTCGGAATAGACTTTCTCCGCCGCCTTCTCGCGAATATGGCAGGTGTTTAAAATAACCAGGTCCGACCCTTCGGGCGTCTCCGAAGATTCATAGCCAAGCGGCGTCAGCACGTCTTTCATCCGTTCGGAATCATAGACATTCATCTGGCAGCCATAGGTCTTGATAAAAAGGCGTTTACGCGTCGAGCTCATGCGATGTGCGCGGTTTTTGACCTGCGCTCCTGTTCAGATCGGAACCGTCCGACCGTGCAAGCGAGGCGTTATGGGCAAAAACGGCGGACTCTTCAAGCGTGCTGGTGCTGGATTTATTGCGCGGGCGAGCGAACCTTGTCTTGTCGGCGGGCAGAAAGGGCAACCACAAGCCCGATCGAACCAAGCCCCGCGGCAAGCAAAAACGCCGCCCCCGGCAATTCCAGAGGTGTATTTTCCGACGTGAAAAATTGGAAAACACGCGGCATGATCTGCGGACCAATCATCATCGACAGCCCTTGAAGGCTCGTGATCGCACCCTGCAGCTCACCCTGCGCGTCAGCGGAAACCCGCCGGGTCATGACGGCTTGCAGGGCAGGCTGCCCCAAGCCGCCCAGCGCCCCAATAATGATGACCAGATAAACCATCCAGGCCTGTGTCACGAGACCATATCCGACATAGGCGAGAACCGTCACAGACAGCGCAAACATAATCACGCGCCATTCACCAAACTTGGGTACCGCGACGCGTGTCAGCCCACCCTGCACCAGAGCGGTCATCAAACCGACAGCGCCCAAGGAGAAGCCGATCTCCTGCTTGCTCCAGCCAAACCTGAATTCTCCGAAATACGACCAGGTTGATGGGAAAACCGAGTGCGCCAGCATGATGACAAACAAGCCGCTGAGCAAAACATAGACAACCGGATGTTTGCGGATCTGCATCAGAGCGCCAAATGGATTGGCCCGGCGCAATTCAAATTTTCGGCGGTTTTCAACCGGCAAGGACTCCGGGAGCACGATAAAGCCATAGATGAAGTTCAGCCCCGCCAGCGCCGCAGCCGCAAAAAACGGTGCCCGCGGGCCAAAGGTCTCGCCCAAAATTCCGCCGGCGACAGGTCCCAAAATAAACCCAAGCCCGAAGGCCGCGCCGATCATTCCAAAATTCGCGGCCCGGTTTTCATCATTCGATATGTCCGCGATATAGGCACTGGCTGTTGTGTAACTGGCCCCGAAAATCCCGGATATCGCGCGACCGATAAATAAAACGAGGAAAGAGCCTGAAAACCCCATGATCAGATAGTCGAGCGTGAAGCCAGCCAACGCGATCAACAAAATAGGCTTGCGCCCAAATCTGTCAGACAATCCACCGACAATCGGAGCGAAAACAAACTGCATCCCCGCATACAGCGTCATCAGCCAGCCGCCCATCACAGCCGCATTGGGTGCATCCTGACCGGTTAGTCCCTTAATCAGGTCCGGCATGACCGGAATGATCAGGCCAAAACCGATCATGTCGATCAGCACGGTGATGAAAATGAACATCATCGCGTGCTTGCCGGGTTGGCGCACAGGCATGGCTCGTCCTTGGATCGGAATAATTTTGTGTAGGCTATCGTTGTTCGTTTGCTAAATCCCGCGGGAATGCAGCACGTCGAAAATTTGCCAAAAAATTGTCTTGTAAATTAGTCTTTGGCGTCCTCGAGCGGGACACCATAAAGTTCGAGCCTGTGATCCATCAATTTGAAACCCAGCTTGCGCGCGATAGCGACTTGCAAGGCTTCGATTTCTTCATTGACGAACTCAATGACCTCTCCGGACTTTAGATCGATCAAATGGTCATGATGATCATCACCGGCCTCTTCATAGCGCGAACGCCCGTCGCGGAAATCGTGGCGTTCAATAATCGCAGCGTCTTCAAAAAGCCGAACGGTGCGGTAAACGGTCGCCAGAGATATCCGCGGATCTTCGGCCGAAGCGCGCCGGTGTAATACCTCGGCATCGGGATGGTCCGTTGATGACGACAGCACGCGCGCGATAACGCGACGCTGCTCAGTCATTCGCAGCCCCTTTTCAATGCAAAGCTTCTCGATGCGATCTGGCATTCTCATTCCCCCGCTAGGCGAATTGAGTGATAGGCGCTCACGACCGGTTTTGTCCATCTTTGGTCAGCGCTTTTTCCAGCATTAGAGCATCACTACCATCGACATAATAGGCCGGTCGGTGTCCAATTTCCGAGTAACCCGCTCGGAAATACAGTTTCTGTGCAGCCTTGTTATTTACCGAGACCTCCAGAAACATGCGCACCACGCCGCGCTTTCGCGCGAGGCATTCGGCGTGCTCCAAAAGGTGATGTGCATATCCTAGGCCCCGCTGGTCGGGAACCACACAAATCGTCAAAATTTCCGCCTCATCCGCCGCACAGCGAATAAGCGCCATCCCGAGGCCAGCTTTCTCCTCCCGGCAGAGCAATCCGACGCTTGAGGGTAGTAATAAGAGGGATGTTAAAGCTTTTTCATTCCACGGATGGTCAAAACAGATCGCATGAATCTCAGCCATTATTCCGGCACTTTGCGCGGAAACGATTTCCGGTTGACCGTCGCTCAAACCGAGGCCCCACCGGGCAGTTTCGCATCCGGTGGCCGGGCGTAAAATGGGCTCGGCGGATGCGTTGCAGTCACCGCAGTGCCAGCCAGGTCCAAAACCTTCAAAAGGTCCAGTTCGCGAATACCACTATCGACCAATCCGGCGTCCGACAGGAACTCTGCTCCGCTGCCTCCAAGGAGCCCATTATCGCCGAGCCGATCGGTGACGTGATTGAGCGCCTCGGAAACCGGCAATATCTGCGGCTCGTCGAATAGTGCTGTGCCCCAGCATTTGACGATAACCTCCCCCCGCTTGGCGTCATGGATAGCCGCGAACGGAAGGTTGGGCTCGCTGAGCTCACGCAATTGCGCGCCCCAAACATCCAGATTTCCAATGCCAACCGCCGGGACGCCCGCGACGAGCGCCAACCCGCGGATAAAAGCGACCCCAACTCGTGTGCCGGCAAAGCTGCCTGGCCCGGTGGTGGTCGCCAGATCGGTCAGTGTTTTCGGGTCGACACCCGCCTCGCCCAGGACGCGTCTCACCATCGGAGCCAGGTATTCCGCATGCCCTCGGCCAATCACATCGGTAACACAGATATCCGCCTGCCCTGTCACCCGCAGCGCGACAGAGCAGTTGGAACCGGTTGTATCAATGGCAAGGAGGCGCATGGCTCAATCAGATAATGCTGGCCGCTTCGTCGAAATCCAGGCGCGGCAGTCGAGGGAAAAGGTTTGTGGTCGTGCCATAGCCCAGATTGATCAAAATGTCAGATTTCCAGTTTGTTCGTTCGGGGGCATTGGCGAAAAACTCCGCATCAACACCCGCCGGGTCAAAGCCCGTCATCGCTCCACTATCAACACCCAGAGCGCGCGCGGCAAGGATCAAATAGGCCGCCTGTAGCACGGCATTTCTTTTGCCATTGCTGAGCGTCGATTCCGGGGCGGTAAACCATTCTCGCGCACCGGGATTGTGCGGCATAAGTTGGGGCACCTTGTCGTAAAACTTGCTGTCCCACGCCAGAATGACCGTCACTGGCGCCTTCATAGTCTTGTCGGTATTGCCCTCGGAAAGATGCGGTTTCAGGCGTGCCTTGGCGTCAGCCGATTGAACAAACATAAACCGGGCCGGCGATGAATTGGCGCTGGTTGGTCCCATTTTCAAAATATCGTAAATCCCGCGCAACGTCTCTTCCGGGATCGGGCGCGCATCAAAATCGTTATAAGTGCGTGCTTCGGTGAAAAGTTGGGCGATCACTGAGGCATCAATAGCGGTATTGCCCGTAGGCTTGGTTGTCAGTTCGGCAGACATGATAATTTCTCGCAATAAGACCGGGCGCCGCAGCGATATGCCAGCAACGCGTCAAGCCAACTAAATAGGGACTTCCAGCGCCGAAGGGAATTTCCGTTCTGGAATAACTGTCTGCGGGCTACTCGACCGCCTCAACAGACGTCACTTCAGGGATGTAGTGCTTGAGCAAATTCTCAATGCCAGACTTCAACGTCATGGTAGCCGACGGGCACCCCGCACAGGCCCCGCGCATCTTCAGCCGCACGACACCACTATCGGCAATAAATGAATGAAACAGAATGTCGCCGCCATCCTGGGCGACCGCAGGTCGAATGCGCGAGTCAATCAGCTCAATGATTTCCTTCACCACACCCTCAGCCTCGCCCGCATCCACAGCATGTCCACTCTGGGTTTCTCCCTCACCCAAGATCGGCCGACCCGACTGCAGACCATCCATGATCGCGCCCAGTAGAAACGGCTTGATATGGTCCCAGTCAATCTCATCAGATTTGGTGATCGAGATGAAATCTTCACCAAAAAAAACTGTTTGAACGCCTTCAATCACAAACAGGTCGGCCGCCATGGGTGCGTGTTGTGTGTCGTCTGCACTCTCAAACTCGCGCGGGCCATCCGGTGCAATCGGCTGTCCGGGAAGGAATTTCATCGTATTAGGATTTGGTGTTGCTTCAGTCTGGATAAACATGATTGGGCTCCTTGGGTCTCAATTGGCGCGCAATTGACACCGGTTCAAGCTCTCATGCTGTGAGAGATCACGTCAGCGCATCAATTTCTGCGGTATCCATATCCCCAGGCACGACGGTCACAGGAACCGCGCGACCCGCAAACAACCCCTTGCCGCGGGCCAATGATGACACCAACGGCCCTGGCCCTTCGCTCGATGGAGATGCGGCCAGGATCAGCAGCGAAATCAGCGGGTCCTCTTCCAGTAATTTAGCCAAAACAGTCTGATGCTGCCCCTCGCGCAACAATAATTCGGGGTCCATCCCGGTTATTGCCCGGGCATCTGCAGCCATTGAGTCCAACGTCGCCGCCGCCGCGGATTCGGCATCGCGCTTAACGGCCTCGGCAACGCCAATCCAATGATTAAAGTCGCCGGGCTCCAATGTTGCCAGAATGCTGACGGTCGCACCGGTTGCCATCGCGCGACGCGCCGCAAAATACAGTGCTTTTCGGCATTCCGGACTTTCGTCCGCCACAACAAGGAATTTTCTGATGCGATCGGGCATGTCCTGCAAACTCTCGCTGCTTCGGGGCGACTCATCCAGCAATGGATGCTAATCACCGTCTAAATTGGGGACGCTTATGGCAAACACACCACATATGGACCGGCGCACAATAAACCAGCCTCGCTTCGCTTATAGCGTGGCCAACGGATTCCTCAACCGCCACGACGAAAATGATGAAATATCAGCGCGGTTGGCCCTCGACGAGATTCAGCAAATTCGCCTGACCCAGCAAAAGGCCTTCCAGTCTGTCCAGATTGTTTGCCACGTCACGGACTCGGAAGGCGAGATGTTCAGCTTTGGCTCCATGACCGCCATTGGGCCGTCATCCTGGGATTCCAGCATCGAGACCTTCATGCCGTTACTGATTGCCTTGCACAAGGCGCTCGAGCCCCGCTCTGATACAGTGGATTATCAAGAAGGCAGCGGGCCGCGTACGCTCGCCGGACTCGCCGCGGCAGGCAGTGCTCTATTGATGATCGGTGGCTGGTTTTTCTATGAATTCGCGATCGTGAATTCCGAGCCGGGCGGATACTTCTTATTACCCGTCTTGGCAGCAGGCATCTGGCTTTTGAGCCTGTCCTTTACGGCCGCGTCAAAACCATATGACCCAGGCGTTTACCGGAAGGCTTAAAAATCCGTGGGCAAACCCGGCGCGATCGACTGAACCTGAAATTCCAGCTCAATCTCTCCAGCACGTTCAAACACAAGCACGCCGGAAACCGTATCGCCTTCGGCAACCGAAGGCAGACCGTGCACCATCAAATGCCGCCCGCCAGGTGCGAAAATCAGCGGCGCACCGGCCACCAGATCCTGGGCCTCAATCGGACGCATCTGCATCATGCCATTGGCCGCAATCGTATGCCCGTGCAACTCGGTTGAACTGGCACCTGCAATCCGGGCAGAAACTAGCCGGTCTGCGCTTCCTTCCGCCAAATACAGCGTAAAATACGCCGCAGTGACATCCCGGCCAGCTGGATGTGGTCGTATCCAGGCCATGCGCACATCAATGACCGGCATCACCCCATCATCAACCAGATGTGTTGGCGCTGCGGCCATCTCTTCGTGCGCGTTGTGCGGCTCGCTGCCACATGCCGCCAGCATCAGGCAGACCATCAAAACCAGTACACGCATAACACTCTCCTCAATTAGCCTGCATGCTGTTCCAACAAACCAAACAGCGCCATGAGACAAATTGACTAACCCCAGAAACCGACCAGCTTGCGCGCTTCAGCGACAACCGGCTCCGCCACTTCGGAAGCCTGTTCCGCACCGGCAGCCAACACGCGGTCAATCTCAGCCTTATCACCAATCAGTCGGCGATATTCATCGGAAATGGGTGCCAAGTATTGCACAGCCACATCGGCCAGCGCCGGCTTGAACTTACCAAAACCTTCGCCACCAAACTCACCCAATACATCCGCTTTGGAGGTGCCCGTCAGCGCCGCGTAAATTCCGACGAGATTTGAGGCCTCAGGCCGCTTGTCCAATTCCTCAACCGTTGCAGGGAGCGGTTCCGGGTCGGTCTTGGCTTTCTTGATTTTCTTGGCGATCTTGTCGGCGTCATCATCCAGATTGATACGCGAATTATCCGACACATCCGATTTAGACATTTTAGCCGAACCATCCCGGAGGCTCATAATCCGTGCGCCCGGCCCCTGGATCACAGGCTCCGTCGTCGGGAAGATCGCTTCACCCTTGCCGTAATCCCGATTGAAGCGCGCGGCAATATCGCGACATAGCTCCAAATGCTGCTTCTGATCTTCGCCCACAGGCACGTGTGTGGCCTTGTAAACTAGGATGTCCGCGGCTTGCAAAACGGGGTAAGTGAACAGGCCAACAGAAGCGCGCTCCTTGTCCTTGCCGGCCTTGTCCTTGAATTGTGTCATCCGCTCCAACCAACCCAGCCGAGCCACACAGTTAAAAATCCACGCCAACTCCGCATGGGCCCTCACGGCACTCTGCGCAAAAATCGCACTTTTGGACGGGTCAACACCTGATGCGATATATGCCGCCGCCGCAGACCGCACAGAATCTGGCAACAGGGCCGGGTCGTGCGGCATGGTGATCGCATGCATGTCGACAACGCAATAAAAACAATCCCAGGCACCATCATCCTGCAGGGATACCCAATTTTTCAGGGCACCCAGATAATTTCCAAGATGCAATTGCCCGGTGGGCTGCATGCCGGAAAGCACACGCTGGGGACCGCTATAGTCGGCAGGAGTCTGGCTCATCGATACGCCTCTGGTGGAAGGAGGAAAATAGGAGACACGCTCTTACCCGCGCCGGAGATTACGCTCAAGTCTGCGGCGCAAGAAATGGCTTAGGATCGTTTCAGCGCTTGGCGAATTTCAGAGGGCTTTAGTGCACCGGTCACCAGCGCCAGAGCGCAATAGGTGATCCCGCCAATTCCCGTCAAAACAAGCAGGGCGAGCAATCTCGAGCCAAAAGCGAGCTCCGTCAGCACATCTGAGTATTGAGCCCCGTAACCAACAACGACAGCCATTCCAACCGCCGACACCAATATCCGCGGGCCCCGCGACTTCAACCGTTCATCGATGATCAGCCCGCCCGAGGCAACAACACCCCGCAACAATAAGAGCGCATTGACCCATCCCGCCACTGAAGTTGCCGCCGCCAACCCGACATGACCGAGATTTGGCCAATATTGTCGAACCAACCAAAAAGCTCCCACGCCCAAGACGACATTGATGATCATCGATATTCCGGCAAACCGCATCGGTGTTGCCGTATCCTCCCGCGCGAAATAGGACGGTGACAAGACTTTGATCATCACAAAGGCTGGCAAGCCCAGAGCAAATGCCAACACCGCATACGCAACCCCGCGGGCGTGTTCGATGGTGAATTCAGCTCGCATGAACAGACCTTCCGCGAGGAAATTCGGCATGACAGCCAGTGCCGCGGCAGCGGGAAGTGTTAGTGCCATGGAAATCTCCACGGCGCGGTTCATGGCATTCGCCGCCCCCTGCGTATCATTCGCGCGGATCCGCTTTGTCAGCATCGGCAGCAGAGCAACGCCCATGGCGATTCCGATGACACCCAGCGGTAATTGGTAAAGCCGGTCGGCGTAATACAACAGCGAAACCGCTCCATCTTGGAAAGATGCGACGATCTGACTGATCGTAATATTAATCTGTGTCACGCCGGCCGCGACCGCCCCCGGCACACCGAGCACAATCAAACGCTTCACACCCGGTGTCAGTTTCGGAAAACCAAGCTTGAGCTTCACACCTGCACGCCGGGCGGCCCAAAACAACATAAGCGCCTGTAAGACCCCTGACGCCGTCACACCGATCGAAATATTTCGCCCCGTCAGAGCCTGGTCCAGAGGCGCCCAATATAACAGGCTGATCAGCACGACATTGAGCAGGATTGGCGCACCTGCCGCGGCAGCAAACTTGTCTCGGGCGTTCAGCGCCCCGCCCACCATCGCTGTCAGTGACATCAAGAGCAGGTAAGGCATGGTGATCTGGGTAAACAGGACCGTTAGGCCGAATTTGTCGGGATCATCAAGAAATCCGGGTGCCATTAACCGCATCAGCCATGGCATCGCCAATTGTGACCCCACGACCAAGACGCCAAGCGTGACAATCAAAACAGAGAGGACGTCCGAGGCAAAATCATCCGCGGCTCCACCGCCTTCTTCCTCCATTCGCCGGGAATAAAGCGGGACAAAGGCAGCATTAAAAGCCCCCTCTGCAAACCAGCGCCGAAATAGATTTGGTATCCGCAGAGCCACCACAAACGCATCTGCCACAGGTCCAGCGCCAAGCGCGGCCGCCAGCAATATATCCCGCACAAAGCCCAGCACCCGGCTTCCCATGGTCATCGCACCGACCACCGCTGTGGAACGCAATAATCGCATGAATTTTCTACCTCAGCGCGCTGGCGCGTGCGCGGGCAATTCCGCGCTTGGCTGCTGTTTCATCGAGCTCGCTTTCACCCTGGGTAAACACTGCCAGAAGCCCATCGATCACGCGCGCTTTCAAGTGCTCATCTTCGAGCTTTTCACCCCTGACCGTGACATAAAACACATCGGTCGCACGTTCACCATAGCCATCGATCTGAGCTGAGATGAGGGACAATCTTTCGTCGGCCAAAACATCTGCTAGCTCGGCCATCAGGCCGGGTCGGTCCCGCCCCGTCGTTTCAATCACAGTTGCATATTCCGAAATGTCGTTAAAAATCGCGACGTGTGGAGTAACTCGAAAGGCCGCATCACGCTGTTTAAGCGCCAGTCGGCGGCGGCGTCGAACGGGTTTTTCGCCGAGCGCGACCTCCTTCAAGTGCTGCAACAAGCGTGTCATTTGGAAGTCGTCATCCGCCCCAAAAGGTTGTCCGGTCGCGTCCTGGACATGGAAGATATCAAAGACATGCTCCGACGAGGTTGTGGTAATGCTCGCCCCGACCACATCTGCGCGCATTTCCGCAATTGCAGCTGCCAGATCTGCGAATATACGCTCGCGATCTGGAGCCCAGATCATGACCTCCGTTGCTGCGCGGCGTTTATCAACTCTTATGGCAGCTGACGGCAATAACTCATTCTCAAAGATTTGCCGGGCAAACGCCGCATGTCGAAAACGGTCTTCCTCCGCAAACGCGGTCCAATAGGAATCTGGTACTTCCTCAATCCACCACTGGGCAAAATCGGGATTCACCCGTTCCATCCGATCCTTCAAAGAGGCGCGGGCCTTATCAGCGCGTTGCGCTAGGACTTCACCAGCATGATCAGTTTCATCGCCCTGCACATGGAGTAACGCCTCGGTCGAGCCATAAAGCTCCCGCATAAGCTGACCCTTCCAACCATTCCAAACACCCGGGCCAACAGCACGAATGTCGACAGTTGTCAGCAGGGTGAGCAGTCGCAATTTCTCCAGATTTCCAACAGCCTTCGCGAAATCACGAACTGTCTTGGGGTCGCCCAGGTCGCGCCGTTGGGCGGTGTCACTCATCAACAGATGCGTCTGCACAAGCCACGACACTAACTCGCACTCAGATTCATCAAGCCCCAGACGCCGGCACACAGACAAAGCCCGAATCGCTCCCTCATCGCATTGATCTCCGGAACCCTTGCCTGTGTCGTGCAGTAAAATCGCCAGATGCAAAGCCCGCCGGTTCTTCACCAAAGGCGCGATAATTGTCGTCAACGGATGCATTTCAGGATGAAGCCCGTCCTCAATCTCACGCAGCCAGCCAACGGCCTGAAGTGTGTGCTCATCGACGGTATAATGGTGGTACATGTTGAACTGGGTACGCCCGACAATATCGCCAAATTCCGGAATAAACTGGCCGAGCAAACCTGTCTCAGTCATCAGGCGCAAAACCGCCATCGGAGCAGGCGAGTCTAGCAACACCGCAAAAAATGCCCGCGCTGCCCGTGGGTCGCTTCGATAGCCGTCATCGACATGATGCAGGGTTCGACCGACCCGCGCCATCGCCTCAGGGTGCAAATCCAATTGTCGCGACGATGCAATGTGGAAAAATTCCAACAACTGAACGGGGTCGTCGGTGATCTGCTTGGGGTGCGCGAAATCCAAACGTCCGTCTCGCAAAACGAATGCACCAATCTCCGGATCATCTGTCGCTTCTGATCCCGGCAAAAACCGTGCAAGCCCCTTCGGCTTCGCCTTCCAGGCATCCGCCTCCAACTTGGCGCAAACCAGGCGTGTGAGCCCGCCAACATCCATCGCTGTACGAAAATAGCGCCCCATGAAACGCTCGACCGCACTCTCATCCGCACCGTCCTCATAACCCATTCGTTGGGCAATTTCGGGCTGCAAGTCGAAGCTCAGCCGGTCATTTTTTGATCCGGACAAATCGTGAAGGTGAAACCGAACCGTCCATAAAAAATCGTCCGCAGCGATATAGCGGTCCACATCCCCCAGCGACAGCAGCCGAGTACCCACCCAACGCTCAAACGCGTCGGCACCATACAGGAACAGGGCAAGCCAGCGCATCAATTGCAAATCACGCAAACCGCCCTTTGCAGATTTCAAGTTCGGCTCGACTGAGTATCGCGATCGCCCAGAGTTTTCGATGCGCGCATCACGCTCGCGCAGCTTAGCCTCCACAAACTCAGTCTCGTGGCCCTTGACAATTTCCTGCCGAAACCGGCGCACCAGCTCTTCAGGCGCGTCACGATCACCGGCTACCGCTCGCAAACTCAGCAGCGCTGTTCGCTCCGACGCGTCTTTCTCAACCAGTTCGATCGTGTCTTGAATGGTGCGACAAGCGCCGCCGCCGACGTCGATTTTCAGATCCCACAGGGCGTAAAGCACGCGCTCCAAAAAGCGGTCCGTCTCCTCACTGCTCGTTCCGGGTTTGATGAACAGCAAATCTACATCCGAAGCCGGAGCCAATTGTCCCGCGCCAAACCCGCCGGTCGCACACAAACTAACCCCACGAGATCCAACGAGATCCTCCGAAGCCATTGAATCGAAGAGGGCGTGCAGACAAACCCGCACACCCTCGCACAATACTTGTGAAGCCACAGCGCCGCCGCCGGCTCCCTCCAGGCAGCCGCGCGCGCGCGCATTGAACTTGTCCAGCTTTTTACGGATATGGGCCAGACCGGCCGCCCTGGCCGCTGGCGCATCCCAACCATCCGACGAGATTGCTGCCGCAATCTGTGAACGTAGCTTCAAGGCTTCAAGAGAGGCAGGAAGGGTCATCGTGGCAACAAATTACCTTTTCGCCCCGACATCGTCACGCTTTCTCTGCGATAGATTTCAGCGCGTAGAGTAATTCAAGGGCCTCACGCGGCGCCAACCCATCCGGGTCGATATCGGCGAGCCGCATTTCCACCGCCGAGGGACCACGCTCGACTGCCGGTTCCAACGCCGCAAAAAGCGGCAATTCAGCCAGTGCCGCCGCCGGCGCGCCCTCCGCTTCAAGCCGGTCCAGGATCACTTGAGCGCGTTTGATGGCCACGGGCGGCAACCCAGCCCGCCGCGCCACCTCAATACCGTAGGACCGGTCGGCAGCACCCGGTCCAACTTCATGCAGGAAGACCAGCTCACCCTTCCACTCACGCGCCTTCAAAGACCAATTGGCCGCGCCATCCATCTCATCGATCAAACGGGTCAACTCGTGATAATGCGTGGCAAACAAGGCCCGGCATTGATTGACGCCATGCAGATGTTCAGCCGCAGACCAGGCGATCGACAGTCCGTCAAAGGTCGATGTTCCGCGGCCAATTTCGTCCAGAATGACGAAACTTCGTTCGGTCGCCTGATTGAGGATAGCCGCGGTCTCGATCATCTCCGCCATAAAGGTCGAGCGCCCACGCGCCAGATCATCCGCAGCACCCACACGAGAATACAAGCGGTCCGCAATACCAATATGCGCTGCTCGCGCCGGCACATGACAGCCCGATTGGGCCAACATCAACATCAGTGCATTCTGACGCAAATAGGTGGACTTACCGGCCATGTTCGGGCCCGTCACAAGCATCAAACGAGGTGCTGCTCCGCCAGCGCCGTCCAAGGCGCAATCATTCGGTGTAAACCGGCCCTCACCGCTTCGCTCCAGGGCAATTTCAACAACCGGGTGACGTCCACCCTCAACCGCAAATCGGCAACTCTCATCGATCACCGGCCGACACGCATCCGTCTCGACTGACCACTCCGCCAGAGCGGTCGCCACATCCAGCTCGGCCAAGGCGTGAGAAGAAGCGCGGATCGGCTCAGCTTGCGCCTCTACCCGGTCTCGCAAGCCGTTGAAAACATCAATCTCCATCGCTAAGGCACGTTCACCGGCACTGGAAATTTTGGCTTCAAGCTTAGCAAGTTCAGTCGTTGTGAAACGCACCGCATTGGCCATCGTTTGACGATGGATAAACGCCTCATTGCCCATCAGGGCATCGCCGTTTTTCGCCGTCACTTCGACAAAATAGCCCAACACATTATTGTGCTTGACCTTCAGCGCCGCCACGCCGCTCGCCTCGGCATAAGTTTGCTGCAGACCAGCGACCACACGCCGAGATTCATCACGCAATCCGCGAGTCTCATCCAGCTCCGGCCGCCAGCCCTCCGCAACGAATCCACCATCACGCGCCAGCAGGGGTGGTTCATCGATCACCGCCCGCTCAAGATCAGTCAGGAGCGCTGCCAGCTCCGGCTTGTCGTCGAGGGTCAGGGCTTCAATATTGCGCTGAATATTGAGGGGCGGAGCCGACAAGGGCGCACCCTGTACCGCTGATGCCAGTGCGGCGCCTTCCTCAAGAGCGGCCGACAACGCCTTCATATCGCGCGGTCCGCCCCGGCCAAGCAGCAACCTCGACAGAGCCCGTTCGGCATCGCCCGCCGCCCGCAATCGGTCGCGGCAAATGCGACGTGTGTCTGCTGAGGTGACGAAGAAACCGACCGCATCAAGCCGGGCATTGATCACCGCAATATCTGTCAGAGGGCGCCCCAATCGCTCGGCCAGACAGCGAGCACCCGGTGCCGTCACTGTCCGATCAATAGCATCCAGAAGCGATCCCTTGCGGGAGCCCGACAGGGTGCGATCAATTTCCAGACTGGCACGCGTCGCCGGATCTACGGCCAAAACCGCGCCTTCGACGACCTGTCGGGGGGGCGAGAGTTTGGGAGATCCACCCGCCTGCGACAGGCACAAATAATCTAGCAGAGCCCCCAGCGCCGCGCGTTCCGCCTTCGAGAACACGCCAAACGCATCCAGCTCACGAACACCAAAATGTCCCTTCAGCTGGCGCTCGGCCGAAGCCGCATCAAACTTGGCACGCGGCAAAGGCGTAATGGTGGAGCGCGGTGCCAGCTCTGCACCGTCGGTATATTGCGCTTCTTCCAACAGTAATTCCGCCGGATTCATGGCCGCCAGCTCGGCAGTGATGTTTGCTGGCGCGATCGCAGTCACGGCAAATTCACCCGTCGACATTTCTGCCCAGGCCAAGGCCGCCTCACCGGACGCCAGTCGGGCCAGCGCGGCAATACGGTTAGACACGCGTGGATCCAGAAGGGAATCTTCCGTCAGCGTACCCGGGGTGACCACACGCGTGATCGCGCGTCGGACCACCGATTTCGCCCCGCGAGCCTTGGCCACCTTCGGGCTTTCCATCTGCTCACCAACAGCGACCTTAAAGCCAGCCTTGATCAGGCGTGCCAGATACGCTTCCGCCGTTGCAGCCGGCACGCCGCACATTGGGATATCTTCGCCGGCATGCTGGCCACGCTTGGTAAGCGCAATATCAAGCGCCGCTGCCGCTCGCACCGCATCGTCGAAGAACAGCTCATAAAAATCGCCCATGCGATAAAACAGCAGCGCGTCCCCGGGTGCCTCGGCGCGCAGGGCGAGGAATTGCTCCATCATCGGAGTCGCCCCGTCTGGCGACGGAAATTCGCGGCTCATCGGGATAGCAAGTGTGGCGTGGGCATTCATGATATGGAACCGTGGCGAGGTTTCACCTTGCGTGCAAGGTGCGGATACGGCTAGAGCCCTACATAGCAGGGGAAAACCCCAATGAAGGCCCAATGAAGGCCCAATGAAGGACCGGCGAATATGAACGACAGAACCAGCAAGGTTGATGACGAGGAAGCCCTCGCCTTTCATAGTGACCCAACCCCTGGCAAAATCGCCCTACTGCCCACCAAACCCATGGCGACGCAGCGCGACCTGTCACTGGCCTATTCGCCCGGTGTCGCCGCCCCCGTCAAGGCCATCGCTGAAGATCCTGACGCGGTCTACGACTATACCTCCAAGGGAAATATGGTTGGTGTTGTCTCAAACGGGACGGCCATTCTTGGCCTCGGCAATCTGGGAGCCATGGCCTCCAAGCCGGTGATGGAGGGCAAGGCTGTCCTGTTCAAGCGCTTCTCGGACATCGATGCCATTGATATCGAGGTCGAGGAAGAAGACCCGGAGGCTTTTATCGAATGCGTCCGTCGCTTCGGCAACACCTTTGGCGGCATCAATCTGGAAGACATCAAGGGTCCGGAAAGCTTCATCATCGAGCAGCGCTTGCGCGAATTGCTCGACGTGCCTGTTTTCCATGACGATCAGCACGGCACCGCCATTATCTCCGCCGCCGGCATCATCAATGCCTGCCAGATCACCGGACGCCGCATCAAGGATCTCAAAGTGGTGGTCAATGGTGCCGGCGCCGCCGGCATTGCGGTGCTTGAACTGATCAAGGCCATGGGCGTGCAGAGCGAAAACGCGATCCTGTGCGACAGTCGCGGGGTCATCTGGCAGGGCCGTGAAGGGCTCAACCAGTGGAAGGCCGCCCATGCGGCAAACACCGACAAACGCACACTGGCCGAAGCTGTTAACGGCGCCGATTGCTTCCTCGGCCTGTCAGTCGCCGGAGCTCTGACACAGGACATGGTCCGCTCCATGGCCGATGAGCCGATCATTTTTGCCATGGCCAATCCGGATCCGGAAATCACCCCGGAGGACGCCCGCGCCGCCCGCGACGACGTGATCATTGCCACTGGGCGGTCCGACTATCCCAACCAGGTCAATAACGTTCTCGGGTTTCCCTATATTTTCCGTGGAGCCCTCGATGTCCGCGCCCGCACGATCAATGAGGAAATGAAGATCGCGGCCGCCCATGCGTTGGCCGCTCTGGCGAAGGAAGATGTGCCCGACGAAGTGGCTGCTGCTTATCACGGCGCACGTCCGAGTTTCGGCAAGGATTACATCATCCCCTCACCCTTCGATCCGCGCCTGATCTCCTACGTGCCGCCTTATGTGGCCCAGGCCGCCATGGATACCGGCGTCGCCCGCAAACCAATCGCCGACATGACCGCCTACCGCGCCTCTCTTGCGCGCCGCCTCGACCCAACAGCCTCTTTGCTGCAACGCATCCAGGGCGCAGTTATGGGTCAAGAGCGCCGCATCGTATTTGCCGAGGGCGAAGAGCCGGCAGTGATCCGTGCCGCCTATCGCTTCCAGACTCAGGAATTGGGCCGCGCCATCCTTGTCGGACGCGAAGAAATCACCAAGGCCAATATGCGCCTGGTCGGCGTGCCGGAAGATGCCATTGAAGTCGTCAATGCACGGCTGTCAGAGCGCAATGCCGATTATTCCGACTTCCTCTACAAGCGCCTGCAGCGCAAGGGTTATTTGCGCCGGGACGTTCAGCGCCTCGTTAATAATGATCGCAATGTCTTCTCCACCTGCATGGTCAAGATGGGCGATGCCGATGGTATGGTCACCGGCTTGACGCGAAACTATGACGCCGCCCTTAAGGATGTCAGCCTGGTTCTCGACCCGGCCGAGGGCGAGCGCGTTATGGGCATGTCAATTGCCCTGGCCAATAACCAGACGCTGTTTATCGCCGACACAAATGTCACGGAATTCCCGGACAGCGAAGCACTCGCCGACATCGCAGAACAATCCGCTGCGGCCGCTAAGGGGTTTGGTTACACTCCGCGCGTGGCCTTCCTGTCCTATTCAAACTTCGGCAATCCGTCAGGTACGCGCACCGAAAAGCTGCAACGCGCTGTCCAGATACTGGAAAAGCGCGGCGTCGATTTCGAGTTTGAGGGTGAGATGAATGTCGACGTCGCCCTCGATCCGGCCCACCGCTCGCTCTACCCGTTCTCTCGCCTTAAGGGCCCGGCAAACGTGCTGATCATGCCCGCCATCCACTCCGCCTCCATCGCAACAAAGCTATTGCGCGTCAGTGGAGGTGCGACGGTGCTGGGGCCAATGCTTCTAGGCTTTGAGCTCCCCGTCCAAATCGCCCGCCTCGGCGCGTCGGTCAGTGACATTACGACCCTGGCCGCCCTCGC
>JAQXCQ010000087.1 GCA_029251785.1 Maricaulis sp. | reverse complement strand
TCAACGTCGACGCCGGCGCGGCGTAGTGTGTTGTTCATCGCGCGTGAGTGTTCGACCGGGATAACCGTGTCTTCATTGCCGTGGATCAGCAGGATCGGAATGGTGATGTCGCCGGCCTGGCGGCGTGGAGAGAGGCGACGCAAGGTGCGGCCCTGGCTGTCTGTTTGTTCGCCCAGGAACAGCTCCAGAGACGCTTCACGCAGCCAGCTGCGATAGCCGTAACGGTCGCGGATATACTCGTACAATTCCTGCAGGTCCGAGACCGGTGCAATGGCGGCCGCGCAGCTATAGAGGTCCGGTGTGAAGGCCGCCCCGGCGAGGGCGGAATAGCCACCATAGGAATGACCGACAATGCAGATCCGGTCCGGATCGGCAATGCCCGCCTCAACCAGACGCATCGCGCCATCATTGACGTCTTCCTGCATCACGCCTTCGCCCCAGGCGCCGTATCCGGCCAGTGTCCAGTCATGGCCAAAGCCCGAGGAGCCGCGGAAATTGGGTTGGAGCACCACATAGCCGCGCGAAGCGAGGAAGTGGGCGTAGAAATCATATCCACCGATATCACGAGATTCCGGTCCGCCATGCGGCAGGATCACGGTTGGCATCGGGCCATCACCGGCAGGGCGGGTGATATAGGCCGGGATCATTGTGCCATCGCGTGCCGGATATTGCGTGCGCACGCGCGTGACCAGCCCGCCATCACTCAGCGCCGAATTGGCCAGGCCGAGGCCCTGAATATTATTGCTGGCCACATCAAACAGGTAATAGGCCGCCGGCGCATTTCCGCTTTGCGTTTCGATCAAAAAGCGCGACCGGTCCGCCGACCAGCTGAGCAATCGCCCAGGCTGGCCCTGAAGCACAGCATCAATCGTCGCCTGAACCGAAGCCAGCTCCTCATCAAACCACTGGATCTGCAAATAGTCGGCATACCAAGCGGCCCCGACCACCAAATTCGTGTGGCGGTCGCGGATGGCGTGGCTGAAATCAAACTCATCATTGGAAAACAGCACACTCTGAACTTCGCCATCGTCCAGAGACATGGCAAACAGGCGGCTGCGGCGGCCCTGATCGGGAATCAAAAAGCCATCCGAAACGGCCAGGCGGCCATCGGCCAATATCCCGTGCACAGCGAAGGACGGGCGGAATTGGTCGGAACGCTCATCCACCGTGCGCCAGTTCTCGCCATCAAAGGCGCGCAGCAATTGCATGCCGGTCCAACGATAATCAAACCGAGCGGCGACCTGGCCATTGCTATCGACGGCCCAGGCTTGTGTGTATTGACGGCCATTGGCCACTTGCCGAGACGTGTTGGCGCGCGGGTCAACGGACAGGATATTCTCAAATCCGTCTTGATCCCGCGCGGGCAGGAGGACGCGGCCAGTCGCTGGCTCGATGCCAACAATATTGCTGGTATCGAAATTGGCGTCAGTATTGCGCGAATTGACCAGTAACTGACGGGCCCGAAGCCCGTCATCCAGATCAAATGAGAACACCACGCCCACATCAACATCGCCGACAACCCCCTGCACACCCTGGGCGATGCTGGCCGATAACAGCAGGATTGAATCGTCGCCCCAGCGCAAATTTTCCGTACGGAAATTATCAATCTCCGTGCCGCGTAACGCACCCGTCGACAAATCCATGATCACCAGCGAAGGCACACCATTATTGGTCGAGGTATAGGCCAGCTTGCTCCCGTCAGGCGAAATTCGCGCGTGCTCCATATGCGGCACAGCGGCAAAGTCCGCGACAGAATAGGTCTGCTGCGCCTGAGAAGGCGCGCAAAACGCTAGGGCCGCAATCGCGGCGACAAGAAAATGACGCATGAATTCCCCCAGAAAACAGGGTTGAGAACATGCTCATAACGTCTCGTTTTGACAAGCATAAATTGTGCCTCCGGTTAAATTATCGGTCCGTTGGCCTGCTGTGTGTATATCGTGCCATTGCTGCCCCTCAGCCAATCGGCGACACTGTCTTCAACGACTCACCGCTTCGCCAATCATTCGGGAATTATCGCCATGTCGCATGCTGTCATCACTGGGGCCAATCGGGGGCTGGGACTGGAACATGTGAGCCAATTGCTGGCAAAGGGCTGGTCGATCACAGCGGCTTGCCGTGCGCCGGGAGAGGCGACAGACCTAAAGGCCCTCGATCCCGGTGATGGGCGATTGC
>JAQXCQ010000076.1 GCA_029251785.1 Maricaulis sp. | reverse complement strand
CCGCCGGGGCCGTAGCGGATGGCGAGGTCGGCGCTGCCGCCGGACAGGTCGGCGCGTTCGTGGTCGGCGGAGATCCAGACTTCGATATCGGGGTGCAAATCCTGGAAGCGGTGCAGGCGCGGAGCGAGCCATTTGCCGGCGAAGGACGGGGCGACGCTGACGGTCAGGCTGCGACGCAGGACGGGCTGGCGCATCAGGGCGACGGATCGTTCCAGCGTTTCGAAGGCTTCGCTGGTCAGCGCGGCGGCGGCGCGGCCGGCTTCTGTGATGTCGAGGCCGCGCCCCTTACGAATAAACAGCGGCGTGCCGACATGGTCTTCGAGCTGGCGGATTTGCTGGCTGATGGCACCGGGTGTGACGGATAATTCCTCCGCCGCGGCAGAAAAACTCTCCAATCGGGCCGCGACTTCGAAGGCGCGCAGGGCATTGAGTGGTGGGAGGCGAGACGGGTTTGACATCATCACTTTAGTTTTTCTAATATATAAGCCCATTATTACTCGTTTGTATTCGTCTCACGCAATAGAAATATTCAACACGTCGCGTCACGAGGACGCCGGATTGGATTTGTATCATGCGTGTTTTTCCTGCTGCCATTCCCCTGGAGGGCAAGACTGTCATCGTCGCCGGTTACGGGGCGTTGGCTGAGACCAAGGCGCGTTTGTTCCTCTCCTCGCCTGCCAACCTCATTTGGTTTGCCGGCACCAAGACAGATCCGGCATCCGTGGATGCTGCCCTGCAGACACGGGTGATCCCGCGGGAGCCGACCCGCGAGGACCTGCGTGACGCGACATTGTTATTTATTGCCGGTGGAGATGAGGCGCAGGTTTCTGCCCTGTCCGAACAGGCAAGATCGCTGGGCGTGCTGGTCAATGTGGTCGACAGCCCGGCGCAGTCAGATTTTCAAACCCCGGCCATTGTCGACCGCGACGGTATTGTTGTCTCCATCGCTTCGGGCGGCGCGGCACCTGTGTTGTCGGTGGATATCCGCGCCGCTGTTGAGCGCGTCCTTCCGGCGCGTGTCGGTGTGCTGGCAGATCTGGCCGGTGAATTGCGCAGCACGGTGAAATCCGTGCTGGGCAAGTTTGATGACCGCCGCGCTTTTTGGGAACGCGCCCTGCGCGGCCCGGCCCGCGACAAGGCGCTGGCCGGTGATAAGGCTGGCGCGCGTCGCGAGATGCTGCGTGAATTGAATGGCGAGAACGACGCGCCCGCCGGGATTGTGCACTTGGTTGGTGCGGGCCCGGGTGATCCGGACTTGCTGACCTTGAAAGCCGCCCGCTTGCTGCGCGAGGCCGACGTGCTGGTGTTTGACCGCCTGGTCAGCCAGGGCGTGCTGGATCTGGCGCGCCGGGATGCCATTCGCATTGATGTGGGCAAGCGCAAGGGCGACCATAAAGTGCCCCAGGACGCGATCGGAAACATTTTGATCGACCACGCTCGGCGCGGTCTGCGCGTGGTGCGAATCAAGGGCGGTGACCCATTTATCTTTGGACGCGGTGGCGAGGAGCTGGAAGCGGTGCGTGCAGCCGGGATTGAGTGTCAGGTGACGCCCGGTATTTCCGCGGCCGTAGCCTGTGCGGCTTCGGCGGGAATTCCTCTGACCCATCGCGATCACGCGCAGACGGTGACGTTTGCTTCCGGTGTTGTGAAGCAGGATGGGCAGGACGCGAATTATCGTGCCCTGTCAGCGCCCAACAGCACGTCGGTGTTTTACATGGGCGTTGGTGCAGCACCGGAAATCCAGCGCAAAATGCTCGATGCAGGACGCGCGGGCTCGACGCCTGTCGCCCTGGTCGAAAATGGAACCACCGACCAGGAGCGGCGCTTTTTTGGCACGCTTTCGGGCCTCGCCGATCTGGTCACAAACAACGCAATCAACGGTCCGACAATCATCATTGTCGGCGAAACAGCTGGTCTGGATGTCGCCAAGCGCGCGCCGACAGAGATGGAGAATTTCGCATGAAAGCCATCACCGCAAACCGCCTGACAGACGGCCGGGTTATCTATCGCACATTGGAGGGCCAGTGGTCGATCGATATCACCCATGCCCAGCATATGAATGACAATGAAGCCGAGGCGATCCTGCCCCTTGCCGAGACCGAGTATGCGGTCGCAGTGGGCCCCTATCTGATCGACATCGAGGCTGATGGTCCGGGAGGCCAGAAATGGCGCCGCGAGGGCATTCGGCTCGGCGGACCGTCTACCGGGTCAACGCGCGTGCTTGCGGTCGCGCAGGAAATCGGGGCTGCCTGATGTATCGCTATACCGAACAAGACCAGACACTGGTCGCCGAACGGATTGATGAGTTTCGCGATCAGGTGGCACGCCGGATTGATGGCCGTCTGACCGAGGAACAGTTCAAACCGCTGCGCCTGATGAATGGCGTCTATCTGCAATTACACGCGTATATGCTGCGCGTGGCCATTCCCTATGGCACGCTTAATAGCGAGCAATTGAAGGTGCTCGGCGGAATTTCGCGTAAATATGATCGCGGCTATGGGCATTTCACGACGCGCCAGAACCTTCAGTATAACTGGCCGTCCCTGACCGATATTCCCGATATTCTGGAAGAACTTGCCGCGGTCGAGATGCACGCCATCCAAACGTCGGGGAATTGCATCCGCAATACCACCGCGGACCCGTTTTCCGGCGCTTCGGCTGATGAGTTGGAAGACGGGCGGCCGTGGGCGGAAATTATTCGCCAATGGTCGACCCTGCACCCGGAATTCACCTTCCTGCCGCGCAAATTCAAGATCGCCGTCAATGGGGCCAGTGCCGATCGCGCCGGTATCCGAGTGCACGATATTGGCTTGCAGATCGTCCGCAATGAAGCGGGCGAAACTGGTTTTGAAGTGCATGTCGGGGGTGGCCAGGGCCGCACGCCGATCATCGCCAAGAAGATCAAGAGCTTCCTCGCCCC
>JAQXCQ010000075.1 GCA_029251785.1 Maricaulis sp. | reverse complement strand
GCTGCGCTGGACCGCGACAATTTCATGTCGGCGCAGGAAAGTGTCGAGTTTGGATTGATCGATAAAGTTATCGAGAAACGTCCAGACGATGAAAGTGCCGAGAAGAAGAAATAAGCTGTCAAACTTGCGCGGATAAGACTTTATCCGCACTGTGGTGACAAAAGAGTACGAGCGTTGTTGTTATGTTTTACCGGGTTCGGCCCTAAATTTGCAGCTGGATCCGGTGAGGCGCCCCCTTTGGGGCATGCGGAATAAATAGGAGCGGACATGAGTAAGACATCAGGCGGGGACAGTGAGGCCAAAAATACTCTGTATTGCTCGTTCTGCGGCAAGAGCCAGCACGAAGTTCGCAAGCTGATCGCGGGTCCAACAGTCTTTATCTGCGATGAGTGTGTCGAGCTTTGTATGGATATTATCCGCGAGGAGAACAAATCCTCGCTTGTAAAATCCAAGGAAGGTGTGCCTTCTCCACAAGAAATTTTCGGTGTGCTCAATGATTATGTGATCGGTCAATCCCACGCCAAGCGCGTGCTGGCTGTGGCGGTCCACAATCATTATAAACGCTTAAATCACGCGACGGCGAATGATGATGTGGAATTGGCAAAGTCCAATATCCTGCTCGTTGGACCGACGGGTTGCGGTAAGACGCTTCTGGCGCAAACGCTGGCGCGTATCATCGATGTGCCGTTCACCATGGCGGATGCCACCACTCTGACCGAAGCGGGTTACGTGGGTGAGGATGTAGAAAATATTGTTCTCAAGCTGCTGCAAGCTGCCGACTACAATGTCGAGCGGGCCCAGCGCGGGATTGTTTATATTGATGAGATCGACAAGATTTCTCGCAAGTCCGACAATCCGTCCATCACCCGTGATGTGTCGGGAGAGGGCGTTCAGCAGGCCTTGCTGAAAATCATGGAAGGCACAGTGGCCTCTGTTCCTCCACAAGGCGGTCGTAAGCACCCGCAACAGGAATTCCTGCAAGTAGACACCACAAATATCTTGTTTGTCGTTGGCGGCGCATTCGCGGGTCTTGATAAAGTGATCACACAGCGCGGGCAGGGAACTTCAATCGGTTTCGGTGCCGATGTGCGCGAAGAAGACACACGCGGTACAGGTGAAATTTTGCGTGGCGTAGAACCCGATGATCTGCAGCGCTTCGGTCTGATTCCGGAATTTGTTGGTCGCCTTCCTGTCATCGCGACACTTGAAGACCTGGACGAAGACGCGCTGGTCGAGATCCTAACCTGCCCAAAGAATGCTTTGCTGAAACAGTATCAGCGCCTGTTCGACATGGAAGGTGTGGGCCTGACCTTCACCGAAGATTCGCTCAAAGCTGTCGCCAAGCGTGCGATTGCCCGAAAAACCGGTGCACGTGGACTGCGGTCGATCATGGAAGGCATTTTGCTGGAAACCATGTTCGAATTGCCAGGCCTGGATGGCGTCGAGGAGATTGTCGTCAACGGCGAAGTCGTCGATGGTGGCGCAAAACCGCTCTACATATATGCAGAGCGCAAGGACGATAAAGCGTCCGGCGCTTGACGAAACCCCTGGGCATCGCCACCTGATGGTGTGAGCGATGCCCAACGGGGCGTCAATGAAATCGTCCAAGGGCTAAAATCCGAATCGAGCCACGATCTGGAAGCGTTTCCAGTTCCTTCAATCTGTTGCAGGTTGAGCTGTGTTTCGACTGGTTCGCCCGTGGGCACGAATGGAGTTACCATGCCTGATACCAAAACACTTCCGCTTCTGCCCCTGCGCGACATCGTCGTGTTTCCCCACATGATCGTGCCGCTATTTGTGGGGCGCGAAAAGTCGGTGAAGGCACTGGAAGAGGTCATGCGGGCGGACAAGCAGATTTTGCTCGCCACACAAAAGACTGCTGGCGACGATGAGCCCGACAAGAATGCAATCCATTCGACCGGTGTGATCGCATCTGTCCTGCAATTGCTTAAGCTTCCAGACGGCACTGTAAAGGTGCTAGTCGAGGGCGGCTTGCGCGTTGAGATCACCAAATATCTCGACAATGAGAATTATTATGAAGCGGTCGCTGACCCGATCGTGGAGGAATCCGGTGATGAAGCTGAGATCGAAGCGCTGATGCGCTCGGTGGCCAGCAAGTTTGAAGACTATGTAAAGCTCAATAAGAAGGTGCCGCCAGAGGCCTTGGCGTCACTTGCCGCGATTACCGAGCCTGGCAAATTGTCGGATTCGATCGCCGCGCATCTGGCCGTGAAGATCACCGAAAAGCAAAACTTGCTGGAAGAGCCTGATGCGAGCAAGCGCCTCGAGCGTGTACTTGGGCTCATGGAAGGCGAAATTGGCGTCCTCCAGGTTGAGAAGAAAATCCGCAGCCGTGTCAAACGCCAAATGGAAAAGACACAGCGCGAATATTACCTCAACGAACAGATGAAGGCGATCCAGCGCGAGCTGGGTGAAGGTGAGGACGGCCGGGAGGAAATGGCCGAGTTGGAGCAACGCCTTTCAGAGGCCAAGCTTTCCAAGGAAGCCCGTGCCAAAGTTGATTCCGAATTCAAAAAACTCCGTCAGATGAGCCCAATGTCTGCGGAAGCGACCGTCGTGCGGAACTATCTGGACTGGATTCTTGCCGTGCCGTGGGGCAAGCGCAAGCGCCTCAAGAATGACCTCACGCGTGCTGAAGAAATTCTCGATGCAGATCATTATGGTCTGGAGAAGGTGAAGGAGCGCATTCTGGAACACCTTGCGGTTCAGGCGCGCACCAAGAAGCTTCGCGGCCCGATCCTGTGTCTCGTCGGTCCTCCCGGAGTTGGTAAGACCTCACTTGGACGTTCCATCGCGCGATCTACCGGCCGTGACTTTGTGCGCATGTCGCTTGGCGGCGTGCGGGATGAGGCTGAAATCCGGGGTCACCGCCGGACCTACATTGGTTCAATGCCAGGCCGGATCATCCAGTCGATGAAAAAGGTGAAGTCCTCAAACCCGTTCTTCCTGCTCGACGAGATCGATAAATTGGGAGCCGATTATCGCGGTGACCCATCCGCGGCTCTGCTTGAAGTGCTCGACCCGGAACAGAATTCATCCTTCAACGACCACTATCTGGAAGTTGATTATGACCTGTCCGACATCATGTTCGTGACCACAGCGAATACACTCAATCTGCCTCAGCCCTTGCTCGACCGGATGGAGATCATCCGTATCGCCGGTTACACAGAGGATGAGAAAGTCGAAATCGCCAAGCGTCACCTGATCCCCAAGCAAATGAAAAATCATGCGCTGAAGGAATCGGAGTGGTCGCTGACCGAGGACGGTTTGCGGGATTTGATTCAATATTATACCCGAGAGGCCGGTGTGCGTAGTCTCGAGCGTGAATTGGCCAATCTGGCGCGTAAATCCGTTCGTAAGCTGGAAAGCGGTGATGCGAAATCGATTGAGGTGACGACCGAAAACCTTGGCGATTTCGCGGGCGTTCGCAAACACCGTTATGGCGAGACGGATGACGAGGACCAAATTGGCATCGTCACAGGCTTGGCCTGGACGGAAGTGGGCGGTGAATTGCTGACCATTGAAGCGGTCAAAATGCCCGGTCGCGGCAAGATGACGGTGACGGGTAATCTGCGGGATGTGATGAAGGAGTCGATCTCTGCCGCGAACTCATTCGTCCAATCTAGGGCGCCGTCTCTGGGTGTGTTGCCCACTGTCTTCCGGTCAACCGACGTTCATATCCACATGCCAGAAGGCGCTGTTCCAAAGGATGGGCCATCAGCGGGTATCGGCATGATGACGGCGATCGTATCCGTGTTGACGGGAGTTCCGGTTCGCAAGGATATCGCGATGACGGGCGAAATCACCCTGCGCGGCCGCGTACTGCCAATCGGGGGGCTTAAGGAAAAACTCCTGGCAGCCCTGCGAGGCGGTGTGAAAACTGTCTTGATCCCGAAGGAAAATGAAAAAGATCTGGCCGATATTCCCGACAATGTGAAAGCTGGTCTGGAGATTATTCCGGTGGAAACGGCGGACGAAGTTCTGACGCGTGCTTTGACAGAGCCTGTTGAGCCTGTGGAGTGGACTGAGGCTGATGAAGCCGCATTGGCGGCTCTGCCACAAACGCCTTCGGCTGCAGGTGGCGCACAAATCGCCCACTAAATATCTGCGCGGCGTTAACCCTGTAGGGATTGACGCCGCGCTCTATTCCTCACAGAGTCAAAGTATGACCTACGCGAACTTTTATTTTGCCAGCTATTTTACCAACGCATCCGTGAGGGGGCGGTGACTGGCTAACGTGCGCGAAACAGGCAACGTTTTTCCAGGACCTCCCCATCGGGGAGGTCCTTTTTTATTGCGTGAAAGGAATTGAAATGAGTGATGTAAAATCCAGGAGCGATATTCGAGCGGAGATCTCGCAGATCGATCGTGACCTTGTCGACAATATTGCCAGACGATCCGAGCTCATTGAGGAAATTTTACGCGAGAAGGCCACTTCCGGCGGTTCTGTGCGGGACCGTGATCGTGAGCAGGCGGTGCTCAAGCTTGCGCTTGAGCGGGCCGATGAGCAGGGCGTCCCCCGTGACTTGGTCGAGCAATTGTTTCACTCGCTCTTCGAAGCCTCGATCCAACGGCAGAGGCAGCAATTCGACTCATTGCGTGATGAGGATCTCAATGAGGCCACCGTCGCCTATCTCGGCGGTCCGGGGAGCTATAGTCATATCGCCGCGCAAAAGCTGTTTGCCCGGCAAAACGCGAATGTGGTGCCGTCCCCCAAGCGTGATTTTCTGTCGATCTTCAGATCAGTGGAAAATGGTGAGGTGGATTACGGCGTTGTTCCCATTGAGAACACAACCACGGGGGCCATTAGTGAGGTCTATGACCTGCTTCTGGCCGGTCGGACGGAGATTGTCGGCGAATATATGCTCAAGGTCGATCATTGCCTGATTGGGCGAGCATCTGGTCTTGGCCGCGTGACCCGCGTGTTCGGGCATCCACAAGCTCTGGCCCAGTCGCGCCGCTATCTTGCGGGGCACCCCGAGATAGAAACGCATATGGCATCGAGCTCGACTCGGGCTCTGGAGCGCTTGCTGGAAGAGGATGACACGGCCGGCGTGATCGCTGGCAGTGATGCGGCGAAATTGTTTGGCTTTGATGTGCTGGTCCGAGATGTCGGAGACCACGAACAAAACTTCACACGGTTCATTGTCATCGCTCTGCAATCCAAACGGCCGACGCGCGCGGTGGAATGCAAGACATCGATGATGTTTACGACGCGCGATGATCCGGGTGCGCTGATTGATGCCCTGATGGGGTTTCGAGATCAGGGAATCAATTTGGTGAAGCTGGAATCGCGACCGATCGCCGGCAATCCGTGGGAGGAAATGTTCATTATGGATGTCGATGGGCATATCGAGGATGAGCGTCTTATCGCGGCGATGGAGGTCCTCCAGGCGCATACACGCGAGATTAAAATGCTCGGATGTTACGTCTCGGATCGGATTGACCAGGTCAAAATTTGACGACGCTAAAATTGCTCTTCGACGGCGTGTGCCTGCCCTCCGTATTGCCGCCATCGCGTGTTAGGCGATGGCGCCAATGCGAGAGAATTTAGTCCTGGGCGACATAATCGCTGAGCAGTTTTTCCTGCTTGGCGCGTTCGACCTTTGAACTGAATTGCTCATTGATGCGGGTTTCCTGCAGTGTCTTGACCAGCGTGATCAGGGATCCTGTCAGAAACAAAATGCCCATGCCCACATAGCCTTTGGTCGAGATGTCGACAGGCATCAACAGAAGCGACAAGCCCAGCATGGCATAGGCGACGATGACGCAGGCATAATTGAAAGTGATCCAGAGTTTTGATTGTCCCAGCATGGGGATCTCCTATTTGTCTTGTTGTTGAGAGCGCAGGCGTGACAGCACGTCTTCACCGCGGGTTCGGACGGGGGCGCCCAGTCCTGATGCGGCCAGGCGATCGACGAGATCGTCACCATCGAGTTCGGCATTGAGTTGGTCGAGAATGTCGAGCTCTTCGACCACGTCCGCACTCTCCAGCACCCGCTTGAGCACGGCTTCGCCCTCCACCAGAGCCGCAGCGCCCGCGATATCGCCACGCAGCGCTGTGGCAGAGATGCGTTCAGCGTCCATGGAGCGTGCGGTGTGCAGGCCCTGGCGAAGTTCAATCAAGCGCCGCTGGCACTTCTCGATCATCAAACGCAGGCGCTGAGCACTCATCCTCGTCTTGTCGACGGCGCGATTGCGGGTGTCGCGTTCTGATTCCAGATCGGCGAGCGCGCCTGCGGCCTCCTGGGCCAGAGCGTCCATTTCGGCATCGAGGGCCGCCATCGCCCGGGCTTCCAGATCCGTGATGCGCGTGTTCAGGGAGGTGAGGGCGCGAGCCTCGTTACGTTCGCGCATAATCATTGTGGCCAGAGAGCGTTTGGCCGTGTTGTGGCCTTGTTCTGCCTCGCGGATCTTTTGTTCGAGGATCAGAACGGCATGGGTGCTTTCAAGCTGGGCCCGCGCGCGCTCACTGCGTCCGCGGACGATCGTCATCAGGGTCGAGAACATGTGAATCTCCTTTACGAACTGTGTTCACAAAATAAACGGTAGACGGGAATCGTATTCACGCAAGCGGGAAATTGAAATAATTTCTGCAACCGTACTAGTTGATTTCATTGGCTTTTTGAAATGGGTGTGCCAATTGTGCGCGAAACCCATGCGCTGGTTGATCGACTTCATCCACGCCGTAGGACTCAGGCCAGCCATCGGGCAGGTAGAGGGTGCCAAACATCCGGTCGATGAAGCTGAAATGCACGGCGTAATTCTTGTTATAGGCTTCAACCTGGTTGGCGTGGTGCCAGTGATGGTGACGCGGCGTGACAAAGATCGGTTCGATCCAGCTCAGATCCACCCTGAAATTGGCATGCAGGAAGGTTGCGTGGAAGCTTACAAAGGCGGCGTAGATACCGACGATGACCGGATCAAATCCCAGCAGGAAAACCGGAGCCAGTGTGGCTGTCCGTGTGACCAGCGCCTCAACGAAATGCAGGCGCGAGGATGCCAACCAGTCCATCTGCTCGGAGGAGTGATGCACGGCGTGGACGCGCCACAAAAACCCGCCCTGATGATACAGGCGGTGGATCGTGTATTCGACCAGATCAATCGACAGCAGGATCAGGATAAATTGTAAGGGCAGGGGCAGGGCGGAGACGAAATTGGTGACCGCCTCAAAACGCGCCCAGCCAACTGTCGCCGTAAGAATTGCGTTGGATGCAACCAGAAAGCCGCCCATGGCGAGGTGCATGATAAAGAAGTATTTCATGTCCAGAACCCACTCGCGGCGCAAGGTGGGTTGATCTTCATTGACCGGGGCCAGACGCTCCAACAACACAAAGGCACTGCCGACGACCAGCAGGCCAATGACGAACCAGTCCAGGCCGATATAGAAGCCCGACGCCTCAATTGTGCCGAGCGTCGTGTCGGCCCCGCCCATGATAGAGGCGATCGCCAGGCCGGCGAGGCCGATTATTGTCGGCATGAGCTTGCCGCGCAGCAGCGCAAAAGCGCCAAAGCCTCCGCAGGAAATCATCAGCGCGCCCAGCCCAGCCCGCAGGGCAGGAATGTTGTAGGCCTCGCGAAGTTCCGGCGTAGTCAGGAATTCAGGATAGTTGAAAATTAAGACGCCCATCAGGCTCAGCACGCCGAGCAGCAGGCAGACCCAGGCGGAGAAGCGACCATCGCCAATGCGGAACGAGATTGTGTGGCGCTTGAGCTGATCCGAGAGCGTAGTGGTGGTGCTGGGGACGTGTTGGGTCATTGGGATTTCCTTTAATGAACAATGTTCATAAAACATGACGCGTTTGGCATTGCAATATTTAAATGAACATTGTTCATTTAAATTGCATGCGCTATAAGACGGCATGTCAAAGAATCAAACGCTCCAGCCAGTCACTGTTTCTCCCCGCCCGCGAGGCCGTCCCGGGCTGGGTGCCGATGCCCGAGAGAAAGTCATCGCGGCCGCGTCGGAAATTTTGATTGAACGCGGTCTGGACGGCATGAAGGCGAGGGCGATTGCGGAACGCTCCGGGCTTGGCGTCGGCTCAATCTACAAATTGTTCGATGACATTGACGGTGTGACCCGGGCCGTCAATTTGCGGACCTATGAAGATTTTGCGATTCTGCACCGCGAGGCGCTCGATGCAGCCTCCTTGCCGGGTGCCTCGGTGCAGATGAGATTGATGGCGCTGGCCCGGGCCTATGTGGACTTTGTTCTGGGCAATTCGCGGCGCTGGAGCGCTTTGTTGACGTTCAATGCCAATCAGGTAGGGCCGGGGCCAGAAGCCTATGCGAAAACGCGCCAAACCCTGTTTGATATGGTGGATAGCGTGATGATCGACCTGCCAAGGCTTGGCGATGCGACGCAACGGACACGGGCGACACACGCTCTGTGGGCCTCGGTGCACGGGATGGTGGTTTTGGGTTTGACTGGCCAGGAAACTGACGCGCAAGTCGCTGAAACTATTCGCCAGATCGAGACTATCGTAGGGGCCGTTGTGCGTGACGCAGGCGGATAGCAGCAACACCCCCTTGCGGGCTGTGCGCGGGCAGACTAGAACCCACGCAGATCGAAATGATCGGGCGGTTAGCTCAGTTGGGAGAGCATCTCGTTTACACCGAGAGGGTCGGGGGTTCGAGCCCCTCACCGCCCACCATTTTCCCTACAT
>JAQXCQ010000047.1 GCA_029251785.1 Maricaulis sp. | reverse complement strand
GGCCGCATCAAATTGTTCCGTCTCGAGCGTCTGAATTGCGCGGGGCCCGGAATCCGCGACCGTGACTTGCGCACCAAGGCGCTCGAGTGTCTTGCGGGCAATCAGCGCATTAACCGGATCATCCTCGGCCACAAGGACATGTAGGCCCAGCAAGGCTTGTGTGGTCGTGTCTGGGTTGCGGTCGACCTCTGCGTCACCAACCGAATTCGCAGGGAGTTGCCCTGTGATCTGCTCAATCAAGGTTGAACGACGAATGGGCTTCACCATCCAACTCTGCACATGATCCGGCAATGCATCGATCACATCATTTTTTTGACCGGGCGTAACCATCAACCAGACATGCGCGGCTCGACAGTCTCCGGCAACATCGCGCCAGGCATGATCAAGCAGCAGCTCACGCCCGGACGCGGCAGCGATATTCTCGCCATTATCGAGATCAATTACATCGCCCCCGAGAGCCCGCAACTGATCGACGAGGGCTTGCCGAAGAACATCATTGCGGCTGGCCACTGCCAATTGTCGGCCGCGCAACGGACTCTGTTGCCAAGTCTCAATGACCGGTAATTCCAGAGTGACCCAGAAATTCGACCCGTGACCAAGTTCGCTCTCTAGCCCCATTGAGCTATTCATGGATTCCACAAGCCTGCGCACCATGGCCAATCCAAGGCCGGCTCCACCTTCTGCGCCTTCCCGCTCAGCCGCACCGCGCTCGAAGTGCTCAAACAGCGTTTCCTGGTCGGTTTGACTAATTCCCGGACCGGTATCGAGTACGGATATGGATAATCGCGGTATATCCTCCGGTCCCGGATTGTTCGCAATTTCGATCCGAATGCCGCCTTTTCGGGTAAATTTAACTGCATTGCCGATCAGGTTGAACAGGATTTGCTTGAGGCGCGCGGCGTCGCCAGTAATGCGAGCTGGGCATCCCGGGGCATATACAACCGCGACCTCCAAGTCCTTCTCATACGCTCTTGGAGCGGCAAGCTCGACCGTTTCCCGCACCATGGCCGCAACATCGATCTCGCCGGGGCGCAATTGGAGCTTCCCCGCCTCGAGTTGGGAGAGATCAAGAATATCATCAATCATCGTCAGTGCATGCTCAGTCGATGCCGCAATTGAGCGGACATAGTCCGCCTGGTCCGGCTCCAATTTGGTCGCCTTCAGGAGCCGTGACACTCCCATTGCGCCCGACAGGGGTGTTCTTAATTCATGTGTCACCGCGGCAAAAAACAATGCTTTCGCGCGTTGCGTTTCCGCCATGCTTTCGTGGGCTTCCCTGCGGGTCGTGACATCTCGCCCAACAGATATTACGCCGCCGCCATCGGGCAGCAAACATTCATCCCACTCGATCCATGCAGCCCCATTTACGGTGCGCATCAACATATCGTATTGGCGGCTTTCCTCTCGAGAGCGCGGTGGGGCCATGGAAAACCATCGTCCCATCCAGTCCCCTTTCTGGCCCCCAAACGTTTCTAGAAACGCATGATTTACGTAACTGACACTTCCACTGGGCCCGCGGATCACCATCAGCTCTCGCGTTGCATCAAGCGCGATCTTGAGCAATTCAGCCGGTTCAGGCTCCGGAATACGAGACGTCGGTCGGGAAGATGTCATTATTAACGAGCTAGAAGATTCGAGTTAACGACTTGTCGCCAAAACAGAAGTTTTTGCCGGTAGGTGCATCGCGCTTCAGCGCGCCCCTTACGCTGTAAGCGCCGGCGCAAATCGCTCCCCACCTCGACGGGATGCAAGTGCCTCGGCGATATGCACACGCTGGACGGCTTCCGACCCCTCCAGGTCAGCCACGGTTCGGGCCACGCGCAATACACGATGATAACTCCGTGCCGTCAGAGCCATGGTTGTCGCCGCCTGATTCAGTAAAGTTTCACCCGCTCGATCCGGCTCGGCCACATGAGCCAGGATATCCGGCGGCAATTGTGCATTTAAATATCCCCGGGCTTTTTGGGCGGCCCGCGCATTGGCCACGCGCTCTGAGGCCTCTTCACTGCCCTGATTTGGCGTAGGAAGCGCCAAATCCGCCGGCGTCACGGCTGGCACCTCAATGCGCAAATCAATCCGATCCATCATCGGTCCGGATATTCGCGCCTGGTAATCCGCGGCGCAGCGGGGTCCTCTACGACAGGATTGTCCATCCTGCCCGCCGCCACCGCAGCGACAGGGATTCATCGCAGCAATCAACTGAAACTGCGCATTATATGAAATATGAGCATTCGCGCGCGCAACTGTGATCGAGCCGGTTTCCAGGGGCTGACGAAGACTGTCGAGCACTTGTGGATGGAATTCCGGCAATTCATCCAGAAACAACACGCCATGATGCGCGAGCGAGGCTTCGCCGGGCTTGGCTTTCGTACCGCCCCCCACCATGGCCGCCATTGAGGCGGAATGATGTGGCGAACGAAACGGTCGATCACGGGTCAACCGCCCCCGCTCCAGCAAACCGGCAACAGAGTGGATCATCGACACATCCAGTAATTCCTCGACATCGAGGGGTGGCAATATCCCTGGCAATCGAGCGGCCAGCATCGATTTTCCCGATCCCGGTGGTCCAATGAACAAAAGATTGTGCTGCCCTGCTGCCGCAATTTCCAAGGCCCGTTTGGCACCCTCCTGCCCCTTAACCTGGTTGAGGTCTGTCACTCGATCGGTTTCGACGAGCTCGCCCGGAACAGGGCGGCTCAACACCTGACTTCCCTTGAAATGATTGATTAGCTGGATCAACGATGCCGGTGCGATGATCGGTAATTCGCCCCCGGCCCAGGCGGCCTCGGGCCCACTATCCTGTGGGCAAATCAAAGAAAGCCCGGCACTGCCCGCCGCGACCGCCGCCGGCAGTGCTCCGGGTGTCGGTGCCAGCGTGGCGTTGAGCCCCAATTCACCGAACGCCAGATGTTCCTCGGCGGCATCTTTTGGGATTATGCCCAGCTCCGCCATCAAGCTGATCGCGATCGGCAGGTCGAAATGCGATCCTTCCTTGGGACGATCCGCCGGTGCCAGATTAACAATCAATCGCTTCGACGGCAGAGACAATCCGATACACGCAAAGGCCGCGCGCACACGCTCCTTGCTCTCGGCCACCGCCTTGTCTGCCAAACCGACCACCGAAAAGATCGGCTGCGTTCCGCCCGCCGTCTGAACTTGAACGTCAACGACTTGGGCGCGAGCGCCCTCAAACGCGACCGATGCGGTTCGAGCTGCCATTATCGTGATCCTGCGTCATCACAATGGTGGTTCAAAACCGTGTGACGGCGCGAACGGCACGTTCAACCACAACGATATTCATTCACCATTCATTAACTATCTATTTGCATTGGCTTTTCCACAATTTGCAGAACAAACCAAAAACATAAGGCAAACATATAATGAACGTTGTGGTTTCGCACGTCAAGCGTGTGAATAACTTTTACGAAATTAGTCGTCGCTCAACCACGTCCCAAAACACAGAACAAGTATCAACACCGGAAAATCGCTTGAGCTCCTGAACACCCGTTGGGGACGTAACATTTATCTCGGTCAATCGACCGCCGATTACATCAATTCCGACCAATAAAAGATCGCGGTCTTTTAGCATAGGTCCGATTGCGTCACATATTTTCTTGTCTGCTGCATCAAGACTTGACGATTCAGCGACACCTCCAACATGCATATTTGAACGCGTTTCGCCTTTTTGAGGGACACGGTTGATCGCTCCGACCGGGTCGCCATCAACCAGAAGTATGCGTTTATCGCCCTCACTGACCGCGGGAAGGAAGGCCTGGGCAATCACCGGCTCACGCGATTGAGTAAAGAACATTTCCAGCAAGGAGCTCAAATTTCCATCTCCCGGCTTCAGCCGGAAAACACCGGCTCCGCCATTCCCGTAAAGCGGCTTGATAATCGTATCCGGGAAGTCCTCACGAAATGCGCGAATAGCGGCTTCGTCACGGCTGATCAGCGTCGGCGGGATAATGTCCGGGAAGAGAAGCGGGATGATTTTTTCCGGACTTGACCGAACCCAGGCCGGGTCATTGAGCACCAGGGTCTGCCCCTTGAGTAATTCCAGCAAATGCGCAGCGGTTTGATAGGCCATGTCGAACGGTGGATCCTGACGCATCAGAACCACATCCACATCGTCGGCCAGATCCAGTAACACTTCATCGCCAAGCGTCGCGTGATCACCCTGAACATGCTTGACTGTCACCGGCCGCGCCCGCGCCGTTACGCGGCCTGCCAGCCAACTCAAATGCTCGGTCTGATAAACCCAAAGCTCAGCACCCCGGGCCTGCGCCTCTTCCATCATCGCAAATGTGGTGTCGCCATCCACATTGACGTCCTGGATTGGATCCATCTGGACCGCGACTCGCATTGTCATCTGACATTCTCCGAATTGGCGTTTCTTGTCTGCCTCAATTGGGTGCCAAATCACCCGGATCAAGGGCGGGGGTCGCCTCGCCACCACATGCGGCTGCGCGTCGCTCCCCGCGAGACGGCAAAGTGCTTGTTGTACCGACAACCCTCACATAGCTGATCACTTCACCCACACCATCCACGAGAGATGCGTGTGTGCTGGCGCGCTCAAGCTCACCGCGCGTCCGGGCCAGGCCCAGCAAATACACTTTGCCGGCATAGGTCTCGACGTTGAAATTGACACTCCGAATACTGCGGTCCGTCAATAGCCGGCCACGCACATTTTGAGTGATCCAGGCATCATTGGTTCGATTTCGAATACTGGCCGACGTCCCGACAAGCAGTTCATTTGCCACGGCACGGACCGCGACAGACGACCATGCCAGGCATTCGGCCATCAAACTATCATCCTCACGCGGCACGGTACCGGTGAGCAATGCAATGCCTTCTGTCACCTCAACATCGACACCGCCCAGCGCATAGCCTTCATTGCGGATCATTGCCGATTTTATCGCCAGAGACGCGTTCACATCATCAAGTTCGCGGCCGATCGAGCGTTCTTCTTGCATGGTCGAGCAACCGGCCAATGCCAAGAGCAAAACCATGGTAGCGAACACTCGGATTGAGCCGTGAGCCCCTACCGATGCTGGGTTATTGAATTTACTCATCTTTTACTCCCGAAGCGGTGAGGTTTCACCAGGGTCGGCTCCAAATCGAATCAAGCGGCAATGCTGACGGATCTTTCTGTCCTGATACCCTTACGAGGGGATGAAGATTCTCCAAATAAGCGCGACGCGTTATAATAAGTCCTGCGCCCCGTATCCCTCGGGAATCCATGCGGCGCGCTCATGCACGGGCCATCGCCAGCCCGCAACCAGCACCATATCGTACCGAAAATGAAGATCGCTATAGCCAGAATATCGAGCCCGCCACAGCGAGGCGGATCGTATGATCCGATCCCTTTGCCTCTTCGTCAAAGAGTCGCGAGCCGACTCAATATTCGCTCGGGCCTTCACTTCGATAAAAACAAGGAACTCACCGCGCCGCATGACCAGGTCGATTTCGCCGGCAGCGGTGCGAGCTCGATGCTCAAGCAAGCGATACCCCTTAGCCCGCAACCACCAGATCGCAATATACTCGGCCCAACGACCCCATAATTCTGCGCGTTTTCGCCTCCGCGTCACGCCTCGTCCTTGCCGGAGTGTTTGAGCGAGACCGCCCGAGCATACACGTCTCGTTTCGTCCAGCCCGAGGCATCCGCGACCCGGGCGGATGCCTCTTTCACGCGCAAATTGATCATCGCTTCACGCAGCGCAGCGTCTATGCGCGGATTGTCCCAGACATCCGGCGGCGCAGCGCCGATCACAATAACAACCTCGCCCTTCGGTGCGCCCGCCTCTGCATAATGTGCGGCCAATTCTTCCAGATTGCCGCGACGCGCTTCCTCGTAAAACTTTGTCAGCTCCCGGCAAACCGCTGCCGGGCGCGGGCCGAACACCTTGGCCATACTGGCCAGCGCAGCGGGAATCCGGGATGCGCCTTCATAGATAATCAGACTGCCAGGCACCCGTTCATATCGCTGCAACCAGGTCTCACGGGCCTGCGTTCGTGAGGGCGGGAAGCCTGCAAAAGTGAAACAGTCTGTGGGCAAACCCGCGATGCAAAGCGCCGTCAACGCCGCGGAAGCGCCCGGAATTGCAATCACGTGCTGCCCCTCATCAATCACGGATCGGGCGAGTTTATAGCCAGGATCCGAAACCATCGGCGTACCGGCATCAGAGACCAGAGCAATGATCCCGCCATCTGCCAGGGCCTCCAGAACGTCTGGCCGGACACGCTCGGCATTATGATCATGATAGGCGCGAACTTTTGCTTTGATGTCATACGCATCAAGCAGGCGCCGGGTCACACGGGTATCTTCCGCCAGCACCAGATCCGCCGCACCCAATACATCCAAAGCCCGCAGCGTAATATCGCGCATATTACCGATCGGGGTTGCGACCAGATAAAGACCGGGCGCTAATGCTTGCCCGCCAGCAACATGCCGGATAGCCTTGTCACGAATATCTTTGGGTGGATGTGTCATGATTTCGTTTGCAGCATTGCGTGCTTTCAATCTTCAGCCAAGTGTCGACACGACACTTGCGCAGGTCTCAGGTCAAAATAAAGACAAAAACGCCGGACGTGCCTGGGGGAAACGTCTTCTCGCCATGGCGGCGGCCGGTGCCCTAACAGCGTGCGGCACCACGGACACGCCACCCCCACCCGGCCCAATTGTTCAGCTACCACCTGAAATCATTGAGCCGCCGGTAGAGATGCCCGTCGAGGAGGAACCGGTCAAACTGACCGGGCTGATTCCGCCTCACATGGCCGATCGCGACTTGGCCCGTGTCGCATTGCTTTTGCCGTTCTCCAGCGACAATGCCGGCGCGCGCTCAGAATCACTTCGTCTACTCCGTGCCGCTGAGCTCGCCTTGTTTGAACGCGGTGGCAGCAATCTTCTGATGATTCCGAAAGACACTCAGGGAACGCCCGATGGGGCCCGAGCAGCCGCAGAAAGTGCGATTGCCGACGGTGCCGATATTATCATCGGCCCGCTCTTTGCTCATTCTGTTTCGGCCGCCGGACAGGTCGCGAGGGAGGCCAACATACCTGTCGTCGCATTTTCAACCGATATGACCATATCGGGTGACGGCGTCTATCTGCTTAGCTTTCCACCGGAAATAGAAGTAGCTCGCATTGTTGAATATACATCGCGCCAGGGGGTTGAGCGCTTTGCCTATCTTGGATCCCAAAACCGCTACGGAATGGCCGTTTATAATTCTCTCCGTGACAACGCCCATTTGAATTCTGGCGCACTCTCTGCGGAATCTTTCTACACCGGCGATGTCGAGGCGATGTCACGTGCCGCATCGCGTCTGGCTGAGGGAGTTTTCGAAGAAGTCAGTGCCGAGGATGCGCGCAAATTGCGCCGCACATCCTGGGAACCCGCACCCGATGCGCCGTTCCAGGCAGTTCTATTACCTGAGGGAGGCGTCCGCCTGCGGGCTCTTGGACCGCTTTTGGTCAGCCAGGCCGTCGACCCACTTGTCGTCCGCTTTATTGGGACCGGACTTTGGAATGATGAGGCCCTGCTCCGCGAGCCTGCCCTGTATGGCGGCTGGTTTGCTGGTCCGGATCTCAATGTTCGGGACCGTTTCGAAGAATCCTACGAAACCGCCTTTGGCGACGAACCGTCACGCCTTGCCAGCCTTGCCTATGACGCGATGGCGCTCGCCGCACATCTGGACGGCGGCGAAGCTGGATTTACCCGTGAGGCCCTGGAAAACCCGGAAGGCTTTTACGGTGCCGACGGGCTATTCCGCTTTCATCAGAACGGCCAGATCGAACGCGGCCTGGCGGTCTATGAAGTTCGCTCGCGCGGTTTTCGGGAGATTGAACCTGCGCCCGTCAGCTTTGATCCAGCCAAGCCTGAGGCCGAGGAATTATCTGCCTTGCTCGACGGAGAAATCACCGACCAGCTCGCCCGATAACCGATCAGCCAGCAGGCGACCGGCTGCCGTCAGCCAGGCTTGATCTCCATCCGAGCGCATAAGCTGGGCCTCGGACCATCGCTCAAGCGCGTTCAGATCAATGTCCTGACCGGTAGTTCGGCGCAGATGTGACCGGTCCAGACCGGAGTGCACGCGCAATCCCATCAATATTCTCTCGGCGGCTTCTTCGGAGGCCGTAAGAATATCATCATCTTGCCAAACGGACTGACCTGTCTCTATCGCTTCTCTATAAATCTGGGGTCGCCGATGTGCGGTTGTCGCTCGCCGACCGCCTGAAATCGACGCTCCAACACGGCCATGCGCGCCTGGCCCGACACCAATCCAGTCACCGCCGGCCCAATACAAACGATTATGTCGAGATTGCTCTGCTTCGCTGCGCGCATGGTTGGAAATTTCGTAACCCGCTAACCCGTGTTTGTCGCACAGTGCCTGTGTCATCTCATAGAAATCCGCAGCCAAATCGGGGGGGGCATCCAGCACTTCACCGCGTGCCGCACGCTTACCAAAAGACGTTTGCGCCTCAATCGTCAGCTGATACGGCGATAGATGACCCACCCCAAACCTCAACGCCTGCTCAAGCTCTGTTTGCCAATGCGCCAAATCTTGGCCAGCCAGTGCATAGATCAGATCAATGGAGACCGCCGCAAACACACGCTGTGCTTCTTTAATCGCTAGGGCAGACTGATCAGCGCCATGATCGCGGCCCAGCGACTTCAGCACCTGGTTATCAAAACTTTGGGCGCCGACAGATAGCCGCGTCACGCCAGCCGATTTGAAATCTGCGTACCGGCCCACATCCTTAGGGTTGGCCTCGAGCCCGATTTCAATCCGCGCCTCCAGACCCCACAATTCTGCCGCCCTCGAAATGATCGCCTCGACCTGGTGACCGGTCATCAAAGACGGTGTGCCGCCGCCAAAATGGATACTCGCAAGTCGGCGGGATCGGGTCTGTGAGTGCCAAAAAGCCATGTCCTGGAGAATGGCGTCCAATAATTCATCACCGCCATCGCGTGGACGATAGACATTGAAATCACAATACGGGCAGATCCGGGCGCAATACGGCCAGTGGACATACAGACCCAATCCGTTCGCTAAACTATCCATCAACCAAATTCTTCGCTGACCAGAGAGGCCAGCGCCCTGCCACGGTGGCTTAGAGCGCGTTTTTCATCACGGCTCATCTCAGCAAATGTGCGGTTATGACCCTCCGGCTGAAAGATCGCATCATAGCCGAACCCGTCATCGCCTCGCGGGGGCCATACGATCGAGCCCACAATTTCACCGACATGATCACGAACCGAACCATCCGGACGCGCGAGCGCAATAACACAGACAAAGCGCGCGGTTCGATCGTTTGTTTCCAGAGCCTCCAGCGCCTCATGCACCCGACGCATGGCCAGATCGAAATCGCGCGCCTCCCCACCCCAACGGGCCGATAGCACGCCAGGGTCTCCCCCCAAAGCATCAACACACAAGCCGGAATCATCCGCCAGACACACCATACCGGTCTCGTCACGTGCCGCTTCAGCCTTCAAGATGGCGTTACCCACAAATGTTTTTTCAGTTTCTTCCGGTTCTGGCAGCGACATTTCCGCAGCAGAAGACAGGCCGACTCCGTATGGCTCCAGAATATCTTTTAACTCTTTGATTTTGCCGTGATTATGGCTGGACAAAACCCAAATTTCTTTGCGTGTCATGGTTGATATTTCGTTCGTTTACATATCGTATTTCGAAAAATTAATATTGAAAAACGATATTTTTGCTTGCGTCTTTAGATGAAGGGGTTTATCGATAAACAACATGGACGGGAAACATCGTCCAGAACACACGAATGGTAACGGTAATTGGTCAGATGCAACTAGAAGGAAACAATGAGATGGTCAGGTCCAAAAATAAGGGTATGCAGTCATTTTTCTCAATAATCATAAATATGACTCTGCTGGTCTCTGTGGCCGCAGGTGCTTACTACGCTATCGTACCAACGATCGCATGATCGTTATACATGAATAAAACCGGCGCTGCGGATCCCCGTTCGCCAGAGCCGGTTTTGTTCAGATACTGGAAGGGGAAAGCATGAATTCGCTCGGTCGCGGTTCACTCGCATCAAAACTGAAGCCGGTGCTCGACATCGCCTGGTACTTGTCCTGGGTCGCCCTGGCGCTCGCATCGATCATATTGGTGAGTTCAGCCGTCGCGTTCATCATGGCTTTCTTTGGCTACACCCCGCCTTTTGCAACGGAGTTATTCGAAACCCTGAGAAACAGGGCTATGGCATTCCCAATTTTGTCCGCCGAGATCGTCGCATTGATGGTGATCATTCACCGTCTAAGAAAGATTTTCGCGACCTTGATTTCAGGCGACCCCTTTGTCCCTGAAAATGCCGGACACCTTCGGGTTATTGCTGTGGCCATTGCGGCTTACCAGGTTCTTAGAACCATCACCCAGGGCGCGGTCGCAATGTTGCTGACAGTCATGGGCATGCCCGTCGAGGGAGGCGCACATATCGCGCTGAGACCCGACATAGAGCTGGGCGCCTGGTTTGCCGTCGGCGTATTGCTGATTTTTGCGGAAGTATTCCGTGAAGGCGCGCGAATGCGCCAAGAACAAAAACTGACGATATAGGGGGACGCTGATTATGCCGATACGCGTCACTCTTGACCGAATTCTCCTCGACCGCCGCATGTCGCTCACCGAATTGTGCGACCGGGTCGGAATTACGATGGCCAACCTGTCAATTCTCAAGACAGGCAAAGCCAAGGCCGTCCGCTTCTCGACACTGGAGGCGCTGTGCCGCGAACTCGAATGCCAGCCGGGCGACCTGCTGCTTTTCGATTTCGATGAAGACGAGGATGCCAAAGACGCTGCCCAATAGGCACGTCAGGCTCAAAAGTCGCTCACCAGGGGTCTGGTGAACGTAACAGACGGCGGGAGTGGGTCTGCACGGTAAGCCCCTTCCCTAGAGCTCGTGTGGGCCATTTTCAGCCCCCCAGCGCGCTCCCGCCGTCTGCTTTTACTCCACTTTCAGCCATCAAGCCGAAACCAAAAAGGTTACGCCTTGGGCTTCAGGGCAGAGTTCTGGATCTCGCACAAATTTGCAACACCCGCCTTGGCCAATGCAAACAGTTCGAGGAAATCTGACTCGGCAATTGGTGTGTCCTCGGCCGTCGCTTGAATTTCAACGATAGACCCATCCGCCGCCAGAACAAAATTGGCGTCTGCCTGGGCGACCCGGTCTTCTTCATATTCCAGGTCAAGACGGTTCTCATTATCAACCAAACCGCAAGAAACAGCGGCAAGCTGTGAATGCACCGGATCGGACGTTATGACGCCCTCTTCGATCAAATAGGCCATCGCCAATTTTAACGCGACCCAGGCACCTGTGATCGAGGCAGTTCGCGTTCCACCGTCCGCCTGCAACACATCGCAATCGACCGTGACCTGCCGCTCGCCTAGCGCCTCCAAATCAATAGCCGCGCGCAGGGAACGCCCGATCAGACGTTGGATTTCCTGCGTACGCCCCGACTGTTTGCCCGCCGTCGCCTCGCGGCGATTTCGAGAGTGCGTCGCGCGCGGTAACATACCGTATTCCGCTGTCACCCAACCCTTGCCGCCGCCTCGCAACCAAGGTGGTACCTTGCTCTCAACACTGGCGGAGCACAGTACGTGCGTTCCACCAAATTTGATCAGGCAAGATCCCTCAGCATAGGTAGACGCACCGGTTTCGATTGTAATTTCACGCATCGCATCGCGTGGACGGCCATTCGGTCTCATAATCATCATCCTCAAAATTTGTCTTCCGCTCCTACCCGGCATCCCCCACGCCATCAAGCGCGGAAACAGTCGCGAAAAATTTGGGCGCGCATTGAGCGCGGATTGCACTCCGGGTCACTCTTGCATATGTGAGGATATGACTTCTTCTTCAGGCCTCTCCGGACTCCAGGCGCTCGATGAGCGAATGCGCGCGATTTTCAAGGCAATCGTCGAAGGCTATCTGACAACCGGCGAGGCCGTTGGATCACGCACGCTGTCGCAAAATCGCAAGCTGGACCTCTCCCCCGCCTCAATCAGAAACACGATGTCAGATCTGTCCGCCCTGGGCCTTCTGACGGCGTCACACGCCAGCGCGGGGCGCATGCCCACCCACGCCGGTCTGCGACTTTTCGTCGATGGCCTGTTGCAACTCGGTGAACTCTCGAGCGACGAGCGTCGTGTGATTGATGGGCAGGTTGGCCCGTCAGGACGCGCCATGCCTGATTTGTTGGCCGAGGCTTCAGGGCTGCTTGGTGGTTTGGCAGGGGGTGCGGGTTTGGTCATCACACCCAAACGCGAAGCCCCGCTTCGGCATGTGGAGTTTGTCCCGATCTCTGCCGTCGAGGCGCTCGCCGTCTTGGTGTTTGAAGATGGCTCCGTTGAGAACCGGTTGATGATCACCCCCGCCGGCTTACCGCCCGCCTCACTGATCGAGGCAGGAAATTATCTCTCGACTCGGCTTAAAGGCAGATCGCTGGGAGAAGCCCGCACCCGTATCGAACAAGAGATTGCTGAAAAGCGTGCGCAGCTCGATGCAGTGACCGAATCCCTGGTCAAAAGTGGCCTCGCTGCATGGAGTGGCGGACAGGACAGAGCCTTGATCGTCCGAGGTCAGGCCCGCCTGCTTGAAAACGTCGATGCCGCCGAAGATTTGGAACGGGTTCGCCTTTTATTTGAGGACCTTGAGCGGGAAGAAGGCCTCATATCCCTGATGGACAAAGCGCGCGACGGGCAAGGTGTTCGCCTGTTTATCGGCGCGGAAAACCCCCTCTTTAGCCTGTCCGGCTCCAGCGTCCTTGTGGCCCCCTATCGCAACAAGGAACAGGAGATAATCGGCGCTGTGGGTGTAATTGGTCCAACACGTTTGAACTATGCTCGTGTTATCCCCCTCGTCGATTACACCGCACGTGTCGTCGGCCAGATCCTGGACGGCACACGATCCTGAGAGTGAAGAAGCATGAACGATACTGACAACACCGAAAACCCAAATGATGAAGACCTCGATGCCATTGCCGCAGAAGAGGCTGCAGAATCGGCTGACACGGCTGAAGCCGATGAAGACACGGTCGAAAAACTGGGCGGCCAACTCGACGATTTGAGAGATCGCCTTCTGCGGGCCGTCGCTGATGCCGACAACACGCGCAAGCGCGCCGAGAAAGAAGTCCGCGACACACGCGACTATGCCGTCAGCAGCTTCGCCAAGGATATGGTCGAAGTCGCCGACAATCTGTCTCGCGCCCTGGCAGCGGTTGAAACATCCGCTGATGCCGACACATCCGAAGCCATGAAAAACCTGGTCGACGGTGTTGCAATGACCGAGAGAGTTTTGCTTTCGAAGCTCGAGCGTCACAATGTCAAACAGGTAAACCCTGAGCCGGGACATGCCTTCGACCCGCATCAACATCAGGCCGTCGCCCAAATCCCCTCCGATCAGGCTTCGGGCACCATTGCCTCGGTCATGCAGACCGGCTTTATCATCGGTGGCAGAACCCTGCGTGCTGCCATGGTCGCTGTTTCTTCAGGGCCGGCAACAACCGCTCCCACTGATGACACACCGCCAGAAACCGGTGGTTCGGTAGATATCAAGGCCTGACGGATCAAACCGGTTACGGCGGCGTCCGTAGCCGGTTTATCCTCACGCCTGATCACATTTTTTCGAAATGACAAAAACGCGCTCGCCACACACGAGCGAGTGCGCCATCATGTCTGCAGCACAGTTATGGGGTTGTAGAATGATGGGTTTGCCACAATGGGCGATGGACGCGATGTCTGTCCTGACTCAGCTATTCATCATGTCGATCGGCATCGGCGTTCTTTTTATTTTCTTGATGTATGTGGTGGATATCGCGCAAAACAGCGACGCAATCCGTCGCAATTACCCGGTTGTTGGGCGTTTTCGCAGTCTATTTAACACGCTGGGTGAATTCTTTCGGCAATACTTCTTCGCGATGGATCGAGAGGAACTCCCGTTCAATCGGGCAGAACGTGACTGGGTCGATCGCGCGGCAAAGGGCAAGGGCGGCACCATACCATTTGGTTCAACAAAGCCGCTAAACCCTGTCGGAACCGCCATATTTGTAAATTGTCCCTTCCCGCTGCTGGATCAGGATGCATCCGAGACGCAACCGATGACAATCGGGCCCGGAACCAAACACCCTTACCAGGCACCGGCTTTTTTCAATATTTCCGCGATGAGCTACGGCTCCTTGTCCAAGCCGGCCATTCGCGCGCTCTCAAAGGGCGCCGCCAAGGCCGGAATTTGGCTCAACACAGGTGAAGGTGGCCTTTCGCCAATGCATTTGGAGGGCGGGTGCGACATCGTCTTCCAGATCGGAACGGCAAAATACGGCGTTCGGGATCAGGCCGGCCAGCTGTCTGACGCCAAGCTTCGTGAAGCGGCCGCGCATAAACAGGTCAAAATGTTTGAGCTTAAGCTGGCTCAGGGCGCAAAGCCCGGAAAGGGCGGCATTTTACCCGCGAACAAAGTGAGCCGTGAAGTCGCCCAAATTCGTGGCATCCCTTCCGGTAAGGCTTCTATTTCGCCCAATCGGCATCCCGAGATAAGTTCGGTTACTGAATTGCTCGATATGATGGCCCATATTCGCACGGTCACCGGTAAACCTGTTGGTTTCAAAACCGTCATCGGTGCCTATGGCTGGCTCGATGAATTATGCGAGGAAATACTGCGTCGTGGTGTCGATCACGCCCCGGATTTCATCACGATCGACAGCGGCGATGGTGGCACCGGTGCGGCACCCATGGCTTTGATGGATAATGTAGGACTACCAATCCGCGAAGCCCTTCCGATGGCGGTCGAAATTTTAGGGCAACACGGCCTGAGAGACCGCATCAGGGTCATCGCATCCGGTAAACTTCTCATTCCTGGTTCCGTCGCCTGGGCCCTTGCCGCGGGGGCTGATTTCGTCCAGTGCGGGCGCGGTTTCATGTTTTCCCTCGGATGCATACAGGCTCTCAAATGCCACAAAAACACCTGCCCAACGGGTGTAACCACGCATAATAAAAACCTTCAGCGTGGACTGGTTGTGCGGGAGAAGTCAGAAATGGTTGCCGAATACGCAAAGACCATCACCAAGCATGTCGAGATGATCGCTCATTCCTGTGGTGTCGCGGAACCGCGCAAGCTCAAGCGTAAACACGTCCGCATCGTCCAGGAGGATGGTCGTTCGGTGCCGATGGACAATATGAAATTCTTGCCGGAAAATCGCTAACCGAGCGTCACGGCAAAGTCACCCGCCGCATTGTCAGATTAATACGGCCACCGCCTGGAAAGCTGTGCGCGGGCAATAAGGTGGATGTCCCAGGATAGATCCGGTCCACGCCGTGATAGCAGCGCCGCGCCTCGCCACCGAGCACCACGACATCTCCCGACGACAAAACCAATGAGCCAGTCTTGCCTCCGCGGTTCGGGCCCCCGATACGAAATCGCGCTTTGGCCCCCAAAGACACCGAAACGACCGCCGCATCCGTCGCCTCTTCGTCCCAATCAATATGCATGCCCATCCGGCTATCATCGGCATACCAATTGATCAGACAGGCCTCAGGTGGTTCTGGATAATCAGCCACACATTCCCACAAATCCAAGAGCGCCTCAGGTATTTGTGGCCAGCGATTGCCGGTTTCCGGGTGCACACTCTGATAGCGATAACCACCCCGCTGATCGCTCACCCAGCCCAACGGGCCAAAATTACTGAGCATAACAGACATGGGTTGGCCGGTTCGCGGCATGGTCGGTCGCCAGAATGGCACCGAGGCAATCGCCGCTTCAACAGACGCGATCAAATCGGCCTGGGCGGACCGATTGAAGTATTCAGGCCGGAATGAGAATCCCGGCGGTAGGGTGTATTTCGCGGTCATCCGGAGAAAGTGGCGCGTTTGGACGCGCCACTCCACCCGAAAACGGCTATTTCGCTGCTTCAGCGCTTGATCCGTTGAAGCTCATCGAAATTTCGCCGTTGTTTAGGCGAACGCGACGCTCTTCCAAGGACCCGTCATCATGAATCAGGCGAATAACAGCCTCTGTGTAGGATGTCGTATGAGTTGTGTTGGCCACACCCGGTACCATCAATCCTTGTTGGTACTGATTGACCTGGAATGTGTGGCTAAGCGGCGCTTCACCGATATAGAGAAAATTGCCCTGTTCGGTGCCGGTTGGAATACTGCCCATCACATCGGGACCATTGACGCCCATCGACGTATTTCCCAACAAAGACATGTAAACCTCTGCGCCCGGCTCGGCCGAGGTGACGTGGACTGTTTGCTCTGGAAACAGAGTTGAACACGCAGACAGAGAAACAGACATGGCTGCAACGACAAGTGCCGGTTTGAAAATATTCATCTTCGAAAGCCCCGATTATTGATGACTGCATCTGGCCCCCCGGACGTGGGGGCAACTTATTGCAATCATCAAAGCCGGAACATTCGACGATTATCGTATATCGCGAGATTTTTTCACGCGGTGGATCAAAAATCGATTTAGTCGTTATCTGGCCGGCTCCGCCGCACGCGCCGGCGATCAGCCGCCGAGTCAATCCGGGGACGATCCTGCAATTGCGGCTGGGCGTCCTCTTCTTGCTCATCATCGGTCTCAGTGGCAGTTGATTGTTGCTGCTGCACCGTATGGGTCAGTTCATGACCCAACAATTGGCTCCCGGACGATGGTGAATTACCAAAGGTAACGTCATTGCCGCTTGAATAGGCCCGAGCACCCAGCGATTCAGTTGCCTCGCTCGCGGTGGAGTCTGTGTGTACGCGAACGGAAGAAAAGTACGATCCCATAGAATCTTGCTCACCCGACGAAGAATCGTCCACGGGCTCATCACTCTCGTCTTGCGCCAGCGCTGTAGATGTAAGACAGCCACCAACCATGATTATAGCAAGCGATTTCATGAACATATCAAACCCTCCCTGTGCAGGCATATCGCCTGACCCGATCGTGATCATATCCTAATCATATCGCAAACCTGCACTGAGGCTGAACAAGCCCTTGCGTAATCGCGTTTCCCTACCTAAATCGCCCATCAAGACGGGTTTATCCCGATTTTTTACAACACGCGTTCGTTTCGGCTTTTCGGACGCATCACACAAAGTAATGGCGGGGGACCGGCCAACGGGAACGGGGCGCTTCATAGCGAGGCTCCGCGCCACAGTGTCAGTCCCGCCGAAAAAACGGAGATACGCATATGAGCAAGGTCATCGGCATCGACCTGGGTACCACCAATTCCTGCGTTGCAGTCATGGAAGGCGGCACCGCCAAGGTTATCGAGAATTCAGAAGGTATTCGCACAACACCCTCTACCGTCGCTTTCACCGAAGATGGTGATCGACTGATCGGTCAGCCAGCCAAGCGCCAGGCTGTGACAAACCCGGACTTCACCTTTAGCGCCATCAAACGTCTGATCGGCCGCAGCATGGGTGACCCAACGGTCAAAAAAGACATGGACATGGTCTCCTACAAGATCGTGCCGTCTGAAAACAACGACGCCTGGGTCCAGGGCCGCGACAAAAAATACGCGCCCGCAGAGATCTCTGCCTTCATTCTTCAGAAGATGAAAGAAACTGCCGAGGCATATCTCGGTCAGGGTGTTGATCAGGCTGTCATCACTGTTCCTGCCTATTTCGATGACCATCAGCGTCAGGCCACCAAGGACGCCGGCAAAATTGCCGGTCTCGAAGTCCTGCGTATCATCAATGAGCCAACTGCCGCTGCCCTCGCCTACGGCCTGGACAAGGACGAAGGCAAGACCATCGTCGTCTATGACCTCGGCGGCGGTACCTTTGATGTATCCGTTCTGGAAATCGGCGACGGCGTCTTTGAAGTAAAAGCTACAAACGGCGACACTTTCCTCGGCGGTGAAGACTTTGACATGCGTATCGTCAAATACCTTGCCGACGAATTCAAAAAAGAGAACGGCATCGACCTGCGCAGCGACAAGCTGGCCCTGCAGCGCCTCAAGGAAGAAGCCGAGAAAGCCAAGAAAGAGCTTTCCTCCGCTGCCTCCTATGAAGTGAATTTGCCCTTTATCACCGCTGACGCATCCGGTCCAAAACACCTGACCATCAAGCTGTCCCGCGCCAAGCTGGAAGCCCTGGTAGGTGATCTGGTCAAGCGCACCCTCGAGCCTTGCAAAAAGGCCCTCAAGGATGCTGGCCTGTCCGCATCAGACATTGAAGACGTTGTGCTCGTTGGCGGTATGACCCGCATGCCAATGGTTCAGGAAATCGTCAAAAAATTCTTCGGGCGTGACCCACACAAGGGTGTGAACCCGGACGAAGTTGTGGCTATGGGCGCAGCCATCCAAGGCGGCGTTCTTCAGGGCGACGTCAAAGATGTTCTGTTGCTCGACGTGACGCCTCTGTCGCTTGGCATCGAAACTTATGGCGGTATCTTCACACGCCTGATCGATCGCAATACGACGATCCCGACCAAAAAGTCTCAGGTCTTCTCGACAGCCGCTGACAATCAAACAGCGGTGACCATTTCCGTCTCGCAGGGCGAGCGCGAAATGGCGGCAGACAATAAAGGCCTCGGCCAGTTTGATCTCGTCGGCATCCCGCCTTCACCGAAGGGCCTGCCACAGATTGAAGTGACCTTCGACATCGACGCCAACGGCATCGTCAACGTGTCCGCCAAGGACAAGGCAACGGGCAAAGAACAGCAGATCTCGATCCAGGCCTCCGGTGGTCTCTCCGACGATGACATCGACGCCATGGTCAAGGACGCCGAAGCCAATGCCGACGCTGACAAGAAGATCCGTGAACTCGTTGAAGCCAAAAATGCCGCTGAATCCCTGATCGATCAGACAGAGAAACAGCTCGAAGAGTTTGGCGACAAGGTTCCGGCTGAAGACAAGGAAGCCATCGAAACTGCCATGACTGAGCTCAAGGAAGTCAAGGAAGGCGAAGAGGTCGGCCCAATCCAGGAAAAGACTCAGGCGCTTGTCCAGTCTGCCATGAAGCTTGGTGAGGCGATCTATTCGGCTCAGCAGGAAGCTGAAGGCGGCGAAGACGGCGGTGAAGACAATGCGGCAGACGACGATGTTGTCGACGCTGAATTCTCCGAAGTCTCTGACGAAGACGAAGACAAGAAAGACGCTTAAGGTCTGAAATTGGTAACCCGGTCAGCTTATTGCCTGACCGGGTCGCCAAGACCTTGAGAGCCTGAACATGCCAGAACCCGATCCCATCACAGCTCCGTACGGGGCTTTTGCGCTTTCATCTTTCGAGGAAAGCCTCCGACGCTTTGCGATGGCCCTGCCATCCTATCGTTTGCGTCGGTTTGCGGAATCGACCATTCGGCGTGTCCTGATGTCCAACGGACGCAATGTCGCCGATGTCGAGGTTTTCCCCGGCCAGCACGCCCGCCTTCACATGCGCGATAATCGTTGTGAGAAACGTGTTTTTGTTGGTTCCAAGACCTGGGACCGCGAAGAGCGCGCATCTATGCGTCGCCAATTTCGCGATTCCGACCAAAACCGGCCGTTCATTTTCGTCGACGCCGGGGCCAATGCCGGCTTCTATACGCTCTCAATGCTGGCAGATGCCGAGACCAACGGTCGCGACCTCAAAGCCATCGCCATCGAGCCCGATCCCGAAAACCGGCGACGCTTGGAATTCAATCTAAACGCCTCTTCCGACAAACGCGTGACTGTGGTTCCCAATGCGCTGGGCTCCGAAGAAGGCGAAGCCGTTCTCGTCCAACCGGAAATCAATCGCGGTGAAGTTCGCGTGTCCGAAACCGGCGAGGGCGTCAGAGTTCGTCTGACCACCCTGCAGACCGTGCTTGAAGAAGCCGGTGTCGAGCGGGTCGATATTATGAAAATGGACATTGAAGGCTTTGAAGAGCCAGTCCTGAATACGTTTTTTGGGGATGCGCCCCGCAATCTTTGGCCTCGCACCATCCTGCTGGAGACCCGCCACGAAGCGGGCATCACAGAAGGCGCTGCGGGCCTGTGTCTTAAACACGGCTATGAAGTGGTCCAGCAAATGCGACAAAACGCTGTCCTGACCCTGCCGAGCGGTAAATCCTCATGAGCAAACGCGATTATTACGAAGTTCTCGGCGCCAACAAAGGCGACGACGCCAAGGCCCTCAAATCCGCCTATCGCAAATTGGCAATGAAATATCACCCGGACAAAAACCCGGGCGATGCCGAAGCGGAAGCCCACTTCAAGGAAATCGGCGAGGCCTATTCTATCCTTTCCGACGATGAAAAGCGCGCTGCCTATGACCGCATGGGTCACGCCGCCTTTCAACAGGGTGGCGGTAATCATGCCGGTGGCCAGGGGCCATTCGCTGGTGGTGGAGCCGCTGACTTCTCCGATATTTTCGAACAAGTTTTCGGCGATGCATTCAATATGGCCAATGGTCGTCGCGGCGGCCGCCAGTCTGGCCCGGCGCGCGGCGCAGACTTGCGCTTTGACCTGGAAATTAGCCTGGAAGACGCGTTCGGCGGCAAGGAAACCACTGTTGAGGTGCCGACTGCAATGAATTGCGGCCGCTGTGAAGGCAAGGGCAATGAGCCCGGTACCGATCTGGAGACCTGTGGCACATGCGCCGGCGCTGGCCGGGTACGTCGCAGCCAGGGCTTCTTCACGATGGAGCAGACCTGTCCGCAATGCGGCGGTCGGGGGCAATATGTTAAAACGCCCTGCCACGATTGCGATGGTGTTGGTCGCGTCCGCGAAAATCGCGAACTCAGTGTCACCATTCCATCCGGCGTGGAGGATGGCACACGTATCCGTCTGACCGGCGAGGGCGAAGCCGGGGCCCAGGGTGGCCCGCGCGGCGATCTCTACATCTTTCTGTCCCTGAAAGAACATGAAATATTTGAACGCGACGGACCTAATCTCTATTGCCGCACGCCTGCATCAATGGTGTCGGCGGCCCTGGGTTGCTCAATCGACGTTCCGACAATTGAAGGCGGCAAGGCTGAAGTCAAAATGTCCGAAGGAGCCCAGACCGGGCGCCGCATGCGCTTACGTGGAAAAGGCATGCCACGCCTCCGGGGCGGCCCACGCGGGGACATGATCGTCGAACTGTTTGTCGAAACCCCCCGCAATTTGTGCGACCGCCAAAAAGAATTGCTCAAGGAATTCTGTGAATTGTCCGGTGATAATTGCAACCCTGACAGTGCAGGTTTCTTCAACAAGGTGCGGCAATTCTGGGACGACGTGACCACCGAAGATGGCCATCCGCACAACTGATTGGCTTAGGCAGCTTAACTCAAGCCTCATATCAGCCTAGTGTGCCCGACTATGGAAGAAACTCAGCTGGACCCCACGCCTGACGCGGAGCAATCCACGCATAAACCCAGCTTTGAAAGCCGGCTTTACAGACTCTCTCCATTGGGATTTTACGGCACAACACTCGCCGTGTTTGTCTTTAATTTTGGCTGCTTTGTGCTCATCGCCCTCAATGCCGGTCGTGCAGACCTGCTAGCCTTTTCCGGCAATGGTACTGGTTTCAATGAAACCGGGTGGTCAGGCTTTGTTTTGTCTCTGGTTCTGACAGTTGCGATCGCACTCGCCGAAAACCGTCACCGCATGTGGATCCGGCATACTGATGCCCTGTTGAAGGCCCTGCCAGTGGGCGCACATTCTGAAGCGAAGGCGCTGATTGCCGGAACCCCTAAGTCGTGGCTGCTGGCATACCGAATCTTTTTCGCCGTGGGCATAGTCTTTGGTCTGGTTTTCAATGTGTTGATTATACAAGCCAATGACACAAACCTGCCTCAATACCTGCAATCAATCGGTTTGTGGTTCATGATATTCGCACCGCCATTATACGGGCTTGGCTTTCGGGCCGCGGTGGACGTTTATCGCTCAAGTCGGGAAACAAAAGCACTCATCAAAACATTCTTGCAGATAGATCTCTTTCATCTCGAGAAATACCATATTTTTGGCAGGATCGGCCTTCTCGGTGCCTTGTCTTGGTTGATCATGGCGGCCGTACTCCTTTTGTTTATTGTCGATCCGGCGCAAGTTTGGGTCGCCCTGTTAAGTTTGGTCTTGTCTGCAACAGGCGGAATAACGATTTTGGTCGGGGCCATTCGTCCCGTCCACGACAAGATCCGTGCCGCAAAGGACGCTGAGCTCGTGAGGGTCCACAATGAAATGTCCAAGACGCGCGCATTGGCGCTAGATGGGAATTCTGCTTCTGCCTCGGCCCTCGCTGGTCTGACGGACTACGAGACCTGGGTTGAAAAACGGCCCGAATGGCCACTATCCGCTTCAGTTACCACGCGCATGACGCTCTATTTTCTGATACCGCTAATTCCAATCATCGCGTCCTATATCTTCGGGAAATTTGCCGATACCCTCTTATCTGGAGCCTAGCGTGTCCGAACCCATCAAAATTACTATTCTCGGTCCCACCGGCCGCCTCGGGCGCGCAATTTGCGGTGCCGTGATCGATCACGCTGGTTTTGAATTGGTTGGTGCTGTCGTGCGCTCCGAATCTGGTCTGGCCCAAAAAGACATTGGCGCACTGTTGAACCGGGATGAAATCGGATGCCTCACCGAGGTGTCCGTCGAGTTGGCAGCCGAAAACGCCGATCTGGTCATCGACGCGAGTACACCGGAAATGACCGTCATCGCTGCAGAACGCCTGGCCGCCCTAGCAGGTCCAGCCCTAATCACCGGTGTCACCGGGTTTACAGAGAAGCAAAACGAACGCCTCGAAAATATCTCGGCTACCCTTCCGATACTCCGAGCCGGAAATTTTTCGCTGGGCGTCGCAGTCGCAGAAACTCTTGTTCGGCAAGCAGCCACCCTGCCGGCGCGCGAGTGGGATATTGAAATAAGCGAAACCCATCACAAACACAAAGCCGATGCGCCATCCGGCACGGCTCTGCTTTTGGCGAAGGCCGCTGCCGGCCGGAGGGGTGTCAGTCTCGAGGAGGCAGCCATTTGGAGCCGCGAAGGGCAAACCGGTGAGCGCGAGATCGGCACAATAGGATTTGCAGTCACGCGGGGTGGCTCCGTCATCGGTGAGCATTCTGTCCGTTTTTTGTCTGAACTCGAAGAATTGACCATTTCTCACCGCGCCTTCGATCGAAGCGTCTTTGCCCATGGCGCTTTGGAAGCGGCGTCGTGGATGTTCAATAATGGGGGCCGTCGTGAACCCGGTTTGTATTCCATGCAAAACGTCGTCACCGATTGAATGCTTAATTTTCGTGTTCGGGGATGACAAAGCGTCCCGCATGAAACTAAATCCAGTTTCGAGCCAAAAAGCGATAAAACGGGTCACTAAGAGGCGCTTTAGGCGCAAATGATGTGCATTTGGCGCATTTTCAAAATTTATTCGCTCAATCGAAATCACCAAATCCGCATTTTTGCTCACTTTGCCATTTCACTGCCATGCCATGAAGCCGGATGAAGCTGTGATTGCCTTGCAGACCTAGCGTTTAAAGCCCCAAACGCCTCTCTTCGCGTCACAACCACGATCATTCACCCATAGACATTTATCATGACACTCCAGAATATTTAATTGTCAGTATGTCAGGGATAACGCTCTTGAATTTAATTTTGGCGTCAGGAGAAGTCATCATTGTAAAGACAGAGTTTTCGGGTGCACAAAAACGGCCGGAAGCTTGCCGTTCATCGCAAACCCTGACACATCTGTGTTCTCAAATTTTGGCGTCAGGAGACAATCGGTGAGACGTGCAGAAAGATTGTTCCGTATTGTACAAGCCCTTCGCGAGGCTGCACCTGGCGCCGTGACGGCGCACGAACTCGGGTCAAAATTCGAAGTCTCTGAACGCACCATCTATCGAGATGTGGCACATCTCATTGGGTCAGGCGCACCAATCGACGGCGAGGCCGGTGTAGGCTATGTCCTGCGTCCAGGTTTCGACCTTCCGCCGCTGACATTTAGTTATGAGCAGCTCGACGCCATTGCGCTGGGAGTTCGGTTTGTCCAGGCGACTGGCGACAAAGACCTATCAATGGCGGCAAGCGAAGCCCTGTCCAAGATTGAACAGGCCCTCCCGGACACACATCGCCGGCGCCTCAAATCGGCCCCTCTCTTTGCAGAATTGCTTGATGATACGGTACGGCCCGAGGCTTTCGGTCCAGTCAGAAATGCGATAACCAACAAAAGAAAACTGCGTGTGCGCTACAAATCTCTCGCGGAGGAGGATAGTCAGCGCATCATCCGCCCTCTCGCCCTGACCTGCTTCGGGCGCGTCTGGTTGCTCACTGCCTGGTGTGAGCTGCGGTCAGACTTCCGGCACTTCCGCACAGACAGAATCGTTCGCCTGACAGTACTCGCTGAAAGCTTTGATGATGAAGTCGGTAAACGGTTTGAGGACTTCAGGTCCGGACAAGTCCTCGAAGCCGATGAAGACCAAAAACGCTTGGCGATCTGACGCCCGGTCTCGCTACCACTCGCCCGTATTCTCCATCGAACACCAAGGTTCAGCGGCCTCCAGTGAAGGGCCTTTCTGAAGCAATTCAACAGAAATCCCGTCTGGAGAGCGTACAAAAGCCATGTGGCCATCCCGTGGTGGTCGATTGATCACAATGCCCATTTCGGCCAGGTGCGCGCAAACCGCGTAAATATCTTCAACACGATAGGCGACATGTCCAAAATTGCGCCCACCTGAATACGTTTCCGGGTCCCAGTTATGCGTAAGCTCTAAACAGGGCAAGCCTTCCGGGATTGGGCCAGTCGTATATCCTGCTCGCTCAATGTCAGCAGGTGTCGCCAGGAAGATCAGCGTAAAACGCCCGTTCTCGCTGTCATATCGATTGATTTCCCGGAGACCCAAACCATCACAATAAAATTTGAGACTGGCGTCCGGGTCACTGACCCGAACCATCGTATGTAAGAATTCCATCTAGATCCAATCCTCCATCGCGACGTCAAAGTTCGGCGTCGCCGTCTTTCTTTTCTTGAGGCAATTTTGGCGCCCAGCTCGGACGCGCTTTACGGGCCCATTTCGGACGACTGGGCTTAATGATCCGATCTTCAAGGGGTTCCCCGCGTGCGCGCGCCAGAGCAGCGAGGTATGGCTCTGGCGATCGCGCGTGGAAAAGTCGGGCCACAACCGCTCCACACAAGGCCCAAAAGCCGCAAAACCCGAAAAACATGAAGAACATCCACGGATAATATCCGATTTCATACCAAGGTCCCGTATCCAACTGCTGGATAACCGAGACCCATATTGTGGCCCAAACCACTGCGAAGCCTGGTGTCAACAAGACAATCAATCCGAAGGCCAGCGCCATATAAAGCGCCCAGCGCGGTTCGTGTCCGGCGACAAACAGTTTGACGAATGTTGCTTCATCAACACCGGCAACCGACTTCGCACGCTCAACGCTGCGCTCAGCAAATTCCGCGACAGCTTCATCGGGTAAAGGGCGTCGACCAAAATACCACCGCAGCAAAAGAATGGCGCTGAGAACAGCACAAATGACGACAATTGGTCCGAAGAGCGTAAACATACCCCTGTTTACCGGTTTGCAGCCTCATAAGCGAGCATTGCCCGCTTGCGATTGACACCCCAATGATAGCCCGTGAGCTTTCCATTTCCAGCCAACACGCGATGACACGGGATCAACCAGGAAATCGGGTTGGCGCCGACCGCCGTCCCAACCGCCCGACAGGCCTTCGCAGAACTGACATGTTCGGCGATTGACTTGTAACTGGTTGTGTCTCCTGCCGGGATCGCCAAAAGCGCGCGCCACACCTGCCTTTGCCAGTTCGTACCATACAGGGCTAATGGCAGAGAATCTCCACGGTCAGGCGTAAACACTCGCCGCGCCCAATCAGCGGCCAATGCATCATCTCGCTCATAGTCCGCTGCCGGATATCTGTCGCGCAAATCAGTAAAACCCTGTTCGATGTCAGGATCTGCAAAGGCAAGCGCCGACAAGCCGCGCGGCGCGACGAGAAAAATGCCATCCCCAAACGGGGTCGGTGCGACTCCCCACTTAAAGGCAAGCCCTGTCCCGCGCCGACTGGCATCTCCCGGTGTCACAGCCTCATGAGCGATAAACAAATCATGCAGCCTGCCCGGGCCAGAAAGTCCAGCTTCGAAACTGGCATCGAGTACGCTCGCCCCGCTCTCAATTGCTTCGCGGGCAGCGTTATGCGCAAGCGCACCAACATATTTTTTCGGGCTGACCCCCACCCAACGCGTAAACACACGTTGGAAATGGTGAGCAGAAAGTCCCGCCGACTTTGCCGCCGCATCTAGGTCCGGATGGTCACGCCAGTTATCGCCGAGAAAGGCGAGGGCTGATGCGATCCGCGGGTAATCGCGGCTGGCATCTCCAATGTCATAAGTTTGTGTTGTCATGGCCCCACAATACGGCAGTGCGCGATCATCGCCACCCGCTTCTTGCGATCATTTAAATCATCACACCACAGCGTATCCAGAATAAACGGGATGACACTGACCATCAGGTCTGCTTGATTCCTCGCATGACAGCAAAAGCAAAACCTCGCAAAAGAAAACGCGCGCCCCGCGGTCTGAATCGCGAACAGGCTCACGACCTTTATGCTCGACTCGTTCAGGATCGCCCGGATCCAAAGACAGAGCTGGACTATGTGAATCCCTTCACTCTGGTCGTCGCTGTGGCGCTCTCCGCACAGGCCACCGATGTCGGCGTCAACAAAGCGACAAAATTGCTGTTTGAAGAAGCCGATACGCCACAGAAAATGCTCGATCTCGGTGAAGATCACGTGCGAGACCGGATCAAGACAATCGGCCTGTTCCGCAACAAAGCCAAAAACGTCATCGCCATGTCCAGGCTGCTCGTCGACAAGCACGGTGGTGACGTGCCCGACAACCGCGAGGCTCTGGAAGAATTACCCGGCGTCGGGCGCAAGACCGCCAATGTGGTTCTCAATGAGGCCTTCGGGCACCCGACCATCGCCGTTGACACCCACATTTTCCGTGTTGGGAATCGCACAAAACTCGCCCCGGGAAAAACTCCGGACGAGGTTGAGGCCCGCTTGATGAAAATCACACCCGAGGCGTTTCTCAAGGGTGCCCATCACTGGCTGATCCTGCACGGTCGGTATTTGTGCAAGGCCAGAAAGCCAGAATGCTGGCGCTGCCCTATCGAGGATTTGTGTGGCTTCAAGGACAAGACACCAGCACCGAACAGTTAGGGGGTGAGCCGTTTGAGCGCCGCTGCAAAGCTGGCACCCATATCCGGTCCCTGCTCTGGGTATAGATAGGGTTCGATCAATTCAATCTCGATCAAGGCAAGTTGCCCATCCAGCCCGCGCAACATATCGACGCGCGCATAGAGCAAGTCTCCCTCGATACACTCAACAACAGAAGAGGCGAGCGCGAGCTCTTGCCTGGAAGGAATGTGTGCCACTTCGCTGCCGCCATATTCTGACTGAACGCGATAATCTCCCGCTGCCGGGCGCTTCAAGGCGCAGTGCGAGAACTTCCGGTCAAAAAACAGGAATGTGTATTCACCCTCGTCCGACACGGACGGCAGGAAGGGCTGGATCATACAGTCATCAGGTGGCAGCAAGTTTGTGTGTGGCATGGTCTCACCACGCCGGATCCTCGCTTGACGCCAGGCGCCACCCCCGACAATCGGCTTCACGACGATATCGTCCGCTCTCAGGGTATCAAAAGCACCCTCTATCGTCGCCTCATCGGCTTGCTCGGCCCAAACAGTAGGAATGATCGGAGCAGATTTCGCCGCCAAATCTTGCATATAGGTTTTGCGAGAATTCCAACGCAAAGTCTTGACCGGGTTCAGAAGTCGGCTCTCACGGTCGCATCGATCCAACATTTGCAAGAACGCATCAGTTTTTTCCATATAGTCCCAGCACGTTCCAACCATCACAACATCGAAGGCTGCCGGGTCAAAATCCGGCGCGTCCCAAATACACGGAATCATGTTGAAACCAACAGTCAGGCAAGCCTGCTGCAGCACGTTGAGTTCAACTCTAAATTCTCGATGGGCTTCATGATGCGCGGGGTCGGGATTCACGACATTGGATGATGTAAGGAAAGCGATCTGTTTCATATCCCGCAGTTAAGCGAGACTGGGGATGCCCGCAAGCCTTGCCGAAGGCGTGTGCTGCAGTTAACCCTTCGCGTCATCTACGAACCACACCGAAAAACCGGGGAAACGCCATGTCTTCAATCAAATACGATGTCATCGCCGTTGGTAACGCTATCGTCGATGTCCTTGCTCCTGCGACGGACGCTTTTCTTGAAGAATTGAACATTCCCAAAAATGCCATGAATTTGATCGACGAAGATCGCGCCACGTCGTTGTATGCCGCAATGGCTGCCGGCAAGGAAGCATCGGGTGGTTCCGCCGCAAACACTGTGGCAGGCGTTGCATCTTTGGGCGGCAGTGCCGCGTATGTCGGCAAAGTCGCAGATGATCAGCTCGGTGAAATTTTTACCCACGACATCCGAGCGATCGGCGTTGATTTCAATACGCCCCCCCTTAAAGGTGGGCCCGCCACCGCCCGTTGCCTGATCAATGTGACCCCGGACGCCGCCCGGTCCATGTCGACTTTCCTTGGAGCAGCCGGTCTGGTGACCGCAGCCGACGTTGAAGCGGGCGCAGATGCGATCGCTGCATCTCGTATCGTCTATCTAGAAGGATACCTGTTTGACCGCGATGAGGCGAAGACCAGCTTTGTCCGCGCCGCCGAATTGGCTGCATCCGCAGGCCGCAAGACGGCTCTCACGCTTTCAGACCTGTTCTGCGTTGAGCGTCATCGCGACGCGTTCAAGGATTTGATCGCCAACCATATCGATATTCTTCTGGCCAATGACGCGGAAATAAAGGCGCTCTACCAAACCGAAGATTTTGATGCCGCTGTCCAGATGGCGGCCAAACATGTAGAAGTTGTCGCTGTGACTCGTGGTGCCGACGGCGCCGTCATGGTCCGCGATGGAAACACCGTCAGTATTCCCGCTGAGCCCGTCGACACACTTGTCGACACCACCGGCGCCGGAGATCTTTTCGCTGCCGGTTTCCTGCTCGGGATCGCCCGGGAGCAATCACTGGAAAATGCCGGCAAAATGGGCGCGATTTCCGCGGCAGAAGTTATTTCCCACTATGGCGCACGCCCTGAATCCGAACTGAATGCACATATTTCAGATGCCGGAATTGCCTTGTAGGTAGGAAAATTTCGCTGTTTGTCCCAACAAGTTAACAAACAACATCTCTCTCTTTAACCACACTTCAAGTGCTTGATGTCACTCTGCACGCTGAGAACCGGTGATCAATGATCATTACCGGCAATTTGGTGGAATGAACGAGGTCCCAAAAAAGGACCCGTACTCAGGGGAAGACATGGCACCCATCCGCAACGCGGCGGCGCGCATTATGCGTTCACTTGTGATGAAGTTTACACTTCTCACCGGTGCACTCATTTTTGCGACGACGATCATGCTGATGACACTGGAAGGATTTTCAGTGCAGCGCGAAACCCGCAATTTGCTGGTCGACCGTTCTGTTGCCACGCTTGAAGCGGTGGCAACGCGACTGTCGAGCAATATCGCTACGAGTGATGTCGAATTCGTCGATGGTTATCTTGACGAGCTGGTCTCGACAATGGAGCACGGCGAATTATACGTGCTCAATAATCGCCGCGAAGTGCTCGGTGAGGCTTATCACGACGCCCGTACGACCCTCGACCGCACCACCGATGCCCTAGCGATTATGGCCTTGGGCGCCGGCGATTTGCGTCATTCTGTCGACGGAACAACCGTCGAAATTGCGGTACCGGTTTATACACAGAACCGCCGTTTGGTTGGCGTGATTTATGCCCGCCAGAACCTCGTTCAACTGACTCAAACCCTGAGCTCGATGATCAAGCGCCAGGCGCTGATCGCCCTGTTCGCCTTGGGTGTCTTCTTGCCACTCGCTGCTTTGATCGTCCGCCGTGCACTTCAGCCGGTCCGGGAATTGACGTCTGCCGCTCGCTTGGCCTCCTCTAAGAACCTGGACATGCGGATCAATATAAAATCCGGTGATGAGCTTGAAGTACTGGCGAATGCGTTCAATCGCATGTTTGCCCGTCTTGATGGAAATTTGAAACGTATCCATCGCCTCGCCTACGTCGATTTGGTGACTGAATTACCCAATCGCGAGCGCTTTCGCAAAGAAGCCGAACGCGTCACCCGGCAGGCGCTTGACGAAAACGGCGAAGGCGCGGTGCTCTTCCTTGACCTTGACCGCTTCAAGCGCGTCAATGACTCGCTCGGGATAGGCGAAGGTGACCGTCTTCTGGAAATGGTTGCCCGTCGGTTGAGTGAGGTTGCTCGGGGTTGCGACCTGGCCAATGATCGGGTCACGGACCCGTCTCTTGTGGCGAGATTGGGCGGTGATGAGTTTACCGTTCTCCTGCCAAAAATTGACGGTGAATCTGATGCTGCACGTGTTGCCAAGAAATTGGTTGATGCGATCAAGCTCCCGTTTGAAATTTCAGGTCACCAGGTCCATCTGGGCGTAAGCATCGGTATCGCTGTCTTTCCACAAGACGGGGCAGATCCGGAAACACTATTGCGCCATGCCGATTTGGCCATGGCCCATGTCAAACGGGCCGGCGGCTCGTCCGCACACTTCTTTGAGCCCGCTATGAACCATTCCGCCTTCGAGCGTCTGGTCCTGGAAAATGAGCTCAGAGATGCCGTCTTGAAAGACCAGCTCGTCGTATACTACCAGCCGAAAGTCACCATGGATGATAGCACAGTGGCGGGTGCAGAGGCGCTTGTTCGCTGGCAGCACCCAACCGCTGGTTTGCTGGCCCCTGGCGCATTTATTACCGCGGCCGAGGAATGCGGTCTAATCGTTGAAATGGGCGATTGGGTCCTTCGCGCAGCCTGTAAGGAGGCCGCACGATGGCGGAGTCTTGGAAAAGAATATCCCGTTGCGGTCAATGTTTCGGCGATGCAATTCGAGCGCGAAGGGTTCGCCGCATCTGTCCTTGATGCACTCGAAGACGCCGGCTTGCCACCACACCTTCTTGAACTGGAACTAACTGAGTCAATCGCGATGAAAGACCCAGAGCGCGTGATCAGCCAGGTTCAACCCCTGCGTGATCGCGGCGTCAGCTTTGCCATTGATGACTTTGGCACCGGCCACTCATCGCTGGCCTATCTGACACGCATGCCATTTGATGTGTTCAAAATCGATCAAAGCTTTGTGCGGGATATGACGACAGACCCTCACGCGCGTATCGTTGTCGAGACCATTTTGGCGATGGCCGAGTCCTTGAAACTAAAAACAGTCGCCGAAGGCGTTGAGACCGCGGAACAGATGACATTGTTGCGGGCCCAGGGTGCCACCCTTGCCCAGGGTTTCTACTTTGGTCGCCCCATGTCCGCATCTGATTTTGTGGAATACACTGAAAGGTCAGACCGCGATCGCGCCGCCGGCTAAAGCTTGATTTTCCGCCAAATCTCATCGCCGAAGGCTGATCGCCGGACTTGATCCGCGCGCCAGCTTTGGCCACATGCTTGTCATCGACAGTCCGGAGACAGGCCATGACCGCAGCAAACACCCCCTCCCCGACCGATGCCAGCGCCTGGCGTGGCACAACAATATTGGCCGTCCGTAAGGGCGGTACGTTGGTCATAGGCGGCGACGGCCAGGTCTCGATCGGTCCGACCATCATGAAGGGTAACGCCAAAAAGGTGCGTCGTTTGGCCAGCGGCAACGTTGTCGCCGGCTTTGCCGGATCAACCGCTGACGCCTTCGCCCTGTTTGAGCGTCTCGAGGCCAAGCTAGAACAATATCCCTCACAACTCGCTCGCGCTTGCGTCGAATTGGCCAAGGACTGGCGCACCGATCGCTATATGCGCCGCCTGGAGGCGATGTTGATCGTCGCCGACAAGGACACAACTTTCTTGCTCACAGGCGCGGGTGACGTCCTGGAACCCGAAGATGGCATCGTTGCCGTCGGTTCCGGCGGCAATTATGCCCTTTCCGCGGCCCGCGCTGTCTTTGATTATGAGGAAGACCCGGAAATCATCGTTCGCAAAGCCATGGAAATCGCCGCCCGTATCTGCGTCTACACCAATGAGAATTTGACGGTTGAGACGCTGAAGGCCTAGTCAATGCGCAAATATTTGCGCTTCATCCCGAAAACTTTTGAACTCCAGTGCATTGCCTGCCGGGTCGCGGACAAAATATGTGCCCTGCTCTCCCGCCTCACCGGCAAATCGAACGTAGGGCTCTATGACAAACACTATTCCGGCGCCGCGCAGACGTTCGGCCAGAG
>JAQXCQ010000046.1 GCA_029251785.1 Maricaulis sp. | reverse complement strand
TCGCCCGCCAGATCGGTCATTTCTATTTCGGCGTCAGGAATACCGGCTTTGATCAGGGCGATGATTTCATTGGCTGGCATAGGCATGACGTGTTCTTTCATTTCAGGTCGCTTCACAGGGTGGTGAGCGAAAAATGTTACGTTGTGATCCAGTATCGGCCGCCCGGGGGCTTTTCATTCAATCACGTAGGGCGCATCAAGGGATAGACTATTGGGCGTCGCCGTGAAGGGAAAGACGATGAACCATCTACAAACAACAAATGCATTCGTGCGTGTCGGGTTTGGCCTTGCCAATCTGGTGCTGGCTGTGTGCTTTTTGACCAGCACGGCCTTTGCGGGTGAGCAATATGTGGACCGCAACGGGCATCCCGTTGGCGGCAATGATGTGGTCAGCTACCACACCGAGGACGCGCCGCTGGAGGGCCTGGAGACCATAACCGCAGCATACAATGGCGAAACATGGCTGTTTGCGACCGAGGCCAATCGGGATTTGTTCATTGCGGACCCGGCCCGTTATGTGCCGGCCTATGACGGACATTGCGCCTATGCGCTGGCCGATGATCGCAAGGTTCGCACCGATCCAAACGCCTATCTGGTGGTGGATGGCGTGTTGTATATGAATTTCTCGATGGGCATTCATCGTCGCTGGTTGCGCGATATCGAGGGTTATCTAGCGCAGTCGGAGGCCAATTGGCCTCATCATGAGGGCGAGCCACGCTCACAGCCCAGTCGCTGGTTCTAGAGCGGCTGCGACCCTACAGAATGTTCAGTGTGCGTGGTCGGCGCGATGTGTCATTGTGTGCGCTGAACAATTTTGGGGTTTTTCATGCGTCTCGTTTCTTCACTTGCCATTTCTGCAGCGCTTCTGGTCACCGCTTGCGATGCCACAACATCTTCTTCCTCGCCAACGGCTACAACCACCACGGCGACCGCCGCAGCGCCGCAAATCACGTTTGATGAAGCCCAGCTCCTAACCGATCTGCGCATTCTGGCCGCCGACGATATGGAAGGCCGGGGCACCGGAACGGCTGGCAGCGAACGGGCGCGGGCCTATATCATCTCACGGTTTGAAGAAATCGGCATTGAAATGATCGGCGACAGTTATGAGCATGATTTTGAATATAATGGACGTCGCGATCCATCGGCGACCTATAACGGCACCAATGTTGTTGGCCGAATCGAGGGCACAAGCGATAGCGATCGCACCATGGTGCTGACCGCGCATTATGATCATCTTGGCATGCGGAATGGCGAAATCTGGAATGGTGCCGATGACAATGCCTCCGGCGTTGCGGCGATGCTGGCGACAGCGACAGACTTTATCGCCAATCCGCCTGAGCATGACGTTGTCGTCGTCGCGTTCGATGCCGAGGAGCGTGGCCTGCAAGGCGCGCGGGCCTTTGTCGCCAACCCTCCGATTGACTCCGACGATATCACGTTCAATTTGAATCTGGACATGATTGCCATGTCTGAAGACCGGATTTTGTGGGTGGTTGGTACGTATCACTACCCCTTCTTGATGCCGATGGTGGAAGAGGTGCAAACCCGAGCCCTCGTCAATCTGCCAACCGGTTTTGACGAGCCCAGTGACGAGCCCGGCGCAGACTGGACACCCCTGTCAGACCAGGGCGCATTCCACGAAGTGGGCATTCCGGTGATCTATCTGGGTGTCGACTTCCACCCGCACTATCACCAGCCCAGCGACATCTATGAAAACATGACGCTGGACTTCTTCGCCGACGCCACACGCACGATCATCGATTTCGCGCGTGAAGCGGATGAGCGGTTGGACGAAATTGGGGATGCTGGCGGGCGGTAATCACCTTCCGACTGCTGAAACAAAAAAGCCCCAACCAATCGGTCGGGGCTTTTTATTGATTAGTCCTCACCAACCTTATTCATCAGATCCGGCAGCCAGCCTTCCCAGGCTTCGCGGAGTTTGACGAGGTCTAGATTGTGGGCGCCGTTGACGGAGATGGCGTCTCCGCCGGCGAGGCCGACGACCATCAGCGGAATGTCGTCTGCCTTGGCGTCTTGCAGCATGGCGACGGCATCTTCCTTGTCGGCGGCGATCAGATAGCGGGCCTGGTCTTCGCCAAACAGGAAGCCGTGCATGGGCAGATCGCCTTCGTGGGCGAGTTTGATGCCGATACCGGAGGCCAGTGCCATGTCGGCGGCGGCGCAGGCGAGGCCGCCGTCTGAGATATCGTGGCAGGCAACGACACGACCGGAGCGGATCTGGCCGCGGACGAAATCGCCATTGACCTTCTCGACGGCCAAATCGACGGGCGGTGAACCGCCGTCTTCGCGCTCTTCGATAACACGCAGATACAATGACGCACCCATGACGCCCCTGGTATCACCCACGGCAAGCAAGATCTGACCGGCCTTCATGCCGCCAAAGCCCGCACGCTGGTTGATATTGGGAATCAGGCCGACAGCGCCAACAGCCGGTGTCGGCGGAATGGCAACGCCATTGGTCTCGTTATAAAGGCTGACATTGCCTGATACGACCGGGAAATCGAGCGCGCGGCAGGCCTCGGCCATGCCTTCAACGCAGCCAACAAATTGACCCATGATTTCGGGACGTTCCGGATTACCGAAATTGAGGCAATCAGTGATCGCGATTGGATCAGCTCCGGTGGCGGTCAGATTGCGCCAGGCTTCGGCGACGGTCTGCTTGCCGCCTTCAAACGGGTCGGCAAAGCAGTATCGCGGTGTGCAATCGGTGGTGATGGCGAGCGCCTTGTCGGTGCCGTGGACACGCACGACGGCGGCGTCGGAGGGATCTTCCGAGCTGGCGGCGGTGTCTGCCATCACGTGGCGGTCATACTGGTTCCAGATCCAGGCCTTGGAGGCCATGTTGGGGCTGGTCATCAGGCTCAGCAACACATTGCCCATATGGGCCGGCTTGGCGACGTCCTTGGCGCTGATCTGGGCGCGGACTTCTGGTGCGAAATGCGGGCGGTCATATTTGGGCGCATCGTCAGCGAGCGGTGCGATCGGCATGTCGCACACCACTTCGCCGTGATGGTTGAGCACCATACGGCCCGTGTCGGTGGTCTGGCCGATCACCGCGACGTCGAGTTCCCATTTCTTGAAGATGCGCATGGCCACGTCTTCGCGGCCCGGCTTCATGATCACCAGCATGCGCTCCTGGCTTTCCGAGAGCATCATTTCATAGGTGGTCATATTGGTTTCGCGCTGCGGAACCGTGTCCATATTGAGCTCGATGCCGATGCCACCCTTATCGGCCATCTCGATAGCGGATGAGGTGAGGCCGGCGGCGCCCATGTCCTGGATGGCGGCAATCGCGTCGGTCGACATCAGTTCGAGGCACGCTTCGATCAGTTTCTTCTCAACGAAGGGATCGCCAACCTGGACGGTTGGGCGCTTTTCTTCGCTCTCATCGTCAAACTCGGCCGAGGCCATGGTGGCCCCGTGAATGCCGTCGCGACCAGTCTTGGAGCCGACATACACGATGGGCTGTCCGGCTTCGGCGCCGCGGGCGTAGAAAATCTTGTCGGCATCGGCCAGGCCAACGGCCATGGCGTTGACCAGGATATTGCCGTCATAACCTTCGTGGAAATTGGTCTCGCCGCCGACTGTGGGCACGCCGACACAATTTCCGTAGCCGCCAATGCCAGCGACAACCCCGGAGACAAGCTGGCGTGTCTTGGGATGATCATGGGCACCAAAGCGCAAGGCATTGAGCGCCGCGATCGGCCGCGCGCCCATGGTGAAGACGTCCCGCAGAATGCCGCCAACGCCCGTTGCCGCACCCTGATAGGGCTCGATATAGGACGGGTGGTTGTGGCTCTCCATCTTGAACACACAGGCCTGGCCATCGCCAATATCAATCACGCCGGCATTTTCGCCCGGGCCCTGGATGACCTTGTCACCCTTGGTCGGGAATTTCCCCAGATGCAGGCGCGAGGATTTGTAGGAACAATGCTCGGACCACATGACCGAGAAAATACCCAGCTCGTTCATATTTGGCGCACGGCCCATACGATCGAGAATGATGGCATATTCCTCATCGGAAAGGCCGTGTTCTTTGACGATTTCGGCAGTGATGCCTTCAGCGTATTGGGTCATGTCAGGCAGATCCAAGCAGTGATTCAAACAAAGCCAGTCCATCCGTGCCGCCGTGGTTTACGTCTACGGCGCGTTCGGGGTGGGGCATCATGCCCATGATATTGCCATTTTCATTCATCACGCCGGCAATGTCGTGGACGGAACCATTGGGGTTGCGGCCATAGCGGAAGATGATTTGGCCTTCGCCCTCAATGCGTTCGAGGGTTTCTTCGTCGGCATTGTAATTGCCGTCATGGTGGGCAATCGGGATGGTCAGATCGCTGCGACCGGCATAGGCGGAGGTGAAGCGGGTATTGGAATTGGCGACGGTCAGCGGTGCTTTTTCGCAGACAAAATTGAGGCCGGCATTGCGCATCAGCGCGCCGGGCAGCAAGCCGCTCTCGGCGAGGATCTGGAAGCCATTGCAGACGCCCAGTATCGGGGCGCCGGTGGCGGCATGCGCGATGACGGCTGGCATGATCGCCGAGCGGGAGGCCATCGCACCGCAGCGCAGATAATCTCCGTAGGAGAAACCGCCGGGGATCATGATGAAATCAAGTCCCTCGGGCAAGGTGGTATCCTGATGCCAGACCATGGCCGGGGCCTGGCCTGTGACGCGCTTGAGCGCATCGTGGGCATCGCGATCGCAATTGGATCCTGGGAAGACGATTACGGCAGATTTCATGACGCGCGAATCCGGACTGTGTGAAGCTATTCGCGTCTTATCCTGCTTGTGGATGGAAGGCGAGCCCGCTGGCCCGCCTTATTTGGCTAGTGTGCAGTCCATCCGGGCACGGGCGCGCGTGCTTCGAGACTATTCAAAGGGTTGTTGAGCTGATGAGCGGGTTAGCTCATCTCAATCGAATAACTCTCGATCACCGGGTTCGACAGCAGCTTGGCGCACATCTCGTCGACGCGGGCTTTGGCGGCGTCGGCATTGTCGCCGGTCAGGTCGAGTTCGATCAGCTTGCCCTGGCGGGCGGCTTCAACTTCGTTATAGCCCATATTGTGCAGGGCACCGGCAACGGCGGCTCCCTGGGGGTCGAGAACGCCGGGCTTGAGATAGACGTGGATGCGAGCTTTCACGATGTGGCCTCATCATTGGCAGGAATGGCTGTGGGTGATTCTTTCATAATGCCGAGACGGCGGGCGACGTCGGCATAGGCTTCGGTGACATTGCCCAGATCGCGGCGGAAGCGGTCTTTGTCCAGCTTCTCGTCGGTTTCCAGATCCCAGAGACGGCAACTGTCCGGGCTGATCTCGTCAGCCAGGATGGTGCGCTCGTTCTCACCGTCGAAATGGCGACCATATTCGACCTTGAAATCGACCAGGCGGATACCGACGCCGGCAAACATGCCGCACAGATAATCATTGATGCGCAGGGTCATCGAGATCATCTCGTCGATTTCCAGCGGTGTCGCCCAGTTAAACGCCGTGATGTGTTCTTCGGCGATCAGCGGATCACCCAACTCATCATTCTTCAGGCAGAACTCAACGACGGGGCGGGATAGCGGTGTGCCTTCCTCAATGCCCAAACGCTTGCTCATCGAGCCGGCGGCGACATTGCGGCAGATGACTTCCAGCGGAATGATCTCGCACTTGCGCACCAATTGCTCACGCATATTGAGGCGCTTGAGGAAATGCGTCGGAATGCCGATGCGGCCAATGCCCAGCATGACAAATTCGCTAATGCGATTATTGAGCACGCCCTTGCCCTCGAGGGTGGCGTGTTTCTCATTATTGAAGGCCGTGGCGTCGTCCTTAAAATACTGAACGATTGTACCGGCTTCCGGACCCTCATAGAGAATCTTGGCCTTGCCTTCATAGATCATTTTGCGACGTGACATCAGCGACGCTCCGGATGGGGTCTGTCTCAGGTGCAGACCAAAAAAGCGCGACGCGGCCAGGAATCAGGTCCGGACCGCGCGTCGAGCGGGAAACTATCGCCACTGCACAAGAACCGCAATGCCTTGCTGCGGTGCGGCAACAGGCCTGCGGCTAGGTCATTGATTTAAGCGGTGTGGCGGGATAACGAAGCAGGTAGATTTACGTTATTTATGGAGAGCCTCATGTCAGGCATGGACGATCGCGAAAAAGGCCTTGAGGGCAAATACGCACACGATCAGGAAATCGAATTCAAGGCCATGGCGCGCCGCAACAAGCTGCTCGGCCTGTGGGCTGCCGGCCTGATGGGCATTGAGGGCGATGACGCAGAGGCCTACGCCAAGAGCGTGATCGTTGCCGATTTTGAAGAAGCCGGCGATGACGACGTGTTCCGCAAGGTGCGCGGCGATCTCGACGACAAGAAAATCGACCTGTCCGACCATCTCCTGCGCAAGGAAATGGACGACCTGCTGGTCACCGCGCGCGAGCAGGTGATGACTGAGGGCTGATTTCGGCTTTTGAGTTCGAGTGAATAAACAAGGGCCGGTCCATATGGATCGGCCTTTTGTGTGGGCGAGCTAGGCCTCGTCCGGCATGGTTGTGACAGAAATCCACCGGTCCAGGGCTTCGGCGATATGTTCGCGCTGGTATTGGACGGTGACAATCTCGAAGATGGTTTCGGTGTCGCGGTCCATCAGGACCATGAAGCCAGTGCGGCCCATGAAGCGGTCATAGGTGTCGGGGATGCCAGCCTCGATGGCCTTTTCGCGCAGGGAGTTGCGCTGACCGAGGGTGAAATCAAAGCGGACAAATTCGACCGGGGCCTCGCGATAATCGGCGCGCACATCATTGATGCGCGGTTCGATGATGCGGCAGGAGCTGCACCAGGAGGAGCGAAACAGCGCCGCCACGAGGCGCGGGCGTTCCTCGACCTCCTCGGCAACAGCGGCCGGAGCCCAGGCTTCACGGAAGAAATTCGGTCCAAGGAAAACGCCGATTAGGGCGAGGACGATCAAAGCTGTGCGCACGATGCAAACTCCAGACAG
>JAQXCQ010000039.1 GCA_029251785.1 Maricaulis sp. | reverse complement strand
CGCATACTCCCCCCATGCAAATCACCCCACAAAACCGCTGCGCCTGGGTCAACTCCGACGACGCCCTCTATGCCGATTATCACGACACCGAATGGGGTGTGCCCGAATATGATAGCCGGGCGCTATGGGAGAAATTGATGCTCGACGGCTTCCAGGCCGGGCTCGCCTGGATCACGATTTTGCGCAAGCGCGACACGATGCGTGAGGCCTTTGATGGCTTTGAACCCAGCATCATCGCCCAATATACCGACACTGACCGCGATCGCCTGATGGCCAATCCGGGCATTATCCGCTCGAAGCTGAAAGTCGAGGCAGCGATCGGAAATGCGCAGGCCTATCTGGCCATGCAGGCTGCCGGCGAGGATTTCTCGAACTATCTGTGGGCCTGGATCGATGGCGCGCCCGTACAAAACACCTATCAGACCCACGCCGAAGTCCCGACCAAGGATGCCCTCAGCGAGGCCCTGTCAAAGGACCTCAAGAAGCGCGGCTTCAAATTCGTCGGCCCAACCATTGTCTACGCCTTCATGGAAGCGGTCGGCATGTTGAACAATCACACGATTGGGTGTCCAAGGCACAAGGCGGTTCAGGGGGGAGCGGCTCCAACAGACACCATTGAGCCCCCGCGCATTCCCACCTAATCTGCGCGCATGGACCAGTATAACGACGTCAAGAACATCACCGATCTGAGCAAGGATCTGGCGGGCACACACACATTTGACCGTACCAAGCGCGATGTGGACCCGGCCCTGCACGAAGCCGACTGGGCCGCCCTGCAGGCCGACGGTTATCTGATGATCGAGAATTTATTCTCGGATGCGGAATGTGACGCGATCACCGAGGCGCTGCTGCCGCTGCTCGATCGCAAGGGCCGCAATGCTTTTGAGGGCAAGCAGACCCAGCGTGTCTATTCCACCATCCAGAAGACGCGCGCCTGCGACGCCTATGTCACACACCCCCGCATTCTGGCCCTGCTGGATCGGATGTTCATGCCCAATTATCTGCTCTCGCAATTGCAGGTGATCAATATCCTGCCCGGCGAGGAGGCCCAGTATCTGCACCCGGACGATTCATTCTACCCGATCCCGCGCCCGCGCGCGCCGCTCAGCGCCGCCACCATCATGGCGCTCGATGATTTTACCGAGGCCAATGGTGCCACACGCCTGATCCCCGGCTCCCAGCATTGGGGCGACCGGTTTCCCGGTGAGGATGACCATACCATCCCCGCCGAAATGCCCCGCGGTAGTGTGATCTTTTACGGCGGCACGCTGTGGCATGGCGGTGGTGCCAATACCAGCGACGGAAGACGCCTCGCCATGACCGCCCAATATTGCGAGCCCTGGCTGCGCACGCAGGAAAATTTCGGCATGGGCACCCCCAAATCAGTCGTCCGCGAACTGTCGCCGCAGCTTCAGTCGCTCTTGGGCTATTCGATCCTACCGCCCTATATCGGCATGGTGGATGGCGTGCATCCCAAGCGGTTGCTGGAGAAATAAGGGCAAATTCAGCGTTCTTGCTCACAGCTACGGTAAGCAAGGCCATAGGGGCTAATCGGGCGGCACGCGCCTAGACTCTCCCCCATACATTTCATGCCGAGACTCCGCCTCAAGGATTTATCGAGGTCAAGGGCGACAAAGTCGCCGCCCGCGGTTCCACCCTTGACCTCGATAAACCCTTGAGGCCCCCTGCTGACATGAGACATATGGGGCGGTGTGCCGCGCTGGCTGCGAGTGCGAATGATTGGCACACCGGGGACGCACACTTTTCAATGGCTGCCTTGATACACAAAAGTCTGTGTCCCCACTCTTCCCCGACACCTCCCCACTGACTCACCGCTGTGCGAACCTGATCAAATCTGGCACACAGGCGAGACGCTGATGGCATGGTCGCCACTATGCTGTCAGTCAGGCCCGGCTTGATGTTCACGCATCAATCCGGGTCGATATCTTTGGCAGCGCGAAGCCGCCAAACCAAGTATTCCCTTGTCATCACTGCTATTTTCGCCCAAAGCTGGTCTTTTGGGGGGAATTATCATGCGCTATCCAACCGGTATCACCATCACAGCCTTGCTCGCGCTCACCGCGTGCTCAGGCGACCAGGCCGCACCGGCAGACTCAGAACCGGCAGCGGCAGACGAGAACCAGCTTCATCAAGAGGTCGCGATGGCACCGGAGGCCAGCGAAGCCGCCGCGGGGCCGCAACTCCCTGTCAGCGCCTGTGGTCTGACGCTCGGACAAAGCACCGCCGACCTGCAATCGCTCGACAATTTCATCGGCCTAACCGAGGCCGGTTCCGAGGGTTACGGCTTCACCAACGGCCAGTTTCGATGTGGTGATACCGGGGCCATTGCGACCACAACATTTGTCACCACCGATCCCAGTGGCGAGATCGAAAACCACGACATCGTGCGGAGCATTATGGTCACCGGTGCCGGATACCCGATTATCGAGGGCCTGAGTATCGGGGCAACACTTGCCGAAGCCACGGCCGCCCTGCCCGAGGGCACACCCAATTGCGGCTGGCTTCACGGGTCCTATATCGAGTTGATGCTGGAAAACTTCACCATTCAGTTCAATGCCGATGATTACGAAACCGGCCTCATGGGACAAACCTGTGACCCTGTTTCCGACACCGTACAAAGCACCGGCTTTCAGATGTATCGCTACGAGTAGAGCGAAAACAGGTTCGACCTTCCCTCTTCTTCTCCCTCAGGGGGAAGAAGAGTTTTGTGTTTATTTCGTCGATTTAATAATCACACAACCAACTGATTTAGCTTATCATAATCGACAAACCCCTCCCCAAAAGCCAAACCTACTACATCTTTAGTTGACGCACATGAACTCCCATGCATTCTAGGGTTATCAACTAAGGACTTGGTAGATGAAATCGACACCGCAACTGACCACCGCCGAACAACGTTTGATGGACGAGCTCTGGAATCGGAGCGAAGCCAGCGTGCGGGAATTGACCGAGGCGCTGGAGCCGAAATACGGGCTCGCCTATACCACGGTGCTGACCACGATCCGCATCATGGCGGATAAGGGTTTTGTCGATTTTCGCAAGGAAGGTCGCGCCCATATCTTCTTCCCGCTCTTAAGCCGCGAGAAGGCGCAGAGTTCGGCACTGGGCTCCCTGGTCAAATCCCTGTTTGGCGGCTCACCGCAAAAGCTGGCCCTGCATCTAATTGAGGATGAAAAACTCACCGCCGACGATATCGAGCAATTGCGCGCCGCCCTCGCCGAGAAAATCAACGATCAGGAGGCCGACACATGAGTCCCGACTTTTTGTACACGCTTCTCAATGCCGCCGGCATTACCCTGCTCGCCCTGACGGCCCTCAGCGCTGGCGTACTGGCCTTCAACAAATTTGCCCCGGCCCGCTATGTCGCCGAGCGTCATGATCTGGCGTTGGCGTCTCTATTGTTGGCTCCAATCGTCTTGCTGATCGCGCTGCAGCCCAGTGCGACCGAAATCATTCGCATCGCCGCCGAGGCCACACCGATTGCCAGCTCCGAAGGGGGCATGAATGCGGCCGCTCTTGCAATGCCTGCAACGTCCGCACCGTCTACTTCAACCGGCATTCGTGTTGAATGGCCGCTGATTGCCCTGGTCGGCTGGACGGCGATTAGCCTGGCCCTGCTGGCCCGTCTCGGCCGTGACCTTCTGGGGCTGGAGCACTTGCGTCGCGACAGTCAGCCCACCCGCATTCCATCGCACATAAAGTTGTCTCGCAAGATCGAGGTGCGCACCAGCGAGACGGCCACCTCGCCGCTTCTGGTCGGCTATCTGCGCCCCGTCATCCTGCTGCCACGAAATTTCAGCTTCGACGACAGCGCCCGCCCGGTTCTGGAACATGAAATCGCGCATTTGGAACGCCGCGATCCGTGGACGGTATTGGGTCTGCGCTTCCTGATCATTCCCCTGTGGTGGGTCGCGCCGCTGCACGCTTTGCTGCCGATCCTGAACACGACCCGCGAAGCGCTGTGCGACAGTCGCGCGGCCCGCATCACCCAGACGCCGCACCATTTAGCCACCGCCCTGCTCGATGCCGCTTCACGATCTCTTATGTCTTCAACAACACGCCAGATCCCTGCCCTGGCGCTTGCCTCAACCCCGAGCCGGTCGGCTCTCGCCGCCCGGATCGATCACCTGACGTCCCCCCGCGTCCTCAAACGGAGTCATTCCCCCATGCGTCTCTCAATTATCCTGCCCCTGCTTGCCACCAGCGCCCTCGTTCTCACCCCCCATGTCGGCGCCGCCGAGACCGTTTATGTCGCGGCCGATCAGGAGCAGAAGTCCAACCATAATCACGGCCATCGCAATAGTAATCACCCGGACACGGCGATATAGATGATCGTCGCCATCCCGATTCAGCTCTGTTTCACGCCGCATCCCGCGGTCGCCTCGATCGCGTTCGTGAACTGATTGAGAACGGTGCCGACGTCAATCGCGTCTTCCGCGGCGACGGCACGGCCCTTATCGCCGCGGTGCGCCGCGGCCGCGGAGACGTTGTCACTGTGCTATTAGCCAATGGCGCCGATGCAAATCTCGCTGTCAGCGGCGACGGCTCACCCCTGATCGCCGCAGCCCGTCGCGGCGATATGGATATCTTCGATCAATTAATCACTGCAGGAGCGGATCCCGAGCTGGGCATTGGTGGCGATGGCAATCCATTGATTGCCGCGGCCCAGCGTGGCGAAACCGCCATGGTCACAGCTTTGCTCGATCGCGGTGCCGCAGTTGACGGCTATATCTATGGCGATGAAACACCGCTGATCAATGCCGCCCAGTCCGGCCATCTTGATGTCGCTGAATTACTGGTCGCTGCCGGTGCCGATCTATCGCTGACAGTGCGGGCCTCCCAATATGATTCAGAAACAGCACAGGGCGAGGAGGTCTATCGCTCACCACTCAGCGAAGCACGCCGCCTAAATCGCGGAGACATGGTTCGCTGGCTTGAAGCACGCGGGGCACAACATCGCCCCCCAGCGGATTAGCGCGCCGCGTTATTCAAGCCAGATGAGACAAGGGCCTGCACCTATGTGCGGGCTCTTGTTGCTGTGAATGCGAGAGGCTTCAGAACGATACAACTAGGCCGCCTGCTCGTCGTGATCAGTATCGAGAGCGGGCAATTCAACATAGAAGCGACTGCCCTCACCCGGCGTGCTGTCGACGCCGATATACCCGCCAAGCAGCGTCACCAGCTCGCGGCAAATCGACAGGCCCAGCCCATTGCCGCCATGCACACGATTACAATCGCCATTCACTTGATGCAGTCGATCAAAAATCGCGGCCTGCTGGGCCGGCTCAATGCCACACCCCTTATCCGCCACCTCAAGACGGACACTCATATCGGCGTGTTGCGCCGGGCTCATGACCACCTCGATCGGTTTGTCCTTGCCAAATTTCATCGCATTTGACAGCAAATTGATCACCACTTGCCCGACCCGTCTCGGGTCGGATACCAAGACTTGCGGGGTTTCGGGATGAACATTCAGCCTGAGCGAAACAGAGCGATCATCTCCAACACACATCTCAACCGCGTGTTCGACAATATCCCTCGGGTCAAATGCCGTGCGATCCACATCCATGGTTCGGTTTTCAAGACGTGTCATGTCGAGGAAATCATTGATAATATTTAGCAAGTTCTGGCCGCTGCTTTTTGCAACACCGAGCCACTTTTCCTGCGTTTCATCATAGCCGCTTGACCGGAGAATTTCGAGGCTCGACAGAATGTGGTTGAGCGGCGTTCGCAATTCATGGCTGGCATTGGCCAAAAATTGAGATTTCGCCAGATTGGCCGCCTCCGCTTCGCGGGAACGATCCTTTAATTACACGGCCAGGGCCATGTCGTCAGTAATGTCGCGATCGCACCCGATAAAGCCGGGATTAGCGCCCTCGATCTCCACATATTGACCGACCGAACGCAGCGTTCGAACAGCCCCGCCTAAGCGCAGAATCCGAAACTCAATCTGGTAGGGTTTGCGGTCCTGGACCGCGCGCAGCGTATTTCCCCAAACAGCTTCAAGATCATCGGGATGAATAAATTTGAGCCATTCCTCCGGCTTCACGATCTCCCCTTGCCAGGGCACACCGTACAGCTCGCACATGCGGTCATCCCAGCGCGTTGATCCCGCCGTCATATCGTATTCCCACACACCGATACCCGACGCACCCAGAGCGATTTCCAGACGTTTGCGCCCATGGGCCACCTGCCCGCGAAGTTCCAGACGCTCCGCCTGAATCGCATCATAAGCACGAATGCCGGATGCGATCCGGTCCTCGACATGCTTAAACACTTTCAGGATTGGCTCACTGGGCGGGTTTTCGGCACGAAACAGGGCAGCGACGAGGCCAAAACACTTGCCCTCATGAAACAATGGCATGCCGACATAGGAGTTCAGCCCGAAGGCCCCCAAATCCTCGTCGGATGGAAACGCCTCCTGCAATCCGCAGCCCATCACAAACGGCTGATTGTCGATGAACACTTGCTCACACGGCGTGCCACGCAAAGGATACTCATAATGGCTGGCCTGACCAGACCGGTCATAGATGGCAATTGCGGTCACCGGCTCTTCCGGGGATCGAATTCGGCTGACCAAAACCATATCAGCGCCCATGGCCTGACCCGCCGCCTCAACAAATCCAGACAAATATTCCGGCTCCGGTGTGGCGATCAGGCTTAACGCAATGTCCTGCAACATCACCAGCGCAATCCGATCCTCGCGAAAAGCATCGATCTCTGCAATGGCTTTTTTGACAGATTTGGCCATGTCGCGTCCCGAATAACGCACCCGTACCGCTCAGCGGCTTGTCCGCTAATGAGTGCAAGTCCAATGACTTGGAATGCTACCTGAAATAGGTTTGGGTTTATTTAATCGCTATTCAAGCGTATTTGAGTGTTCTCGCAAACAAATTCTACCCACCTGGGAAGAAGGCGTTTTTGGGCATTGCCCGTGGAATGACGTAATGACTTTCGTCAGGATGCGGGCGGACCGGATTACAGGCGCGGTGTCGCCAGGCCCAGTGATGGCATCCCGGCCACCGCCTCGCGGCGATAACGGTGCAGCTCCGCCGGGCGCCCGCCGGTTGCCGATTCCATCTCGCCCGTACCTTCGACAAACCCCATGCGGTCCAATGAGCGCCGGAAGTTTTGTTTGTGGATTCGGTAGCCGACAATGCCTTCCAGCACGTGTTGGAGATGCGACAGGGTGAAGGTTTCCGGCATCAGCTCAAACACGACCGGGCGGTATTTCACCTTGCCGCGCAAGCGCGACAGGGCCGTCGCCAGAATGCGGCGATGGTCGGAGGCCATCGCCTCGCCCAGGCCGGGGCAATTAGAAGATTTTTTGATCTGGCCGTCGCGGACGGCTTCCTCGATCAGACCGGCCTCATACAAGAGCTCGAAGCGGTCCAGCAGGCGCTCCTCATTCCAGCGCGCGTCGGCATCCCCAAAGCCGGTGCGGATGCGGTCATGGCGGGCGGCGCGATTGATGCGGTCTGGTTCGGCATCAGCCCAGGTGTTCAGGCGCGGGATGATATGACTGTCGAGTAGCGGCGGCCGCGCCTTGCGCCAGTCTTCCCAGGGAAAAAAATCATAAATATCGCGCCACACACCGCCGCCCTCGGGCGGGGCGGAATGATCGTCGGTCAGGCCCAGATAGGAGATCGAGATCACCCGGCTTTTGCCAGCGCCCTCAAGCTCGGCCAACGGCGCTTCGCGGCCCAGATCGCCAAAGGTGTAGAGCTGTTCCACATAGCCCAGAACAAACCGTGCCTGCTCGGCCACCCAGCGTCTCAATCCAATCTCAAACGTGCGGTCCGAGACCGGATCGAAAGGCCCAAAGGGCAGCGCCACATCGCCCTGCTCACGCGGCACGATCAGCACCTGGGGATGATCCGGATTGGCCGTCAGAATAACCCCGTTAAGGCCGACGGAAATCGCATCATCCACGCCGCTCATCCCTGCGCCTCCAGCTCGGCCAGCAATTCTTCAAAGCGCGACATAAACAGCGCCTGCGCCGCCTTTACCGGAAGCGGCCGGATGGCGATCTCCATACCCGCCGGCGGGCGCCCGAAAAACTTGGTCGACTCGCCATGAGCAAAGCCGGCGATCTGCGTGGCCTCGAAATAGGCGCTGATATGGTCGGCGCGCTTGATCTTCTTCTTGATCAATTTTGGAATGTGCGGCGGCAGGCCGTAGCGCAGATGCACCGCCTCTTCGATCCGGTCCTCAAACTCGCGATAATCCAGCCCCAACGCCGCTTTAAACGGGCTGATCATATCGCCGATCACATATTCCGAACTGTCATGCAGCAAGGCCGCCATGCGCCATTTGATATCCAGATCCGGATACAGCTCTGTCACGATATTCAGCACCAGCACCGAATGCTCGGCAACAGAGAAGGCATGATCGCCCTTGGTCTGCCCATTCCACCGCGCCACCCGTGCCAGCCCGTGGGCGATATCACTGATTTCAATATCGAAGGGCGATGGATCGAGCAGGTCCAGCCGACGTCCGGAAATCATGCGCTGCCAGGCGCGGGGCGGTTCTTTGGTACGGGCAGATGCGGGCATGCGGAAGTTGGCCTTTTGGCTGGGGATGGGATCAGCCGGGATAGCAGAGCCGGAGATGTGGGGGAAGTGGAGACGCTGGGAAGGCTGGGGATTATCCGTGCATCCGCCATTCGAATGGCGATGAGGCGCAATTGCAGCGGGCCTGGTCTGATGTTGAGGTCCGGGCATAAAATTATCAGTTGAACCCGGGCCGCCGGCCCTTTTAGAATTCGCAGAGTTGTTTCATCAGGGGGAAATCATCCGTTTATTAGCAATTGCTGGCTTGTTGTCAGTGGCCGCGACAGCGGCCCCGGCCGCCGCTCAGTCGACTATGACCTGCACCTATAACGCCCAGGGCGGCGAGCTGGTCTTGACCGGTGCCGATAGCGGCAATCGCTTTCAGGTCCCGGGCGTCGGTCAACGTCTGGAATACAATCCGGGCCGTTGGGCCTATCTGATGGATTATGATCCTAAGACCCAGGACGGAAATATCTGTCCCCAGCGCATGTCGTTCAACACGCAATCCTACGGCTCAACAATGGGCGGCCAGCCACAGCTGGATTACTCGCTCGTCGCCACCTACGGCACCTATAATCTGAACTCCGGCTTCACGCCCGATCCACACCAGATCAATCTGACTGCCGGCGGCCCCGTAAATATGTCCACCGCGACACAGGGCCAGTGCAGCGGCTTTGCTTCGGCGGCCCCGGATGTGCGCCTGCATTTTCAGGGCGGCAATTACAATGAAATCAATTTCTCGGCCTTCTCCGAGGGCGACACCACGCTGATCATCAACGATCCCAATGGCAATTGGTATTGTGACGATGATAGCGGCGGCAATCTAAACCCGCTGCTCAGCTTCACCCCGATGAGTGGCCAATACGATATCTGGGTCGGCACCTATGATCGCTCGCTTGCGGCTGCCACGCTGGCCATTTCCGAGCTGCCCTACAATCCAAACGGCAATGTCTCAGAGACAAGTCTGGGCGGTGGTCCCGATTATTCACTGCCACCGACCTATGGCCATTACTCGCTCTATTCAGGCTTCACACCCGATCCCTACGAGATCCCAGTTGTTGCCGGTGGCGAGATTGATATCGCCGCCTACACAAATAACCAGTGTGTCGGTTACGTGGCCGAGGCCCCGGATGTTCGCCTCGACTTTGCCGAAGGCTCCTATGCCGAGCTGATTTTCTCGGTCGATGCCTATGATGATACGACACTGATCATCAATGACCCGAACGGCAATTGGTTTTGTGATGACGATAGCGGTGTGAACGGTATGAATCCGGCGCTGTCACTGACACCGATGAGCGGCCAATACGATATCTGGATTGGCACCTATGACAACGCCACGGCGCGCGCCCGTCTCGCGATTTCCGAGCTGTAATCCTACTAAAACATGCGACTTGTTCCGAATGAAAGCGCCACCGGTTATACCGGTGGCGCTTTTCGATCCATGGCCTCAATTCTCTCGCACAGTCTGCAGCGTGTCCGCGCGCGTTCGGGGGCTCCTCGATCAGCTTGATCGACAATCGGTCGTCTCACGCATTCATCAGGTGAGACTAAAATTGGTATTTATTTTCAAGACCGCGCACTTGCCATCGCCCGTCGCCTCACCCAATCTGCGCGCAAATAGGGGAGAGACACAATGCTGGCTGGACTGAAATCTGCTTGGGCCGTCCTTGCGACATTACTGGTCATTCTGGCGGCGTTTATCGCCCGACCGCTCTTCGTCGCCGCCCCCGCCGTCGACCCCGACGCCCCCTTCAACACCGAACGCGCCTATCAGCGCCTGGTCCGTATCCTCGGCGATGAGACACCCCACCCCGTCGATAGCGACGCCAATGATGCCGTGCGCGCACGCCTGCTGAACGAGATAACCGGCCTCGGTTTCGATCCCATGGTGCGGGATGATTTTCAATGCATTACCGGCTTTGGTCTTGCCTGCGCCCGGGTGCAAAACGTGGTGTTCTGGGTGACCGAGCCGGGACCGGATGCGGTGGTCTTGCTGTCGCACTATGATTCCGTGCCCGCCGGCCCCGGCGCCTCCGATGACGGGTCGGGCATGGCGGCCAGCCTGGAGATCGCCCATCTGCTGTCGCAGCGCGAGCTGGATCGCCCGGTATTGGTGCTGATTACAGATGGTGAGGAAACCGGTTTGATGGGGGCCCGCGCCTTTGTCCGCGCCGACCCGCTGGTCGAGCAGATTCGGGCCGTCGTCAATATGGAAGCGCGCGGCTCCAGCGGGATCACCGCCCTGATCCAGACCAGCCGACCCAATAGCAGCGATCTGGATGTCCTGACCGGTGTCGGACGAACAGCCGTCGCATCCTCTCTAAACGCCGATATTTACGAGTTGATGCCGAATGACACCGATATGACGGTCTTCCTGCCGCTCGACATCGATGCCGCCAATTTCGCCTATGCCGGCACGCCAGCCCACTATCACACGCCCTTCGACAATCTGGAAAATCTGGACCTGCGCGCCCTGCACCATATCGGCATCTCGGCCCTGCGCGCGGCGGAGACCTTTCTCGGCCAGGACAATTCAGAGCCGGAGAGTCAGATGATGTATACCGATATTCTCGGCTGGTTTGTCCTCATCCTTCCCGCAGGCTGGGGCTTGTACATGATCGGATTGGGGGCCCTGGCTGCCCTGTTCATTTTCATTCGCACGTCAGACCAGCGTCCCAGCTGGGCCACTTTACAAGCCGCCCTGACACCTCCGCTTGCCCTGATTGTCGGCCTTGGTCTGGCCATCGGGCTGACGATGCTGATCGGCCTGTTGCGTCCGGAAAACAGTTTTGGCGGGGCCAATCCCTGGGCCCTGCGCGGGGTGCAAACCATTGGGGCCGCACTGGGCGCGATGGCCGTGCTCAGCTTTAGCCTGCGTCAGGAAACGGCCCATCGACTGACTTCCGCAGCCTGGATCTGGTTTGCCGGCGCTGGTTTGGTGGCGATCAATTTCGCCCCGGGAGCCGCCATCCTGTTTGCCCCGCCTTTGGCAATCATGAGTCTCGTCGCGATCCTGGTCGGCCTGGGGCAAACCTCAATCGCCCGCTGGGTCGGCATACTGGCGGCCTTTGTCTTCGCGATCATTGCACTGCCGTTGACCGCCGTCGGTGAAGTGGGTCTGTTTATCGAAAACGCCGCGCCCTTTGCCTTTGCGCCCCTGTTTATCGTCCTGTTTGTGATCCCGCACCTGTCCACTATCGAGGCCGGCAACACCGCGGCAAGATGGGCACCAACCGCGCTCATAGGGGCCGGCCTGGTCAGCTTTATGGTCGCCTCAATCTTTGTTCCCGCCTATTCACTCGACGCGCCGCGCTCGCTTTCTGTTCTTCATATCTCGCATACCGAGCAGAGCGAGGCCCATTACGGAATCCGCGCAAGCGAAGCCCTTCCGGACAGCCTGACCCGATTTGCCGATTTTGAGCGCGGGCGCGTGTCCGGCCTGCTGGGCACTACCTTGCTCACCCCGGCTCCAGATACCGGCTTGCCCGAGGTCACGATCACCCCGCTCTCAGACACAATCGATGGCAGTCGGCGTAACATAAGTTTTCATATTCAGGCCCCTGGCAGCGACCGGCTCTGGATGCCGATCAGAAACAAGCCGGCCCTGTTGGCCCTCTCATTAAGAGGACAGACCCAGGACTTGAACGGTCCGGCCAATTTCGCCTGCTATGGCCGCACATGCCGCGATATCGAATTGACCCTGACCCTCGACGCCACGCTGGAGGCACCGGAATTGATCCTGCTCGCCTTCACGCATGGTCTCGGACCTGAGAGCGATGACCTGCAAGCCGCGCGGCCAGATTGGGCGGTGCCACAACACTGGGGCGATTTGCGTTTGGTCCGAACACAATTCCCTCTGGACGAAGCGGGACAGTAACCCCCTTCCCCTCTGCCGCCCCAACGCTTATCTGTTCAAAAGAGGAGCCCGCCCATGTTGATTCTGCTTTCGCCTGCCAAGAATATGAGTTTCGATCCAGTTGATCGCGCGCTGGAGACGACATCACCCGTGCTGATTGACCAGACACGCATCCTGTCAAAAACCACGCGTGGGCTGACGCAGGCGAAATTGCGCGCGATGATGGGGATTAATGCCGATCTGGCGAAGCTCAATTATGAGCGGTTTCAGGCCTTCAAGGCGGATGAGCCGGGTGTCAAACCTGCGGCCTTTGCCTTCAATGGCGAGGTCTATCGCGGGCTGGATGCGGCGTCCCTGAGCGATGATGATCTGGCCTATGCGCAGGATCATCTGCGCCTGCTATCAGGCATGTATGGCGCGCTGCGTCCGCTCGATGCGATCCACCCCTACCGCTTGGAGATGGGCCGCAAGCTGCACACACGTCGCGGCGAAAACCTTTATGATTTCTGGGGCAAGCACATCGCCAAGCACCTCAATGAGATCAATGAAACCGATGCGGACGAAGACACGCCGGTCATCCTCAATCTCGCCTCCAACGAATATTTCAAATCCGTCGACAAGAAGACGTTGAAGGGCCGCGTCATCACCGCCACCTTCAAGGAAGAAAAAGACGGTCAGCTGCGCGCGCTGATGGTCTACGCCAAAAAGGCTCGGGGCATGATGGCCCGCTGGGCCGTGCAAAACCGCATTACCAATGCCGCCGATCTGGTGAAGTTTGATGGTGGTGGCTATCGCTTCGAGGCGGACGGCTCCGCCGACGGCAATCTGCTCTTCACCCGCCCCCAGCCGGAAACCCTGGCCCAGAAGAAAGCCCGGGCGGCTTGAGCGCCCGTAAACCGTCGCACTTTCACCCCCAACACGAAACCATTTGAAACTTTCCCCAAACACGCGATAAGCTGCGCGCAAACAGGGGAATAGCATGTTTGTATTTGGCACCAAATCACTCAAGAAAAAGCTGAATCCCGGGGAATTTGACTGCCCGCAATGTCAGCAAAAGACCCAATTTTGGGAACGCCGTCCGCGCACCTGGGGGCATCTTTACTGGATCCCGATTTTCCCGATCAAAACCTACCCCTCCTATGTGGAATGCCGCTCCTGCGAGACCGGTTTTGTGCCCAGCGTTTTGGATTTCAAACCCGGTGATAGCGGCGAACGCTTCATGGCGAAGTTTGAGCGCACCTGCCTGAATGTGGCGGCCAAAATGGCCCTGAGCGACGGCCATATCGACGATGTCGAACGGTCTGAAATTGCCCAAATGATGTCGGATATCACCAGCACGGAATTCTCCGATGGTCTGGTCAATAACGCCCTGCACGATATGCAAAAGTCAGAACTGACGGTGCAGGAACTACTCGCCGATATCGCGCCCTCCCTTAATGATGGCGCGCGCGAAATGGTCTTGATGGCCGTCGTGGGTGTGGCGATCACGGATGGTGAATTTGCCGAACCGGAGATCGAGCAGACCCGCACGTGCGGCGAGGCGCTGTTGATGTCGAAAGCGCATGTGAGCGGCATCATCGAAGAGGCCCAGGCTCACGTCCACCGCAAGAAATCAGAAATACCAGCCTAAACCGCGGGCCAGCCGAAACGATCGGCCGCATCCGTCTTCAGCTCGAGCCGGCCTGCGTGCCTTGAGCAGCCGGCTGACAAGAACATAACGCGTTGAGCTCGGGGTCTGCTAGTCGGTCAGGGCTGCTTTGGCCGCTGCCCGAGAGCGCCGCCCGATAATGGTCAGCGGTATGCCTAATAGCCCCCAAAACGCGCCCGCCATCAGGCCCCAATTTCCCGGCAATACAAATGACAGGCCCGCGATCACCACGCCGAAAACCACATGCGTCAGATTGGCCTGCACTGCCGCACGCGTCAGGATCCGCTCGGCTTCATTCAGCCCCACATCATCAGCCCGCTTCAGCGCGTGCCAGTAGAGCAGGGTGATCACCACAAACACGCACGCATATCCGACGGAATATAACGTGCTCAGCCAGGGGGCCTGGTCCAGCGTCAACACCTCGGCGATGGCATGGTTGGTTGCAAACCCTCCGGTGAAGAAATTGACCAAGAATGACGCCAGGAATTTGAGCGGATAGGCAAAAATCATGACGAGGAAGATCAAGACGGAATTGAGCAGGATCGTGGTGCCATCCTCCAGGTCATACCGGCGAAAATAGATGTAGTGGATATGCCAGATCATCAACAGCATGGTGAAGCAAAGTGCGATCGCCAGCCCCTCGCGCCAAAGCTCCGTCAACGCCGCAAAGGATTCCGGCACCGATGAGGCAACGATCAATGTCAGCGCCATGGCGAACACAATGTCGGACAGGTTTTCCGTGCGCGACACCTCCTTGCCCCGCCAGCGAAAAAAATCCTCTGCCTGTATCCCGCGCAAACGCCCCTCACTCATGACTTTCCCCTGTGCGATCCAGCCCCATCAAGACTGGTCATAAGCAGGTTTGGCCTCAGCACAAAGCCCACGACCAGGGATCGCGGCCCGACGAAACAATTTTTGATGGATTGGCAGGGCGCAAAGCGCGGTCACCGGGTCGTTTGTGGACTACGGAGAGGCACGCAGCAGAGCCGCAGCAATCACCGTCATCAGGGTCAAACCTGACGCGACTAATCCCGCCCAAACACTAAAATCCCGACCCATAACGCCCCTCACACAGCGGTGACCTCATCGGCCACCCCTGCACGCATAATGCCACAAAACGTATTGGGTTGGTCAAAAATCGTGATTTTCGCCCCATTTAAACCCCCGAACCGGACGCGGATTTAACCAGTCGCTATCCGTGTCCGCGCTTGTTTTCATAAACATCGCCCCCGCCCGACACCAGCAATACGGCCGCACCGGCGAGCTTGAAAAACCTGTCCATGTCCCAGCCCATTCCGCGAATAAAGTCGCGGACATCAGTCCGCTTGGCGACCCGCAGGACACGTTAGAGACCGGCAAATTTTGCCAAAAAAACCGACGGCTAACCCAGCGCAATTGAGAAGTATATGATCATTATTTCAGTAATTTAATGATTGGGCAGAATTGAAATTCCCGGCCAGAATAGCTAGTTTCGGGGGATCGATCATGGAGGCAGCATTGACGCAAGACGATCTGGAACTCGACGGCATCGACATCGAGGAGGTCGCCACCGATACCTTCAAAATCACGATCAAAGCCACCAATGACAAGGGCGAACCCGTCCAGCGCGAACTGATCATCGACCGCGCCCAAGCAGAAGCCCTGTGCGCCAGCGAACCGCCTGACAGCGAGCTGCACAAAAAAACCAGGCTCGCCCTTGGCCCGAGGGGTGCCACGAACTAGCGGACCGGCACACCGAAGCCCTTGTCTTCGATAACCCGCGGAGGACACATCATGATACGGGCATTTATGACGGCGTCTCTGGCGCTAATCCGGACAAATGCCATGAACCCGGTTTGCACGCCGCAATAATCGGGTGTCGCGCGTTTCACAGTCCGCGCTAAACTCCGCCCATGCCCCGACAAAACCGCATCACCCCCTTCGGCGAGATCGTCGCTCACTCTGCCCGCGGCACGCTGATGGGCAATCGCGGTTGTCTGCATAACGAGCACGGCCAGTTGGGCCAGCGGCGGTGGGGGCATCAGGCCTGGGTGTTGTGTGTGCTGGAATATCGCGGCTGGCATCGCGAAATCATGACGCCGAACCGTTATACCGAATTATTCTTCACCGATGACGCCGTGGCCCTGGCCGCCGGGCACCGGCCGTGTGGCACGTGTCGGCGGGCGGATTATCAGCGCTTTCGCGAGGCGTTTGGGCGGGCGCACCAGGCGCTGCCCGCGCCCGCCTCACCGCAGGTCATGAACCGGGCGCTGCATGCGGATCGGGTGGACAGTCGCACGCGACGGCAGATCACATATTCGGCGCAGCTGAGCACGCTGCCAGACGGGGTTTTCTTTTGCCTGCGTGAGACAGAGCCCGCGTTGGTGATGCGAGAAGGCCAGACCTTTGCCTGGTCATTTGGAGGCTATCAGCCAGTTCTCGATCCGATTGACCAGACGGTCACTGTGCTCACGCCCAAAGGGACCGTAGAGGCAATCCGGGCGGGTTACACTGTGTCGTTCAACGCTTGACCTGTTCGTCCAGTCCGGCCGGCGCGCCGCGCCCGGACCTGCCCATACCTATCATGCCGAGATTCTGGCTGCCCGTTTTTGGGTCCGCACACGCTCTCGCATACCAGCGAAATTATTTATGGTTTTCTGTCGGCTTGATGGCTTATCTGGCGGTCAAGCAGGCGGCATGGATAAGCTCTGGCGAATAACGATTTTCGCTTGATTGCGTTCGTGTTATGTCCATGCTTGCAGGGTCATCTAACCCTTGGAGGGCCCATGTCTGATCCGGTTTTGAAAATCGACTATAACGAGATCCCCGTCACCGATATGGACGTGGCGAAGACGTTCTATGCCGGGGCGTTCGGCTGGACCTTCGTTGATTACGGCCCGCAATACCAAGCCTTCGACAATGCCGGCATTGATGGCGGATTGCGCCTGGAAGAGACAGCCTTCCCCACCGGCTGCCTGCTCATCCTGCGCGCCGACGATATCGTTGCCGCCGAACACCGCGTCGCGGCTGCTGGCGGCACGATCAGCGCCCGGGTCGACTTCCCCGGCGGTCGCCGCTTCCACTTCACCGACCCGTCCGGCAATGAGCTGGCTGTGTGGTCTGAGAATGGGAAGTATGAGGCGGGTTAAACCTCACCCCAGCGCCGCCAGTACCGCCTGGGCCTGGGCATGCGTTCCCGCGTGCCAATTGGCATTGATCGAATTGATCGTGCCCATCATGTGCACCGCGATCAGAAAATCCGTGGACGTAATCTGGGCCGCCAATTCGGCACGGTGGATATCCCCGGCCGCGGGCCCCTCTGGTCCCAGCAGGGCGTCGAGCGCCTGTATGTCGAGCAATATGCCGGCATTATCGATCACAAGCGTAGAGAGCGTATTATAGGCAAGTTCCTGGCGGCGAACCTGCTCATCAAACTGTACCAGGGCGGTGCGCAGGGCCTCGGAGCGAACAAGCCGCATTTCGCCACTGGCCAGCAATTCCACATAAGTAGCCGACCGCCCGGTGGGCACGCTGGTACCGATAATATCGCCGAGACTTGACGCAAACGCCTCCGTGCCAGGGTCCAGCGGCACATCCTGGATTTGCTGACTCATCGCCTTTGCGGTCTCCGACCGTGTGGTTAGTGCATCGAGGGCCTCCGCACTGCGGCTTTCAATGATTGCAAAATCCGCCCGCAAGCGCTCCAGGATCAACACTTCCTGCGCATGCTCCTGCCGCGTTTCATTCCACGCGGTGATCTGAAAACCGATGGCCACACCACTGATCACGATGACAAATTCCAGCGCCACCGCGAACCAGTTCTGATTTTCAAGTTGCCGTCTTAAACGTGCAAGTAACATCAACAAATCCCCTTCATCACCGGGAATATTTCACCTGCAGTTTGTTTAGTACAGCCCGTTTCGGTCCGGGATCCGCTTGGCCTCACCGGCGATTGAGAAACACGCGATCGCAATAATCGTACTCTTCCGTGCGCTGGGCGCGACAGGCTTCGATGTCCGCCGCTGTTCCCGCATTCTGAGTGCATGCCTCAAACGCCACATCCGCATCCGCCTTGCACTCGGCACGATTTGTGGGAGTTGGATGGGTGAAAGCGCTCAGACTGGCGGCCACGATCAGGCCGGCGAATATCCGAAGGGCTTTTGATCTCGTCGCGCGCATGTTTGGCCTCATTTCTGGAATAAATACTTATCCGAATCAGCCTAGCAGAATCTCACGCCCGGGCCAGCCACTTGCGTTTTCTCGTGAAACGAGAAGTTCTGCACGTCGACGCAACTGGGGAGAGCATCATGAAAATCGAACGCATACACTTACTGGTGGGACTGGTCTGGCTGCTCGCGGGCATGGCCCTGGGCGAGCATATGGGACGCACTGGCGATCACGGCCAATTGCCGACCCACGCCCACATCATGCTGGTTGGCGGCGTTCTGTCGATCATCTGGGCGGTGCTCTACCGCGTCTTCAAATTGGCGGGTGGCCTGCTCGGCTACATTCAGCTCGGCCTACACCAGATTGGCACGCTTGTGATGGTGACCGCCCGCTATTTGCTCTATGGCGAGCAGGGTGATCCCGAACGTCTCGGCCCCATTCTCGGCATCTCGGCGATGTTGGTCATCCTGTCGGTCGTGTTGATGCTGTACAAGGCCATCAAAGCGCCGGCTGAATAGGCGCCGCAACGCCACAGCACGCTTGATATTATAAGCATGCACGCTGTCCGGGCTGCGGGTAACCGTTCCGGCGGGCTGTCGGCATTTGTCAAATTCAAACACCGCACCGCCCCCTTTCCTTTCCGGCCTCGCCCGGCCATACCCATTCCCATGACTGACATTGACCAAACTCCACCCAAACACCCCATCCCCGGAGCCGGCATAGTTGTCTGGCGCGGTGATGAAGTGCTGCTGATCAAGCGCGGCAAGGCGCCCTATAAGGGCGAGTGGTCTATCCCCGGCGGCAAGATTGAATTTGGCGAGACCGCCGCCGAGGCAGCCCTGCGCGAACTGGCGGAGGAAACCGGTATTACCGCCCGCATTGCCGGCCTGATCGACGTTGTCGATTCCATCTCCGAACGGCAGGAAGGCCGCAAGGGCGTCTGGCATTATCTGCTGGTCGACTATGCCGCGATCTGGACCGGGGGCGAGCCCGTCGCCGGGGACGATGCCGCCGAGGCCGCCTTCTTTCCCTATCAAGAGGCCATCACCCTGACACGCTGGGACAAGACCCGCGATGTCATCGCGCGCTCCCGCGCCATTATCGACGCAGCGCCCGCCATTCCCGTGCCACATTCCACGCCATGATAGCCATTATGCGCTCATCCATCCTCATCGCCCTGGCCTCGACGCTATTGATAGCCCTGCCGCTTTGGGCCACCTCCGCCGAAGCCCAGCGCAATGGCGGCAAGCCGGACCGCTATGATGATCGCCGCGATCAAAACGACAATCGCCGCCTGACCCGCCGCGAACGCCGCGAGGCGCGCGAAGCCGAAGAAGCCCGCGAACGCGAGGCCAATGCGCCGCAAGATTATCGCGGCCGAAATTCCAGCAGCGCCAATGGTCGCTATGAAGAAGACCGCCAGACCGCCGATCTCAACCGCCAGGTCAGCGATCGCCTGTCCGACGGTGAACGCCGCCGCCAGGCCAGCCGCACCCTGCCCTATCTCGCCTACACGCTCGGCGAGCTCCACTATCTCTCCTATGCCTGCGACGGCCTCGACGCCCAGGAATGGCGCCAGCGCATGGTCGAACTCATGTCTATGGAAGCCCCCGATAATGGCCGCCTGCGCGACGACATGATCGAGAATTTCAACGAGGGCTATCGCGTCCAGCAACGCTTCCGCCCGCTCTGCGGCCCCGAAGTCGACTCCGAACGCCGCGCCCTCGCCCACCGCGGCCAAGACCTCGCCGACATGATGCGCGAAGCCTATTACGACTAAAAACTCACCTTCCTCACGCGCCTGCGGGGGAGGTGTCATCGCATCGCGATGACGGAGGGGGAGCGCGCAGCGCTTGTCGCCACACCTCACCTGCGGTTCGCCCCCATCGACCCCGCCTACCCCAAGGCTACGGCGCGGCCACTTCCCCCGCGGGCGGGGGAAGAAAGCAATTGCCCCGCCCGATCATCCAAGCCAAACTCTGCCCTCATTGTGCGGAATTCCCAAAACATGCGTCCCTTCAACCCGATACCGCCCCGGCTGACCGCCGTGACACTGACCAGCTATGTCGTCACGCTGGGTCTCGCTATCGCATTATTGCTGTGGCCACAGGGCGCGACTTTGTTGGGACTAACGCCGGACGCCGCCGGCCCGATGGCGTTCTTGTTGACGCTGAACGCCTTTGTCCTTGGCCTCGTCACAGCCAGTCTGCGCCTGAAATTACGTGAGGACTGGTGGACGAGTTATGTGCTGGGGACCAGCCTGGTCGCCGCCGCCCTGTTTGCAGCGCTGGATGGTGGGTTGCTGTGGCAAGTCGCCAGAACCGCCCGCTGGGACCTGGCCGGGTTGGGCGTGCTGGCCCTGCCCGGGCTGGCATTAGCGTGGGTCGCGCTGCGGATCATGACCGATAAGACGCCGGATCATGATTTGCAGGACGCGCTGACAGACATTGAGGCCCCGGTGGTTTCACCGACTGCCGAGCCTGCGCCTACGCCTATTTTGACAAGGATCTGGCGCTTTCTTGTCTATATGGCCCGCTACGCCATTATCGCGATCATCACCCTACAATTAGTCGCGCTTGCTGCCTTGGTCATCTTTATGCTTGGCTTGATTTTCTGGGAGATACTGGCGTCCGGTCGAGCCGTTCCGCTCGAACGATTGGGTGAGCTCACCGGCAGGGCCTTGGACTATATCGGGCAAACCTATAGCGAATTTGCCTGGCCGTTGGCGCGGGGCACGGCAATGTATGCGGGTTTGCTGGCAGCATTCTATTTAGTGATCATTCCGCCGCTGACCGCTTTGTTCAAAGCAAGTGGGAAAGCGTACAGGGAGAAACGCCTCGAATTAACCGATGCGCAGCGCGATTGGGTCAGTGCCTCGACGCGCGCCATGCTTGAATGGATGGAAGGACAGCCCAAACGCCGCATGGCGATTTGGGTCACCACCCTGTCCATGATTGGCGGCATGCTTGTCAGCCCGGCACTGCTGATCGCCGGCAGCTATTACTTAACGCAATTAATCAATGCGTCTCTTTTTGTTGATCCGACATCGCTGCTACAGCAAACCATGGGTGCCTGGGGCGTTGCTCTGGCTGGCATCACAGGATTTTTTCTCGGCATAGTGGTTGGCATCGCCGCAGCCCAAATTACACCCTGGCTCAAAACATTTTGGGCCAGTCAAAACCGGTACCGGCTGCAAATATCCCCGGAGATGATTTACGCGGAAAACCAGGCCGCCTTGGACAGTGCCGCTCGTCGTGGCTGGTACCCAATGACCGCACCATTTGACCCCGAAGCCTTCCATCATCGCTGGGCGATGCGAAGTATCAATTTCAGTAAGACTGCGCTCCTCTTTACCCTGCCCCTGATCCTCGCCCTCTTCGCCTTCGACGCAAACTGGTTCACCAGCTGGTCGCCCACCGGTGTCACCCATTCCGGGCCTTTCCAGCTGACCGCGCATCACCGCAGCTATGCCGAGGCCCTGCGCGTTGAGACAAAGTGCGAAGTGCGAGAAGATGAGGATGGCCCCGTGGCCAATCTGAATTACGCCGTCATCTTCCCCGACGAGCACCGCCTCAGCCTGCGCACCCAGCTCAAGCGCAATGACGACGCCCTGCCGCAAATCAACACCGCCCTGCGCGAAGCTGGTGTCGAATTCGTCGACCTCAACGACCCAGACCTCGACAGCACCCAAAACCGCGCTGCCTGCTACGCCCTCCTGCGCGAAAATCGCGGCGAGGACGGTGCGCGGATTGTGGAGATGCTGGAATACTATTATTTGTCTGCCGACCCCATCGACGAACCCTAGCCCGTCAACAACTCGTCACGCCGCCATCGACATTAAACTGCATGCAGCGCTGGCATCCGCGGCTGCCGACATAATTGCGCCAGCTGCGATCTGCGTCCGAGGGGTCGGTGGACAAACAATAGCCCCGCTCACCATTGACGCCCCAATTATCACTGGCACCGCCGGCGCTCAGCGAAACCTGGTCCATCCAGAACCCGTTATCGCCATTCGTGCTGATCCGCACATATTGCACTGGATAGCTCGTATAGGAAGTGAATTGCTTGGAGATGCCATAATAGTCGGTGACGCCTCCGGTCAAAATGGATCCGACCACGTCTGGCTCACAGGCGGAATCGGTTGGCACCACAGTCATGGTTTCCCGGCCTACCGCGCTGACCACGGTAATCGTGATGGTATTGCTGGTGCCGGTATGCTGAATGGTTCCATCGCCATAACAATCCAGCCGGACCGTCCCGATATAGGCCTCAGCCCCGTAAACCGGCTGCACGGCAATCGCCGGCACACTGGCCACCGCACCGGCCGCGACCAGTGCCGCCATCGTAACAACGCCACGCACACGTCTCGAAACAAAACCAGACATAGACTCCCCTCCCCAGGGCTATCGCTTGTGGATCAAAAACACTGCGCCTCAAGCTCGTCGGTGGCAAGGGGAGACTAAATTGGCGGAACAAGGACAGCGCGACGTCAGCCCAGCCCCACCCGCAATTCTCGCCCCACGGCCTTCGCCGCCCGCGCCAGCGTTGCCAATTCCACCTTGTCATTGTCGGGGTCGAGCAAGCGGTCGAGCTGGCTGCGGCTGGTGTTCAAGCGGCGGGCCATTTCAACCTTGGTGATAGACTGGCGCGCCATTTCCTCGGTCAATTGCCAGGCCACAACGCGTTTGATAGCACCGGATTGGCTGGCCTCATAAGTGCCGTCTTCGCGCAGAAAATCGTCGAAGCTACTGCCGATAACGGCTTCATTCAGGCCGGGACGTTTCTGCTTAGACATGGTCGATTTCCTTCATGCGTTTCAGGGCTTTGTTTATCTCGATCGCTGGTGTTTTGCTGCTGGTTTTCAAAAATCCCGCCAGCAGGATCATGCGATCACCGCGAAGGCAAAACACGACACGCGCAATGCGGCCGCCAGGCAAGCTGGAGCGCACTTCTCGCAATCCCTGCCCGAGGGAGCGACGGACGGGCATACCAACGGGCCAGCCCCACTCCACCGTCGCGATATCCATCCCGATCACTCGCCGGTCTTCTGGTTCCAATTTGTCCTTCAACCACTCCCGCACCGGTTCCCTGCTGCTGAGTTGGCGAAAAAAGACGGCATGAAGAATTTTCTCTGGAACGCTCACGGTGTACCATGTGAGGTACATTGATGCAATACTGGACGTGTAGGTTTGGGCATACAGCATGATAGCTGCAGCACTGAATTATACAACCTTTAGGTTTAACATCGCAAACTAAAACCGCCATGCTGATGACGATCAGTACCCAGTTCATAAAGCGATTGCGTGGATAGGCGACGGACCGTCAGTGCATCACACACCCCGGCCACATCTTACAAACTGGGTGCTGACCTTCGTCAGAATGACGGTTTGTTGGATGCATTATCACTCTGATATAAATGTATAAAAATGTCATCCTTGATGGATGCCCGGGTTTAGCCAGGGCCCCCGTCAGGGATGACAAAATATTTTTAGCGCGAAATAAATTCATCCAGGCGCTGCACCAACGCCTCTGGAATCGCACCCGAAGGTCCAGGGTCGAATTCGGAAACCTTGAAGAGTTTCCCAGAGAACTCATACAATTCAAACGATGCTTTATGTATTTCGAGCTCAATTGGGACTGGCTGGGTCGCAGACCAATGCAGTTGGATTGTCGGCCAATAGCCTGCATTTACATCAGCAGGAAGTTTGTAGCGCTCGCGGGCCATCTCGCAGAAAACGAGCGCATTACTCAGCGTTTGGTCCGAATATTTGTGCAAGCTGTCGGACACGACGCGTGTAATGGCAGCGATAACGTCGTCCCAATCACGCATCACAACAGCCACACCCATCACCCGTAAAAATTATCCTCCGCCTCACGCAATTTTTCCTCATCCTTGTGCGGCGAGAAGATTTCCATCTTGAGATGGCGGCGGCGGTTGGTGGAGATGACGAAGAAGCGTTTGTCCGGGTGTTCCAGTTTGGATTCCAGCATGGCGGAGGTGATCAGATCGATGTTTTTTAGGTCATCGTCAGACATGCCGAAGGAATGCGGCAAATCGCGTCCATAAAGTTCCAGGCCCTTTTCCACGCAGCGATGGATCGCGGCGCGCTTGAGGCCGGCCGTGGTCAGATGCGGGCCAAGCTCGTTGCGAGTCTCGTCATTGGAGACGGCGAAAATCTCAAGAAAATCAGGCTCTTCCGGAATGTGGCCGGCATCAACCAGGAGCTTCAAGGCTTTCTTGATTGTCTCCTTGGAGTGCTGCCGGGCCGTGATGACGGCGAGCGGTCGACGCTTGAGCACGGCGTATTTGAAAATATTCCAGGAAGGGCCCTTCCAATTGGCCGTCTCCAGGGCGCGGCGGACATCGCGCAGCAAGTATTCCTCGCCATTCCGGTCCTTGCCATCGGAGAATTCCCGATAGGCGCGGGCCGGCGGATCGGCCCAGTCTTCCCACAGGCCGGGCACGCCCAGATAAGCCTTGATCTCTTCGTATTCGTGCTGGCGCATGGCGCGCTCTTCACCGGTCATGGTGTTGAGCAAATGCACCCGCGTTGGCAGGTGCAAAATGTTCTCATCAATGTCGAAGAAATAGAAGCTTTGGCGTTTCAAGGTGTTGTCCTTTTTGGCGCAAACCGCAACAAGCCAGAGCCGCCTAGCCTGTCCAGGCGCTCAACTCAATACTCGGCATAGGATTTTTCTTCGACGATATGTGAGCCTAGGAGCAAATTGATGTCCTTTTTCAAGGCCGCCCGCTTGTCATTGGTGACGTAGACCGCCCGCGCCAGATCGATAAATTTCTGGCCAAAATCACCGTCACGCTCGCAATCGCGGATATCGTCTTCGATCACCCACAATTCCTCATTGACCGATTGAAGGGCCGCATCGAGCCGTGTCAGCTCTTCGGAATCCGGCACCGATTCAGCGCGGGTCGCATTGAGAATATCCAGCTCAATGCGAACATTCTTCACCTTCGCGGCATCGGTGATGCGATCGCTCTTGATGCGTAAAATGGTGATTTTGTCGATCAGCTCGCCGGGGGCGACGGCCGTCATAATGGTCTGTGTCATCTCTAAAATCCTCTAGGCCGTTGCATCCGGAGACAGTGTGCCCTGAAACTGCACGGGTTTTCCAGCGCCTGATGCAATTAACTCGCCATCGCGCATCACGGTCTGCCCGCGCACCAGCGTTGCCATCGGCCAGCCGGTGACGGTGCGCCCGGCAAACGGTGTCCAGCCCACTTTCGAGGCTGACCATTCATCGGTGATCTCGCGGCTGTGCTTGAGGTCCACAATAGTGAAATCCGCATCCCAGCCGACAGCCATCCGGCCCTTGCCGGCGATATTGAAAATCCGCTGCGCCCCGGCCGAGGTCAGATCAACAAAGCGCTCGATCGTCATTCGCCCCTTGGCCACATGATCGAGCATCACCGGTACCAGGGTTTGCACACCCGGCATGCCCGACGGGCTTTGTGGATACGGCTTGGCTTTTTCTTCCAGCGTGTGCGGTGCATGGTCAGAGCCAATCACATCAACAATCCCGCGCTCCAGCCCCCACCACAGACCGGCCCGGTGCTGTGCATCGCGCAGCGGCGGATTCATCTGTGCCCGTGCGCCAATTTCCTCATAAATGCCCGGCCCTTCCAGGGTCAGGTGCTGCGGTGTTGCTTCCACACTGGCAATATCGCGATGCTCCGCCAGGAAGCGCATCTCTTCGGCTGTTGAGACATGCAGCACATGAATGCGTTTGCCGGTCTTGTGGGCCAGGCGCACCAGGCGCTTGGTCGACATGATCGCCGCCTCGGCATCGCGCACCACCGGATGGGAGGTCCAGTCCCCGTCGACGGCCAGGCCGCGCCGGTCTGCCAGGCGGTATTCGTCCTCGGAATGAAACGCTGCGCGCCGGGTAATCGCGTTGAGCACGCGCTCCACACCCTCATCATCCTGCACCAGTAAAGAACCGGTCGAAGCGCCCATAAACACCTTCACGCCACAACAGCCGGGCATGCGCTCCATAATGGTCAGCGCGGCGGCATTTTCATTGGTCGCCCCGGCATAAAAAGCATGGTCGCAATGCATGCGGTTGGCGGCGCGCGCCAGCTTGTCATTGAGCATGTCCGGCGAGGTGGTGGTCGGATCAGTATTGGGCATTTCAAACACCGCCGTCACACCGCCCATCACGGCCGCCAGCGATCCTGATTGCAAATCTTCCTTCCACTCCATGCCCGGCTCGCGGAAATGCACCTGCGTGTCGATCACGCCGGGCAGCACGGTCAGACCAGAGCAATCGATGATCTCGCCGGCATCGGCCTGGCCCAGATCGCCAATCTCGGCAATCCTGCCGTCGCGCACCGCTATATCGGCCCGGCCGCGTCCATCATGATTGACGATCTCGCCGCCCCTTAGGATCAGATCGAAGCTCATAGCCATCAGGAAGTCCTTTCATACAGGCGGCAGGCCGCCTCATAGGTCGCATCTACGCTCAGATCGAGCAGCAGGCTGGTGGGGTGAAGGCGCCGGTCATCGTGCTCGGCATCAATCTGCTCGAAACTCGCATCACCCCGGATCAAGTCACAATGATCACCATAGGGGCCATAGCACCGATGATCGGAGGGGCCAAACAGGCCCAGTGTCGGTGTCTTGACCGCCGCGGACATATGCATCAGGCCGCTATCATTGCCGACATACAGCCGCACACGCTCCAGACAGGCGGCCGTTTCCGCCAGCCCCAGCCCGGTCAGGTCAATAATCTCGGCATCCGGCAAGGCGTCATGGATCGGGCGGGCAGCCTCATGATCATCCGGCCCGCCAAAGATCGCCACACGCGCCCCCGGCATCGGTCCGTCCTTGGCGATCAGACGCTGCATCAGCGTGCCAAAACGCGTGCCCGGCCACATCTTGAATGGCCAGGACGCTGACGGGCACACACCCAGAACCGGCGATCCGTCGGGGATCAGTCGCGCCGCCTCGGCCTTCACCGCACCGGTCAAAAACAAGCCCGGCAGCGGGACCGGATCCAGATCGAGCACGCTGGCCGCCTCGATCACCTTATTGATCGGCGTCGGGGATTGTCTCAGGATCCGGCGCTCGTCGGCGCGCAATACCCAGGCCGTCGCCGAACAGCGCAAATCCACCACCAGCGACCACTTCGTGCTGACGGTCTGTTTCCACAAATCAAACCAATGCCCGCCGCGCTTTTGCTTGCGCATAATAATCGTGCGGTCCAGGCGCGGTGTGCCGGCAAAAAGCGGCGCCGCCAAAGGCCCGCAGGCGATGGTGAACCGGGCATTGGGCCGGGTCTCGACGAGATGATTGAGCACGCCGGAATTGATGATCGCATCACCAATCCGCGTCGAGGTAATAAAGAGCACAGAGTCCATGGTGCCGAGATACCGTGCAGACGAGGACTTGGCCAGACGCGAGCGCAATGGTTTAAGCACAGACATGACCTCATCCAAGCCATCCTTCTCGGGCGGACTGCCCGACCGCGCCATCCTCTCCATCGACGGCCCCGACGCCCGCGCCCTCTTGCAACGCGTCATCACCGCCGATGTCGAAACACTTGAACGCGGCCAGTGCCGCCCCGGCGCCCTGCTCACGCCGCAGGGCAAGACGATGGTCGACTTCCTGATCTTCGCCGACGGCGATCTGGTTCTGATCGACGTCCACAGCGATGCCGCCGACGCGCTGGCAAAGCGCCTGAAAATGTACAAGCTGCGCGCCGATGCCGTGATCGAACGTCGCGAGGATTTGCACGCCGTCTGGTCCGATCAGCCTGACGATCTGGCCGCAGATCCCCGCCTGCCCGGCCGCGCCTGGCGTGGCATCTCTGATGAAGCGCCGCAGCCCGAAACCGGCCAGCTCTCCGCCCTCGAAATCGCCCACGGAATCCCCGCCTTCGGCCGCGATTATGGCGAGGGCGATATCTTCCCCACCGACGTTAATCTCGACGTCTATGGCGGCATTGGCTGGAATAAGGGCTGCTTCATCGGCCAGGAAGTCGTCAGCCGCATGAAACGCCGCGGCACGATCCGCAAGCGGTCTGTGGCCGTGAGTTTTGAGGATGAAGCGCCGGCAGTCGGCACGGCGTTGAAGGCCGGTGATGTGACGGTGGGGGCTCTGACATCAGTGAATGGGAGCAACGCTTTGGCTCTGATCCGCGTCGACAAGCTGGAAAAGGCCGGGGGAGACGTGACCGCCGGAGATCAGCCCGCGCAGATTGACGTGCCCGACAATTTGAAGCCCAACGAAGCCGCCACGAAGGTGTGAAACCCCTTCCCCCCACCAAGAGGGAAGAGGGGGTTTTCACCGTCTCACAACAAACTCGTCGGTCGATCCACGCGCTTGGGCTCTCGTGCCAGCAGGCGCACAAGGGCCGGATTGACGAAAATATTCTCCCGGCCAACCGGCATCTTGCGCAAGATTCCCGCCTCGGCCATCGCGTCCAGATACACAGCAGCGGTCTGGCGTTTGGCGATGCCGGCATCGACCAGATCGGCGATGCGGCAATAGGGCTGGATGAAGATGATTTCGGCCAGTTCGCGGGAATAAATTTTCGGCAGTTCAGCCTGCAAGGTGCGGGCGGTGTCGTCGAGCAGCGTGCGGATGGCGCGGATCTTGGCGGTCGTCCAGACGGCGGTTTCGCGCACGGCCTCCAGCATGAAGATGATCCAGTCTTCCCAATTGGCCTCGGTCGAGACCTCCAGCAGCAGGCGGTAATAGCTGTTCTTGTGCTTGATAATATGGCGCGACAGATACAGCACCGGCAGATCCAGCAAGTCCTGCTCGACCAGGAAGAGCAGGTTGAGAATGCGCCCGGTGCGACCATTACCGTCATCGAATGGGTGGATCGCTTCAAACTGATAGTGCAGCACGGCCATGCGGATCAGCGGGTCGATCATATCGGCTTCGTGGATGAAGCGATCCCAATTGTGCAGATACTGCCGCAGCCGCCCTTCACCATCGGGCGGCGTATAGATGATCTCGCCCGTCGCATCATTGATCAGCGCCGTGCCCTGTCCGGTGCGCACATCCATCTCCGTGCCCATCACCATCGAGCAAACCTGGCTGGCCAGCTGCGCCGAGACCGGTGTCTCGTCCAGCATTTCAAAACCGGATTTCAGCGCGGTGCGATAGCGCAGCGTCTCCTTGGTCGCATTGTCTGTGTTGGCGTGAGGCTGGCTGGCATATTGAAACAGCTTGTCCGTCGTCGTGACGATATTCTCAATCTCCGAAGACGCCTGCGCCTCCAAGAGCGGGATCGAATTGATCAGGATGGATTGATTGGGCAACAACTCCCCCGCCCCGCGCAGTTCCGCCAGCGCCGCCCGCGCCTCGATACAGGTCTTCAGGATCGCCCGCGATTCCAGATCAATTGCCGGCGGTAACGGGGGAAGATTGTTATACGGACCATCAGGCATTTGCGGCATAAGTCGTTTCCTTCGACATATCGGGAAAACATGTCGATAAAATGCACTTATGTCGACACACTGTGAGCATGTGTCGAACGGATCGACACGTCAATGATATGTGTCGGTAGAGTTGAATTTTGTCGACATGAAGGCAAGGTGTGTCGATGGCGTCGATATGTTGGAAATTGGAGCACTTTTCCTCCCCCGCTTGCGGGGGAGGTGTGCTGCGCAGCAGGGCGGAGGGGGAGCGCGCAGCGCATGGTGCCGCACCTCGCTTCGCTCGGCCCCCATCGTCCTCGCCTACGCTAAAGCTACGGCGTGGCCACTTCCCCCGTAAACGGGGGAAGAAGAACTACTCAGCAGCCACAATCGCAATCATATCCCGCGCTTCATTGACGGCCAGGCGCGTCACACCGGGATAGGCCAGCTCGGCCACGGCCACCCAGTCATTGCCCGGTGTGGTGTAGTACAAGACACCGCCATCAGCCGCGAAGAAGCCGTGCTCGTCCCAATCATTGCCACTGCGCACCAGCGCGTAATCCTGGGACTGGCCGGGCAGATCCATCACTTCATGGCTTTCGCCCGTGTCGTAATTGCGGAAGTGGACGGTATTGCCCTCATCGGCGCGCGCCAGTGTGTAGAAGACGCCATTGCCAGTCAGCGCCGGCGTGATGGCGCGGCCTTGCTGGTCGCTGATCAAGGTCGCAGTTTCTTCGCCGCCACCCAGATCGATATGCTGCAGCGTATTGCTCTCCTCACCGAGCGCAAACACCACAACCTGGTCCATAGATTGGGAGAAAACATAATAGCCCAGCGGGCCGTATTCGAACGCTGCCTGCGGCGCGCTGCCATCCAGAGCGGCGCGATAGACCTGGCCGCCATAGCCGCCCTCCGCCTGGTGGATATAACTGATACCGGACCCGTCCGGCAGATAACGCGGCGAATATTCGCTCTCAACAGGTGTGTTGGTCAGATTGGTGGTCTCGCCCGTCGCCAGATCGAGGCTTAAAATATCGGTATCGGTCTCCATGCCCGCGGAATACAGCATCGCGCTGCCATCCGGCGTAAAGAAGGGCTGGTTGTCATAGCCCGGGCGCATCACCCCATTGGCATGTCCGCCCAGGGACGGCACGCCGTCTGCCCAGCTCAATGTGTGGATATGAATGTCCATGCCGGGAGGCGCTTCAGCGGCGGCTTCTTCCTCGACCCCTTCTTCCGGTGCGGCAGCCGCCTCAGCGGGAGTCTCAACAGCCTCTTGTGCCGGCTCCGCCTCGTCCGCCGCCGGCGAACACGCGGCCAGCGAACCGGCCAGACCGGCCGCAATAACAAGCTTCATCGAGATATCCATCAGCGTTTCCTAATTGCAGCGGCACCGACACCATAGCCGGCCCCAAACGCACACATCAGACCGGTCTCGCCGGCGGCCATGTCATCGGAATGCATTTCAAAATTCATCACCACGGAGGAGGATGAAGTATTGCCGTATTCGTGCAAAATGCCCGGCGCATTTTCCGGTGTACGGTCCCGGCCCAGAATGCGTTTGGCGATCATCTCCACCATCCGGATATTGGCCTGGTGCAGCCAGGTGCGGCGCACATCCTCCGGCGCAATCTTGAGCCGGTCCATCAGCTCCCGCGCGACAGTCGGCGAGAAGGACACCACGTCCTTAAACACTTTTTGCCCGTCCTGATCGAGGCCCGGCGAAAAGTCCGGTTCCACAGAGCGTTCCGCATCATTGAGGAAGCCAAAATCAGAGCGCAGATTATTGGAAAACTTGTTCTTGGTATGCGTGCCCAGCACGTCCCAGCCACCGGCCTGACCATCCTCGGCCTCTACCAGAATAGCGCTGGAGGCATCACCAAAGATGAAGTGCACATCGCGGCGCGAATGCACATTGATACAGGTCATAATCTCCGGCGAGCACACCAAGATGCGTTTCGCCTGGCCCGAGGCGATCATCGCATTGGCGATATTAAGCCCATACAGCGCCGAGGCGCAGGCCATGGTCAGATCAAACGACCAGCCTTGCGAGCCGATCAGGCTCTGAATCTCACAGGCAATGCCGGGAAAATTCCGCTGCTGAGCCGAGGACGCGACGATCACACCATCCACATCGCTGCCATCAATCCCGGCCTTCTCCAGCGCGATTTTGACCGATTTCAGGGCAAATTCCGCATGAAACGACACCTCATCAAAGGGCCGCGGCGTGATATGGGGTCGCAAATGATCGATATCGAGAATACCCGACTTTTCAATCACATGCCGCCGTTCAATGCCCGAGGCATTCTTGACAAATTCAGCGCTGGAGAGCGGCACGTCCGCCAACTCGCCCGCGGTTATCGCTGCCGCATTGTCGCTGTTAAAGCGCGTGGCATAGCGATTATAGCTCTCCACCAGCTCTTCATTACTGATCACATTGGGCGGAACCCAATACCCGGTCGAACGAATTATGCTTGTCTGCACGATGCTTAGCTCGCCAATTGCTTCCCTTACCGCAGGGTAATGGATGAACGCGCTGAATCAATACAAGCACACATTTTATGGGGTGATGTGATGTCGCAGGGGAATTTGTAATGCGGCGTGACCGGGGGGCTATTTCGCTCAACTCCTCCAACATACGCCTTTCCCCGGCCCTCGTGCCGGGGCCTGGAGGGCGAGCTGAGTGAAACGCTGAGACGCCTCATCAGCGTACGCCTGCCACTGCATGCCAGACCCCGGCACGAGGGCCGGGGAAAGGTGTTTATTTTGTGCATTTGAGATGGTGAACTCACACCCCGCCAATCATCAAAAAGAACGCAGATATGGTCAGAAAATTCAAAGTCGCAGACAAGATATGATGGCGACGCATGGGGATCTCCTCGCTGTGGGAGATCATGATGGTGGGAGCGGGTGACAGAAGCTGTCGTCTGCCCGCGACCCCACCCCCTACTCCGCAGCCGCCTCAACAGCGCGCATCACGCGCAGCACATTGCCGCCCCAGATCTTCGCGAGGTCTTCTTCGCTATACCCGCGCGATACCAATTCGCGCGTGACCTCCAGCGTCTCTGAAGCGTCTTCCCAGCCATCAACGCCGCCACCGCCGTCAAAGTCTGAGGCGATACCGACATGATCGACGCCGACGACCGAGATCGCGTGGTCGATATGGTCTGCGAAGTCGGAAATCGTCACGCCGGGAAACTGACCGCGCAGGGCCGCCAGCTCGCTGCGATAAATTTGGTGTTCGGCGGCGGTCGCATTGGCATAGCCAGCGTTGGTATCCATGCCGAGACGGACTCTCAGAGCGGCAATTGCCGCATCGTGTTCCGGCACGCGCGGTTGCACATAACCGCGAAAGGCGACCATCTGGGCCACACCGCCATTATCTCGGATCGCCAATAGCTGCTCATCATCCAGATTGCGGGCGTTTTGATACACGCCATGGGCGCCCGAATGCGAGGCAATCACCGGTGCGCGCGACAGGGCCACAGCCTGCATCATCGTGGTTTTTCCGACATGGGAGATATCCACCATAATGCCCAGATCATTGAGCGCCGGGATCAGCTGACGCCCCAGCTCACTCAGGCCCGGATCCTCGGCCGGTTCGCCATTGGCGATATTGGGATTGGAGCTGCCGCCAAACTGGTTATTGCCGAAATGCGTCACCGACACATAGCGCACACCGCGCTCGGCCCATAACGGCAGATCGTCCAGTGTATTGCCCAGCGGATAGGCGTTTTCCATGCCGATCAGCGCCACTCGGCGCCCGGTTGCCGCAATCGCTTCCACCTCATCGGCCGTACGTGCCAAAGCGATTTCGTCGGGATAGGCGCGGATCATGCGATTGATCGCCGCATAATTATCCTCAGCCGCGCGATGCGCGGCGGCCAGTGCTACGTCATCCAGCCCGCCTTGCCCGGTATAAACAATGAAAAACGCCGCATCGAGCCCACCGGCCCGCATCTTCGGCAAATCCACCTGCGCCGCGGAAAAACCACCCGGATCCAGCGCGTCGGTGGCATAGCCATTGCCGATATCCACATGCGTATCGATCAGGAGCAGACGGTCGTGCAGCGCTTGCAGACTGTCGTCTTGTGCGGCGGGCTGCGAACCGGACGAAGTTTCACCCTGGCAAGCCGTCAGCCCCAAGGCCGCAGCCATCGCCGTGGTGGTAAAAATGCGCATCATGTTTCTCCCTTTCTGCACAAGATGTGACACAGGCGGGCAGAAACTCAAGGGCGGGTGGGGTTTTGTGGTGCTTCAAAAAATGAAAAACTTTCAGCAAAAGATTATGCACCCCGATGCTTCGGCGAACGTCAGCTGCCGATCCCAGACCACCAGCGCAACGCATAATAGCTATATACGACTGTCCCCAGCCACGTCGCTATTGCCAAACGTGATGAAATTAGTCGAGCGAGCGATAGACGGGGAGAGTCGGGCGGCTCATCGATAATCGTTTGCATCAAGCGCGCATTGAAAGCATGAGCCATAACAATCACAAAGAATAAATCCTGAGACTCCATATATTTCCAAAAACACACGATTGAGATGATCATCCACAAGCTGGAAGTAGCGAATTTTTTAAAAATTGGAGCAAACATAGTAGCCGCTCACCTTGTCGTCAGTGTGCAGGGTCGTGCGCTCGAAAGCCTTGGAAGTATGGTTTTTCATCATCCGCACAAGATGTAGCACAGGCGGAGGGAACTCAAGGAATGATCGGGTTTTGTGGTGGGACAAACCCGTTCTTCCCTTTTGGGGAGAAGGACCACGCGCAGCGTCGGATGAGGGGCCGAGATACGCAATCCGGCCGCCCTCAACAAGCGTCAAAGCCCCTCACCCGCCCCGTTGGGGCACCCTCTCCCCAAAAGGGTAGAGGGGGTTTTCTTCGCCCCCCCTGGGGAGAAGATGCCCGAAGGGCAGATGAGGGGTATCTCAGCGCATCGAGGCGGTCGTCACAAACTACCGCTTCTCAACAAACACCGTACCGGCGGAATAACCCGCCCCAAACGAGCAGATCACGCCCTTCTCGCCCGCTGCGATGCCCTCATGGTGGCGATGGAATGCCACCAGTGATCCGGCGCCGGCGATATTGGCAAATTCATCCAGCACGACCGGCGCTTCTTCTTCGGTGAAGTCGCGGCCATAGACCTTGCGGGCGACCATCATATTCATATTGATATTGGCCTGGTGCAGCCACAGACGCTTCATGTTCTCAGGCCCCAAATCCAGCTTCCCCAGCTCTTCCAGGATCAAAGCCGCCACCATCGGGCAGACTTCCTTAAAGACGCGACGGCCTTCCTGGGAGAAATAGCGCTCCTCAAACGCCGGTTCGGGATCGTGGCTGGCATTGAGATAGCCCAGATTGGAACGGATGGTATTGGAAAACTTGGTCATCATACGCGTGCCGATGATCGACCAACCATTGCCATCGCCGGCCACATCTTCGGCCTCGATCAGCATCGCCACGGCGACATCGCCAAAGATGAAATGACTGTCGCGATCGCGGAAATTAAGTTGCGGCGTGGTGATCTCCGGCGTCACCAGCAACACCGATTTGGCCTGCCCGGTGGCGATCATATTGACCGCGGAGATAATGCCAAACGTGCCGGATGAACACGCCACCGACATGTCATAGGCAAAACCGTCAATGCCCAACTCGTTTTGAATCTCAATGGCGATACACGGATAGGTCCGCTCCATCGTCGTCGCCGCACAGATCACCGCATCAATCTCGGACGGATCACGATCCGCCACAGCCAGCGCCTCACGCGCCGCCGCCACACCGGCCTCGGCCATCAGACACAGCTCATCGTCCGAGCGTCGCGGCAAAAGCGGCCGCATCCGGTCGACGTCCAGACAGCCCGACTTATTGACCGTATAGCGAGACTTGATGCCCGACGCCTTCTCGATAAACGCCGAGGAAGACGGGTTTTTCGGCTCGGTCGTCCCATTCTCGATCTCGCCGGCATGCGCCTCATTAAAGCGCGCCACATAGGTGTTGTAGCAGTCCACGAGCTCATCATTGGAAATCGTCTCGTCGGGGGTCCAAAGACCGGTCGACCGGATTACAGCATTCATGCACTCACCCCAGATGGATCGCTCGACGCGCTGCCGAGCGGCGCACGTTAGTCGGGCGTGACGTCTGCGTCACCCGTCTGGCTGTTGATGACCGAT
>JAQXCQ010000025.1 GCA_029251785.1 Maricaulis sp. | reverse complement strand
CTCCCCACGTCATGGTTTCCTCGTTGAAAAGAGGAGCAGCTAGTTCCGGCAGCAGAACAGGAACACTTTCCGAAACTCTCGCACTCCCGTGCGGGCGGTGAGGTGCTGGATGATCCGGTACCCGGCGCTGGCACTAATGAGAGGCGAGGCAATGGGAGTGTAACTAAATGTTGCCCCAACAAATAAAGCCCCGGCCATCTGCGCCGACATTCAACCACCTCCACCTCATCGAGGTAGAGCTCGCCGCCTTAAAGACCCCAGACCGTGCCCTGCGCAATCACCCCGCGGCCCAGATCAAGAAAATCGCCCGATCACTTGAACAATTTGGCTGGGTCTCACCCATCCTGGTCGATGGTCATAACGAGATCATCGCGGGCATCGCCCGTATCGCAGCGGCCAGGAAGCTTGGCCTGACCCACGCCCCAGCCATCCGAATCGATCATCTCTCTCCAGCCGAGATCCGGGCCTATCGCGTTGCTGACAATCGTCTGGCGGAAGAAGCGGATTGGGACCGTGATGCATTGCGCCTGGAGATCACCGAGCTTCTCGAACTTGAGATCGATATCGAATTGACCGGATTTGAGGTGGGCGAGATTGATATTCTCATCGATGACGGGTCAGGCGAGGCGCTTGATGAGGATGTGCCTGATCCGCCTGACGATCCGATCTCACGACACGGCGATTTGTGGATCATCGGTGAGCACCGACTTGTTTGCGGTGATGCTCTTGAAGTGAATATCTACGAGGCATTATTGAACGGCCGGCTTGCTGACGCTGTCTTTACCGATGCGCCGTACAACGTCGCCATCGACAGAAATGTTTGCGGTCTGGGTAAGGTCAAGCACACCGAATTCGTCCAGGCCTCGGGTGAGTTGAGCGGCGAAGAGTTTTCCAACTTCCTCAAAACAGCCCACACACGACTTGCGGAGAACACCCGCCCCGGCGGCGTCCTTTTCTCCTGCATGGATTGGCGATCCATATCCCCGCTGATCGAAGCCGCCCAATCAGCCGGCTTGCAACTTCTCAACCTTGCGGTCTGGGACAAGGGCAAGGGTGGCATGGGATCGCTCTACCGCTCGCAACATGAACTGGTCGCCGTTCTTAAAAAGCCCGGTGCCTCCCACCGCAATAATATCGAGCTGGGCAAACATGGCCGCGATCGAACCAATGTGTGGAACTATGCGGGATGCAGCACAGCCTCCAAAGAACGCGACGCGCTGCTGGCCATGCATCCGACGGTGAAACCTGTCGCTCTGGTCAGTGACGCCATCAAGGACGTTACCGCCCGTGGCGAGACGGTGCTCGATTGTTTTGGCGGCAGCGGCACCACCATGGTCGCGGCTCAGCAAACAGGACGCATTGCTTGTCTGGTTGAACTGGACCCGGCCTATGTCGATGTCATCATCACACGAATGCAGGCAGCGTTCGGTATCGAAGCCATTCACGCAGAGACCGGTGAAACATTTGCTGTGGTGCGCGCGAACCGGGAGGGCTCATGATGGAAAAGCCCAACAACCCCCGCGTCAGACATCGCACCCGGCCGGCACCAAAAGGCGCAACGCAAAACACGTCCGGATCCAACATTGGCTCAAATCCCCACAAACCGGTCGGCTACGCGAACCCGCCCAAATCCACGCAGTTCAAGAGAGGAAAATCCGGCAATCCCAAGGGGCGCCCAAAGGGATCAAAAAATCTGAGCACCATGATTGAGGAGACGCTCTACTCCAAAATCCCCATACGGGAAGGAGGAAGCTCACGGCAGGTGACACTCGTCGAAGCCATGCTACTCAAGCAAAAGAAATTGGTCTTGGAAGGAGATATCAAAGCGCTTGATCGGATGTTCAAAATGGCAGCCTCTTGCCAACGTTTGAACCCTATCAGCGACATTGAGATCGCTACATTCGATCCCGAAGAAGATCGCGTCATGCTGGAGGAATTCGCCCAATGGCACAGAGAAGGCGCGAACGCCAAAAGTGAGGGTGACGACGATGATTGATCCAAATCGTTTCGCCAATCCGCTTCGCCGCTCTTGCCTGCATTTCTTCGTCCAGCAGGCTTTCACGGAGATCCATGGCAATACAAAGCTCTCCAAGGAACCCTATCTTGAGGCCATGTGTTTCGCCCTTCAAAACGCCGCACAGACCGATGCAGGCCGCCTGCTGGTTACCATTCCACCTCGGCATCTCAAATCCATCGCCAGCTCTGTGGCGCTTGCGGCCTGGTTGATGGGCAATGATCCTACGCTACGCATCATGGTAGCGACCTATGGCGACGACCTCTCCCACCAACATGCGCATGATTTTGGCTTGATCGTCAGATCGAACTGGTATCGCCAGCTCTTCCCAGCGTTTAAAATCGCCTCGTCCAATAAAAACGAGCTTCGGACGACGGCTAACGGTGTCCGCCGATCGGTGACTGTCGGAGGGGCAACCACCGGTTTTGGCGCAGATCTAATTATCATCGATGATCTAATGAAGGCGCAGGATGTCTCATCCCAGGTAAAGCGCGAAGCCTCTTATGAATATTATTGCGGTGCCCTCTTATCTCGCTTCGACAATCCCAAGCGCGGCTCGCTAATCTCGATACAACAGCGCCTTCACGAGGACGATCTTGCTGCTCATCTTATTGCGACCCAGACATTCGAACATCTCAATTTGCCATTGATCGCTGAGGCACCGGCGAAGATCCCCCTCTACGGCGGCAGGTTTTGGTATCGACGAACCGGCGAGATCCTAGATGCTGAACGCTGGGACAAAGCAACCGCCGATCAAAAGCGTGCCGAGGTCGGTAGCGCGGCCTTTAGCGCTCAATACCAGCAAAACCCCGTCCCACCGGATGGGGCTGTTATCAGGATTGACAACCTGAGCTTGGGCGACAAACTCTTCCCGCGGGACCAATGCACGCGCGTCGTTCAAAGCTGGGACACGGCCGCCAAGACAGGCCCGCGTTGTGACTTTTCTGTGTGCACCACCTGGGGGTTTTCCAAGGACAATTGGCATCTGCTTGATCTGGTCCGGGTCAAGCTGGAATACCCCGACCTGAAGGCCCGCATGCTGCAGCTTGCGCGCAAATGGCGACCTGATCGTGTTCTCGTTGAAGACTCCTCCAATGGAACCGCCCTGATTCAACAGTTTCGGGCTGATAAAATTGTTCTTTTTCAAACCGTAAAAGCGACCGGCTCCAAACTTGATCGACTGATCCCACAGCTGGACGCGCTTCAAAGCGGCGCGATCATATTCCCGACCCAGCTTCCATGGTGGGACACACTACGTCGCGAAATGGCAGCCTTTCCTGACGGTACACATGACGATCAGGTCGACTCGATTTCGCAATTTTTACATTGGCTCGGCGGTCGTAGGGGCCGCGGCTTCATGCAAACCAATCTGGC
>JAQXCQ010000019.1 GCA_029251785.1 Maricaulis sp. | reverse complement strand
GAGCGCGCATTTGACGCGGCCAAATTTCTGATCGCCTGGGCGATCCCGACCTGGCTGGTCTTTGAAATTCTACCCACCAAACTCCCCCACTACGTCCTCCCCGCCTACCCCGCCCTTGCACTGATTGCGGGCTGGGGATTTATCGAGCTGGCGAAGGCGGCACAGTGGCAAAGATGGGTCAGCTGGGCGATGTTTGGCTTTGCAGGGCTGGTGTTTGCCATCGTGCTACCGGTGGCGTTTGTCATGTATGGCGAGAATGCCAGCTGGGACGCCGTGCGCCTGTCGCTCGCAGGTTTCCAGGGTGGATTTGAGCTGGGCTTTAATGCCCAACTGACCGCCGGCGTGTTTGCCGTGGTCGCGATTTTCATCGCTTTGACCGGTGCAACACTTGTCGCCGAACGGGGCAAAGCGATGATGGTCGCCCTGATGCTAACGCTGGCCGCCGGACTGAGCTGGCAAGTAGCGACACGGGGTGTGGTTATCCCCAACGCCTACGCCGTCCGCCTGGCGGATCAGGTCCGTGCCGCGCGGCACTATTCGCAAACGATTGCAGGGATATCACCGTACGAGATCGTCACGGCATCTAGCTATACCGAACCAAGCCTGGTGTTTTCGTTGGGCACAGACACGATGTTGGGAACCGCCGAAGAGGTGCTAGCGTTTGCTGAAAGCCGTGAGGAACCGACGATGATTGTGTTGGATCTGTCTCGGGATGACGAGCTTCTTGCGCTACTACTAGGGGAAAGTGTTACAGTGAGCACTGTGTCCACGGTCGGGGAAGTTCTTGACCGTACGCGCCTCCGAATAGCTCTGCAGGGCACTTTGGCGGATCTCGGTATTTGTCATAGCTCCCTCTCAGCAGGCACCAATTATTCCCGTGGGGATGAAACCGTGCTTGCCACCTTATTTACAAGATGCGCTACAGAGGGCGAAGGGTTCTTCGCTACACCTGCCCTCCGCGCCACCATCAGCTGGTAAGCCAATGACCCGCACCATAGAAATAGTCGAAGTCGGACCACGTGATGGTCTGCAGAATGACCCGGTACTGCTGTCCACGGACATGAAAGTTGAATTCATCGGCCGGCTCGTCGAAGCCGGCGTCGGGCGGATGGAAGTCGCAAGCTTCGTGCACCCGAAGATGGTTCCGGCTATGGCCGACAGCGCAGAAGTAATGGCGCTGCTACAGCGCGATAACGGCGTCACGCATATCGGTCTGGCATTGAATGAGCGTGGTATGCGCCGCGCCCTCGATGCCAAGTGTGACGAGATCAATTACGTCATGGTCGCCTCACCCGGCTTCGGCCTGAAGAACCAGAACGCCACACCGGAGCAGACCGCCGACCTATTTGATCGCATTGCCGTGCTCGCGCACGATGAGGGCGTGCCTGTTTCGGTCACGGTATCGGTGGCCTTCGGTGATCCCTTTGATGGCGAGGTGGACTTGTCCATTTTGCCCAAGCTGGCCGCGCGTGCTCGGCAAGCGGGTGCGATGGAGTTTGCGCTGGGCGACACCATTGGCGTCGCCAATCCCTGGACCGTTTCCCAAGTGGTTGAAAGCGTTCGCGCGGAAAGCGGCGGCATGATGCTGCGCATGCATTTCCACAATACGCGCAATACGGCACTGGCAAACATCTATGCAGCGATCGAGGCGGGCGTGGATGTGATCGATGCGTCCTGCGGCGGGATCGGTGGTTGCCCGTTTGCGCCGAATGCGACCGGGAATGTCGCGACGGAGGATGTCATCTACATGCTCGACCGGGCTGGCTTTGCCACCGGGATTGATCTGGACAGAATGATTAAAACCGCGGCTTGGCTTCGTGATGTAGCGCT
>JAQXCQ010000013.1 GCA_029251785.1 Maricaulis sp. | reverse complement strand
TCAATGAAAATCCCGGCTGCCCGGCATAATATCCTCCAGCTTCTCCCCGCGCATCACCCGGCGGTATAGCGCCACCGTCCTTGGGTCGGCGTCGGGGCGGTTGATTTCGTCGGCGTGGGCGGGGGTTTCGCAGAAGTCTGCGCCGTCGGCGAGGTCGGCCAGGCGGGCGGAGTGGTCGGTCAGGCGGTTGGCGATCAGGTGGATGACCTTGCCTTCCTTTTGCAGGCGGCCAGTGACGCCGACCAGCTTGGCGCGCATGACGGTTTTGCGGTAGCGATCGAAGGTTTTTGGCCAGACGATGACATTGGCGACACCGGTCTCGTCCTCCAGGGTGGCGAAGATGACGCCGCTGGCGGAGCCGGGGCGTTGGCGCACCAACACCAACCCAGCCACCGTGATCCAGGAGCCGTCGCGGGCGGCGGGCAGATCGCAGGCGCGGGTGTGGCCGCGGCTTTCAAATTCGGGGCGGAAGAAGCTGAGCGGGTGGGCCTTTAGCGACAGGCGCAGGCTGGCATAATCGTGGGCGACTTCTTCGCCGAGCGACATGTCGGGCAGGGCAGTGGCGGCCTCAGTGCCGTAATCGCTGACATGTTCAAACAGGGGCAGGGGTGCACCGGCCTGGGCCAGCGCTGTCCAGCCGGCCTTGCGACGATTGAGATCGATGGAGGTGAAGGCGTCGGCCGTGGCGAGGCGGTCTGTGGTGCCGCGATCGAGGCCGGCGCGACGGGCGAGATCATCGACACTGTCGAAGCGACCAGCGGCGGCGCGGGCGGCAATAATGCGGGCGGCGGCGGGCTCTTTCATACCCTTGATCTGGCGCAGACCCAGACGCACGGCAAAGCGGCCTCCGCCCTCGGCGGTGGGCTCTTGCGGTCGGGCGGCCGGTTCCAGCGTGCAGTCCCAGTCGGACCGGTTGACGTCGGGCGGGCGCACTTCAACGCCGTGTTCGCGGGCATCTCGGACCAGCTGGGCGGGGGCGTAAAATCCCATCGGCTGGGCGTTGAGCAGGGCGGCGAGGAAGACGTCGGGGAAGTAGTGTTTGATCCAGCAGGAGACGTAGACAATGAGGGCGAAGCTGGCGGCATGGCTTTCGGGAAAGCCGTATTCGCCAAAGCCCTCGAGCTGTTTGAAGCAGCGCTCGGAAAACTCGCGCTCATAGCCGTTGGCGAGCATGCCGGCGATCAGTTTTTCGCCCATTTCATAGATCGTGCCGGCGCGGCGAAAGGCGGCCATGGCGCGGCGCAATTGGTCGGATTCCGCAGGCGTGAAACCGGCAGCAACAATGGCGATGCGCATGGCCTGTTCTTGGAAAAGAGGGATGCCCAGCGTCTTGCCCAGCACCTCCTCGAGGGCCTTTGAGGGAAATTCCACCGGTTCGATGCCAGAGCGGCGGCGCAGATAGGGGTGCACCATATCGCCCTGGATCGGGCCGGGACGGACGATGGCAACCTCGATCACCAGATCGTAGAAATTGCGCGGTTTGAGGCGCGGCAACATGGTCATCTGGGCGCGGCTCTCGATCTGAAAAACGCCGACCGTGTCAGCCTCGCAGATCATGTCATAAACAGCGGGATCCTCGGCGGGGATGTCGGCGACGGGCAGGGGGCGGTCATAGTGTTGCTCGATGAAGGCGAGCGCGCGAGAGACACAGGACAACATGCCCAGGCCCAGCACATCGACCTTCATCAGGCCGAGCGCGTCGATATCTTCCTTGTCCCATTCCAGCGCCGTGCGTTCGGGCATGGCGGCATTGTGGATCGGAACAATTTCGTCGAGCCGGCCCTGGGTCATGACGAAACCACCCGGGTGCTGGGAGAGATGGCGCGGAAAGCCCATCAGCTCGCGGGCATATTTAAGCGTCTGGGCAATGCCCGGCTCGTGAGGGTCGATGCCGAGCTCATTGCGGATCCGGTCCTCGGTCAGATCATCGGAGGACCAGCCCCAGATCGTCTTGGACAGGGCCGAGATGATATCGCCAGACAGGCCAAACACCTTGCCGACCTCGCGGATGGCGCCGCGCGGGCGATAGCAATTGACCGTCGCGGTCATGGCGGCGCGGCGGCGTCCGTATTTTTCGTAGATATACTGGATCACCTCCTCGCGCCGCTCATGCTCGAAATCAACATCGATATCAGGCGGTTCGCCGCGTTCGGCCGAGATGAAGCGTTCAAATAAAAGATCGATACGTGATGGGTCGACCTCAGTAATGCCGATGGCGTAGCAGACTGCGGAATTGGCGGCGGAACCGCGGCCCTGACACAATATTTGGCGGCTGCGGGCATAGCGGACAATGTCGTAGACGGTGAGGAAATAGGAGGCGTAATTGAGCTCTTCGATCAGATTGAGTTCGTGGGTGATGGCGTTTTTGATTTTAGCGGGCAGGCGTGTGGGGTAGCGGGTGATCAGGCCTTCGGTGGTGAGGCGACGCAGGGTTTCGATGGGTGTTTCATTCTCGCCAATGACTTCGGTGGGGTAGGAATAGACCAGCTCATCGAGGCTGAAATTGATGCGCTTGGCCAGAGTGAGACTGTGGGCGACCGCCGCCTGATAGCCGCGAAACAGACGGGTCATTTCGGCCGCGGGTTTGAGGTGGCGTTCCGCATTGGCGGTCAGTTTGTAGCCGGCGGTCTTGATGGTCACATGTTCGCGGATACAGGTGACGACATCGGCCAGGGGTTTGCGATTGGGGGCGTGGTAGAGCGCGTCTGTAGTAGCGATGGCGGGGATGTTGAGCGTGGCGGCGAGGGCGTTGATTTCCTGCAAGCGCTGACCATCCTGTCCGTCGAAATTGCGGCTCAGGGCGAGGGCGTGCTCAGCCTTTGATGCGGCAAGGAATTGGCGGGCCTTGTTGGTCCAGTCATCGGTAACGGGCCATGAGGGTATGAGGATGAAGACCTGATCCTGCGAGGCTGCACCCATCTGGTCGAGCCACAGATCGCACGTGCCTTTCTTTGAGCGAAAATTGGCATCAGTCAGCATGCGGGTCAGGCGGCCATAGGCGGTCTTGTTGCGCGGATAGGCGGCGATCTGGAAATCGCATGTGGTGACCAGGCGCACGCCGACCAGCAATTTGATCCCGGCATCCTTCGCCGCCAGATGCGCCCGGACGATACCGGCGAAACTGTTTCGATCCGCTATCCCAATGGCCGACAGTTCCAGCGCGCGAGCCTGCATCACCAATTCCTCGGCATGGGAGGCGCCGTGCAGGAAGGTGAAATTGCTGGCGGTGATGAATTCGGCGAATTGGGTCATGAGGCACCGTGGACGTACCAGACGGGCTGGTTGGTTTCGGTTTGGTAGAGGCCTTCGCGATAGAGCCAGAAACGGCGGCCGTCTGTGGTTTCGACGCGGAAATAGTCGCGGGTTTTGGCAGCCAGCTGATCGCGCCACCATTCCGGGGCGAGGCGTTCGGGGCCCTCAGCGCGACTGATCTGGTGGCGGGTACGACGCCACAAAAAACTGCGCGGGGGCCCGTCGGGGATTTCGGCCACGGCTTCGGCCGGTTCGGCGCGGGTGAGGATGAGGAGGGGGCGGTCTGGGGTTGGTGTCTCTATCGCCGACGGGGCAAGACTGATTTGTGAAGCGTTGTCGCGCAGGATCAGTGGGTTGCTGGCGGGGCTGGCACGCCAGCCACTGGCGCGTTCGGGGATATGGCTTTGGCGGTAGGCGGCCTGTTTGATGCGCTCGGGGCCGAGACGAACGCCGAGACGATCGGTCAGGCGGGCCATGTCTTCGGCATCGATATGGGCGGTGCGGACCAGGGAGTTCTGGCTGCCAGACATGATCTCAGTGCGCGTCACGATGAGTTCGACGACGTCTATACCAAAGCCGATATCGATCTCGGCGCGATCAAGTTTTTCATTGAACAGGCGGCTGATATGGCCCGGGTCACAGGCGGGAGCGGCGGTGCCGAGTGTGAGCAGATGAGTTTTCCCGTCGACGCGGAACAGGTGCAGCTCGACCTGGCGCAGGCCGCGGCCCTCACCTTCCAGATGCGCGCACAGGGTTTTGGCATTCTCGCTGACGGCCTGTTTGAGACTGTCGAGCAAAAGCAGGGCTTCGGGAAAGCGCAGACGGGCGCGAAAGACGGTCTTGTGTTGCAGCGGGTTGAGAACTTCATCCTCGCTGCCACCGGCCTGGGCCAGACGGCGCGGCAAGTCGCGGCCGAAGCGACGCGTCAGGCTGGCACCGGGCAGGGCGGAAATATCGCTGACGCGCTTGAGACCAAAGCGGCGCAAGGTGGCGGCGGTATCGCCAATACGCAGGGCTTCAACGGGCAGGGTGTTGAGGGCTGGCTGGATATCATCGACGCTAAGCCATCCCTCTTTGCGGCGCGGGGCGGCATAGCGCGCTAACCCCCAGGCCAGTCCGATCGTGGGCGCAACAGCGACATGGGCGGTGAGACCCTGATCCCGCATGGCGGTCAGGGCGGCGGTGACGAGGTTTTTTTCGCCATCAAACAGGCGGGCACATCCGGTAATGTCGAGCAATATGCCATCGCGACCCGGCGCGCCCGGATCGGGTGCGGTCCAGGGTGACCAGCGGCCACACCAGCGGGCCAGGGCCTGTAGCAGACGACGGTCGGCATCGGGATTGGCGGCGGCAATGCGCAGATCGGGTTCCAGCGCTTTGGCATCGGCGAGGGATTGGCCCTCGCGCAGGCCGCGACGTGCAGCATTGGTGTCGAGTGCGTAAAGGCGCTCACCGCCGGTGGTGGTGTGGACCAGGGCAAAGGGCTGGTCTGGATTATCAGACGGCGAGACGCTGGTTCTGCGTCGCCGCTGGGTGGGCCAGCGGGGCAGGCTGAAGGACATGAAGCGACGCATTTTTCCACTCGATCTTGAATTCTCCCGGTGGGCCGCCCCTGACCCGTTCTAATATTGCGCGATAGCGCGGCGGGCCCAGACCCGGTAGCCCGTTTGCGCCCTTCCACGGGGCGGGCGGACTTTCCATGGCGGAGACCTGCCAGCGCGTCTGGGCGGCGCTGGGTTGATGATCATCATGACGACGCAGGATGAGGGCGTGGCCGTGGCGCGCGCGCGCGGCCATGTGTAGACGTTTGGAGGCGGTGAGGTCGTAGCGCGCCGTGCGGCCGATCTCGCCGATCACCAGGGCACCCGCCTGCAGACCTTCTTCCATGGCCCATAAAAGGTCGGTCATTTCACGCGCCTCAACCAGCAAGATGTGTTCGGGCGCAATACCCAGACGGGTGAGGGCGTGGGGGCTGGGCCGACCAAAATCATGTGCCTGGGATCCGGCGGGACGGACCCAGATAATGGGCCGCAGGGCTTGTTGCTTGTACAGGGTGCGCGCGAGCAGGCCGGTCTGAAAACTGAGTGCGGCGGGTGTGTCGAGATAGCCTGCGGGGCGCACTTCGTGCAGACCGGATTGCAGGCTGAGGGGCCCTGAATCTGTGCCTTGTGATCTCCCCTGCGACGTCATCTCGTTCGCAGATATCGACGCACATCTACCCTTGCTTGCCCGCGTTAAATTGGGCAAATCAAGCGCGTTGATATCGCGACGCAGCGCAGCCAAAAGCGGCCGCCCGTCTGGGTGTGAGGGCACAGATTTCATGCAGGTCTCTTCGTGATGTTCCCTTTATGTTCGGCACAAAAATGAAGAGAGTCAAGCGCTGAATCGGGGATGAGAGAGCCTGTTGTTCCCGCAAGGCTATTTAGCGTAAGCGGGAATGTCCTTGATGCCGGTTTTTGATCCAGTGTCGATCGCGAAGTCGACCATGAGGTCTATTTCCCGGGACCGGTTCAGTTTTAGCGTCCGCCAGAGCATGGCAAAAGCCGCTTTGGGATAGACCAAGGGACTGGTCAGTGAGCGAGAGAGGTGCTTCAAACCGAGCACTCTTCGAAGGATGCCATTTGCATAATTGACGGCGTAGGATTTTCGGATGTCGTCGGTGTAATGCTCGGTGGTGACGGAGATATTGATACAGTCATCATTGGTCACGCGATGCGGAGAATTAAGCGGCCAGAACAGCATTTGGTCCGGTTGCAAATGATAGATAGTGGCTTCGTCATCGAAGATCGAATCAAAGGGCAAATCTTCCTCGGTCTCGCCGGTAATAATGCCCTCGAGGTCTTGCTGGCTCAAAAACTTATCGGTGGTTGGGTAGATGTAAATCCGCTTTGTTCCCTCCAGGTGCCAGAGCATCTGGCCCGGAATGTCAGCGTGATAATAGACCTGAACTTTTGGCGATGAGACAAGAATACCCAATTTGGTCTTGAAGGGTGCAAAGTCAGGAACCCTCGCGGATATTTCGTCGAAGATTTCATCCAGCAAAGTTTTGTACCGTGGGTCAATTTCCTCAACCCCCCGCAAATTCAACCAGATCCGACCGCGCTCGATCGATGCCAAAACGTCCTCGCCTGAAGCATCGCCAATAACGCCCTCGCGCCACTCAGAGGTTTCAGGGTCGTGGCCCATCGTGTTGAGATTATAATGTTCGGACGAGCAATTGCCGATCAATTCGGCCAGCGCCTGTCGGCTAAACAAGCCGGAATCTTTCAAGCGATGGTGCAAGAGCAGGGTCTCGTCGCCAAACGAATTTGCATGTGAGGCGCTCCAATCCCTCAGCAATTCTTGTCCCATATGCGTTACCCCACCGCGATCTGATCAGTATGGATTGCCGCATAAAATTAGGCAAATTATGATTTTTGTCAGTGGGTTACGTCACTCATTGTTCGCAAGATGATTGCTGCCACAAGGGCCATGATACAGACGCCGGACAGGATCAAAAGTGATCCGGCCGCGCCTAGATTCACCAGCATAAGGGCCCCGATTGTTGGAGCGGCGGCCTGAGTGAGGGCAATGGGACGAGCGATCTGACCGATAAGGACAGGGTAGAATTCTTGACTGAACAGGGTCAGGGGCAGAGTCCCGCGGGCGACGGATAATACACCAATTCCGGCCCCATAAAGCAGCATGGCCGATGTCGTCATGCCGGGCAGCAGCGCCATGAAGACAAGACCGGCTATCATGACCAGAAGGGCGATGATTGTCGCCGTGGTTGGGAGAATGCGAGAGCCAACAGCCAGTTCGATCAACCGGCCGGCAATCTGGGACGGGCCCAGCAGAGCAGCAATAGCAATGGCCGTGGCCAGGGTTTGGCCCATCATGCCCAACAAACTGATCAAATGAACGCCCATGATGGTGGCGACCAGAACCTCGAGCATAAACAGCAGGGCCAAGAACAGGAATTTTGGATCGGTGTAATCACTCAGATGAAATCGGGCGCGGTGATCTGTTTCGGATTTAACCTCAGGAAGTCGAGACGGGACTGCGACCAGAAATATCGGCAGATTGATCGCGATGTGACAGGCCGCATAGGCAAAACACACGGTGCGCCAGCCGAGTGTTTCCAGCATAAGGCCGCCGATGATCCAGAAGACAGTGCTGGCGAACCCGCCAATGATCACAATGATGGAAATCATCGGCCGTGTTTTGTCACCAAACACCCGGCCTAAAGTGCTAAATGCTGAATCATAAAGGCCCGACGCCATTCCCAACCCCATCAAAGCCCAACCAGACATGTAGACGAGCAGGGATTGGGACAGGCCGATGACAACCAGACCACAGGCAAACAGGACAGCGCTTGCCGCCAAGACTTTTCGGCCTCCCTTGTGAGCAATTTGCTCTCCGACCCACGGAGCGACAACGGCGCTGGCGAGCAGACCGACCGACATGCCGCCGGTTATCCAGGGCAGAGACCAGCCGGTAGACAACCCAATGGGGTTGGCCAGTATTGCGAGCAAATACAAGGATGTGCCGAAGGCTATGAGCTGTGTGACACCCACACTTCCGGCGATTGATGCGCGCTGAAAGCGCGTGTGGGCGCCGGGGCCTGTCGACAAGATCAGCGCTCCAGATGCGCGACCAGGCGCTCCATGAAGACACAGCACTGGTCCATCTGGTCTATCTCGATGAATTCATCGGGCTGATGCGCCTGGGAGATGGAGCCGGGACCGCAGACGACGACGGACAAGCCGGCATGCTGGAACTGGCCGGCCTCCGTGCCATAGCTGACCACGTGGGTCGCATTGTCGCCGGTGAGTTGGCGGGCAAGGCGTTCGGCTGCCCCGTCGGGTTCGCGGCTGAAGGCGGGGACATCAGAGCGTGTGTCGATGGTGATGGAGGCGCGCGGTGCGCCAGTTTTCATATCGGTTTCTATACGACCAGCGAGATCGCGCAGGCCGGTTTCCAATGCGTCGGTATCATCCCAGGGCGCCGGACGAACCAGCGTATCGAAACTGGCTTCGGCGGCGAGGATGTTGGCGGCGACACCGCCTTGCACACGACCGATAGTCAGTGTGCCATAGGGTGGGTCGAAGGGAGAGTCCTCCGGGGCTGCCGCTTTCATGTTGGCGGCCGCGTCGACGAGGTATTGCATCATCGGCACGGCATGGGTGACAGCGCAGGCTCCGTCATTGACGAGGCTGGAATGCCCGGCCTGACCCTGGACGCAAACCCGCATGGAAAACAGGCCTTTGTGCGCGGTTACCACTTTCATGTTGGTGGGTTCGCCAACAAAGACGATCGCGGGCTTGGGCGATTGTTTCATGATCGAATTGATCATCGCCGGCGCGCCAAGGCAGCCAACTTCCTCATCATAGGACAAGGCAAAATGGATCGGGCGCTTGAGGCTTCCTGCAGCAAACGCCGAGGCAAAGGCCGGGGCAAAAGCCAGGGCGCAGGCGATGAAGCCTTTCATATCGCAGGTGCCGCGGCCGTAGAGACGGTTGTCTCTCTCGATCATGTCGAAGGGGTCGCAGGTCCAGTTTTGACCGTCGACGGGGACAACGTCTGTATGCCCAGATAGCACCACTCCGCCGTCGATATCCGGGCCTATGAAGGCGTGAAGATTGGCCTTCGCTCCGTCGGGACTGACAATGCGCTGGCAGCGTGCGCCCGCTGCCGTGAGCATGGCTTCAACATGATCGATTAACTCCAGATTGGAATTGCGCGAGGTGGTGTCGAAGGCAATCAGACGATTGAGAATGGCGCGGGCGGTGTGGAGATGAGGGTGTGTCTGGGTCATGACATAGGTCTGACGAAGCAGACGCGCGAGGTCAATACGGCGCGGCTTCTGAAGAGAGGGCTAGGGGAGTGGTATGCTGGTGTCGACGCTGAATTGAGAATAAAAAACATCCATCATCGGCAGGATGATCGGGAATTTATAATCGACGGTCAGGCGGCCAATCGCAACGGGACCGGCGCTGTCGATGGTGTAGGCAACATCAACCTCGAAGCGATTGCCCATGGTCGCCAATTCAGTCTGGATCAATGATTGAAGCTCGACGGCGCTGACATCGCGATCCAGCATGGCGGTGCGCAGGGCCCGCTCGGATACCCATTGAACCGTAGCTCCTTTATTGAGGGCGAAGCCAAGCTGGATGATGCCGATGATCATAAACAGCAAGACTGGGGAAATCATCGCGAATTCCAGCGCGCTGGCACCGGACTGATCGCGGGCAAACCGTTTGCGGAGACGGGTGAAGACGTTCAATTCATCGCGCACGGACAAGCTCCGATACTGCGACATCATACTCCCCGAATACGCCTTCAAGCTGGGTTTTGATTTCGATGCTGAAGAATATATCCGGAACGCTGTCATCGTCGCACAATGTCCCGCATTCCACGTCGACACCGGCGCACTTGCAGCATTTCTCGACGGAAACCAGGGCAGTCTCGGAGCGGCTGGTCCAGGAATCGGTGATCAGTTCCTGGGCGACGGCCAAATCGGTACCGCCAGCCATGAAATATTGCGCGCCACTGCGTGCAGCGGAGTGGATGTCGGTGCGGTCATAGACCATGGTACCGACGTCAAAGACGCCAAGAAAAAGCGCGGCGAGGAGGGGGCCTATGAAGGCGAATTCGACCGCGGCGGCGCCGGACTCGTTTTGGCGTATGCGTTGGAATATGTGTTGGAAGAAGCGCTGCATGGCCTATTCTACCAACCGGACATCACCGGGCACTTCAGCGTAATCGATGCCGGTGTCGGAACAATCCGTTGAAATATTGGCATTGCCGCCAAACGCGACCGTGTTGCCAACCAGCTGCATGCAGCCGTTATCACCAGAGAAGTCGCCCTGGAAGCTGATATCGCCGGCGGGCAAGTATATCGCCCCAGTGATGGTACTGTCGGCGGTTCCGTTGAAGGTGTGGTTCTCGCCGTAATCATCCCGGTCACC
>JAQXCQ010000190.1 GCA_029251785.1 Maricaulis sp. | reverse complement strand
GTGCTGTTTGTTGGCGCGACATGGGGGCTGGGCCAGGTGTTTTCCGGCCGTGCGGCCTTCCTGCATGTGGGGGCGATGATCGGTACGATCATGTCGGCGAATGTGTTCTTTGTGATCATCCCCAACCAAAAGATTGTGGTGGAGGATCTCAAGGCCGGCCGGACGCCAGACCCCGAGTTTGGCATCATCGCCAAGCTGCGCTCGACCCACAATAACTACCTCACCCTGCCCGTCCTGTTCCTTATGATCTCCAACCACTACCCGATGACGTTTGGGCACGAGGCCAGCTGGGTAATCGTGGCCTTCCTGCTGCCGATTGGCGCGGTGATCCGACACTGGTTCAACACGCATGACGCCGGTGGGCATGGCAAGGCGCTCGCCTGGCAATGGCCGACGGCGATCGCACTGATGATCGCGATGATGCTGTTTGCCAGCTGGAAACCGGGTGACGCTGCGCCCGTGATGGAGACGGGTGTCCCGGATGCGCGGGTTTTGGAGATCGTCCAGACACATTGCGCGACCTGTCACAGCGCGTCGCCAACGGATGAGTATATGGACGTCGCCCCGGCCGGTCTGCGCCTGGATACGATTGCCGAAATCCGGGCGAACTCGGCACGGATACTGATGCAGTCCGTGACGACGAATACCATGCCACCGGGTAATTTTACCGAGATGACGGATGAGGAACGGGCGGTTTTGGGGGCCTGGGTGGCTCAGTAACGGCCACCCTTTTTGGTTCCAAAAGGGACGCAAAAAGTCTCACCACACAACATGTCCGGTTGCCTCCGAAAACCACCTCCAAATTAGATACAGTTTAACCGCTTGCCTGCATCATGTCCCGCTCATAGCGAGGGGTGGCGCATGTTCTGGAATTTTGTTGATCAATTTACGCAATCAGATTTGCGCAAAGACCATCATCATACAATCCGCGCCCGTATCGCTATTGCCTTCGGCGTGATGATGACAGCCACTGCACTGGGCAATTCGCTCGTTCTATCGATCACGGGCCTGGGCCGGCCCGGTATGGCATTACTGGGTCTGGCAGGCGCGTTTATGTATGCAGCGACGGCATATGCGGGCGGCCGATTTCGCAAGCCGGATATCTCCATTGCGGTCAATCTGGCGATCACGCTGATCATCACCGTTCTCGCGGCATGGGGCAATCGCGGCGGCTTCCCGCCGGCAGCGATTTACCTGCCCGGCATACTTTTGGGCGTCTACATCGCCTGGGGTCGTGTTGGAGCGATGGTATTCTCGATTCCCCTCATCCTGTTTTTTGCTGGCGTGGTCTGGCTGGCCAATATGCAAACTGTTCCCGGCACGGTCGTTGACGGAGCTGCGGCGCCGACCCTTGTTTTGGTCCTGGCGTGTGTCGCGGCCTGTGGGTGGGCCGTCTTTTTGGGCTCCACCTTCCGATCCGCAACCATGCAAGCCTATTCCGAGCTGAGCCACGCCCTTGAGGCGGCCGAGGCGGGCAATCGTTCCAAGTCGGAATTCCTGTCCAATATGGGGCATGAAACCCGGACACCGCTCAACGGGGTCCTCGGCCTCACCATGGCGCTTCGGATGGAAGGTGGATTGTCGGAAAAACAGGAAAACATTCTCGAATTGATGACAGAGTCGGGAGAGACATTGCTAGAAATGTTGACGGATGTTCTGGATCTCGCGCAACTCGACACCGCCTCCGCAACGACCGAAAAGCAGCATTTCTTGCTGTCGGACCTGATTGAGCGCGCCTCCGCGCGTTGGATCGGAACTGCGAAAGCCAAAAATTTGAACTGGTCGGTCGACCTCATGGACATGTCCCACCCGTGCCTGTTTGGCGATGTCGAAAAACTGCGTCAAACACTCGAGCACATTCTGAGCAATGCCGTGAAGTTCACCGCAAACGGCTCCGTCAAAATTGCGGTTCGTCAATCCCAAGACCCCCGGACGCGTGTGATTCAAACCTGCATAGAGGTAACGGATACCGGAATCGGAATTGCTCCGGAGCACCGACAGGATATTTTCAACCCATTCCATCAGGTCGACAGCTCCAAAACCCGACTCTATGGCGGGGCAGGTCTTGGACTGGCAATGGCGTCCAGACTCACCAAAATCCTGGGGGGTACGCTCTCCATCCACAGTGAAGCAGGCCAGGGCACGACACTGACAATCGACTTACCGCTTCAACGCGGCGACCAGCACTCAATTCCGACGCAACCACTTGTCCAGCAACCGATTTTGCTGAACTCAGATATTCGCATTCTACTCGTTGAAGAGAGCCGGACCAACCAGCTAGTATTGCAGTCCTCTATCAAAGACTCGCTGACCGGCGGTCGTGTTCAATTCGATAGTGTTCGGACCGGAAAATCGGCCCTGAATCACTTCGGGCGCCAATCCTATGATGTCGTGCTCATCGACCTTCAGATGTCGGATATGAGTGGTGAAACTTTGATGACATCCATGCGTCAGCGAGAGAGCGCCGCGCACACGAAAATGCTCGCGATGCTCCCGCCCGCCGCGGCCTATCGAGAGGAAGAATTGCTGGCGGCTGGATTCGATCATGTGCTCCTCAAGCCGATAAATTCGGCCGCGCTCCGGCGGGTCTTCGGCTTGCTCTATCGATCCAACGTGGCCTGATATTGGCGCACGCCTCCGATCCAGGTTTCCCGCACCGCCCGATCGTCAGCAAGGATCATCTGCGCAAAGAGCGTGTCCTCGATATTTTCGGCGCGATCGATACGGCGCGCGATCTGTTCGGTGGATTTAAGATCAAGGACCGTCAGATCCGCCTCCATGCCGACGGCGAGATTTCCGACCCGATCACCCATCCTGAGAACCTCCGCGCCCCCGATGGTCGCCAACCAGAAAGCCTGGACCGGATGCAAGCTGTGGCCATGATAGCGCGCGGCCTGGGCGGCCGCTCGCAGGGTGGCGAACATCGAAAAATCCGGGCCACCGCCAACATCTGAAGCAAGGCTGATCGGGGTGCCGCGATTAACCGCCATATTGAACACGCCCGATCCAAGGAACGCATTGGAAGTTGGGCAGTGTGCAATTGCAGACCCCGAGGCCGCCATGGCGGCCCGTTCGCGATCCGTCAGATGGATGGCATGGCCAAATATCGCGCCAGGACCGGTCAGGCCAAAAGCATCATAGACACCGAAATAGTCCGGCAGATCGTCGAACAATTCGGTGACCCACTTAATCTCTTCGGCATTCTCAGAGATATGCGTCTGCATCAGGGCATTCGGGTTTTCCTGCCACAGCGCCCCCAGAGCCTCGAGCTGCTCGGGCGTTGAGGTCGGCGCGAAACGCGGCGTGATCGCGTAGGTATTGCGACCCTTGCCGTGCCATCGCTTCAGCAGGGCCGCGGATTGGTCATAGGCCGTTTGCGCGGTATCGATCAATTCAGCCGGCGCATTTCGGTCCATGCAAACCTTGCCGCAGGCCATGCGCATGTTGCGGTCGCTCGCGGCCTGGAAGAATGCGTCAACGGATTCGGGGTGGACCGTCGCATACACCGAAGCGCTCGTCGTGCCATTGCGTAAACACTGTTCGAGGAAAACATCTGCCATCAGACGCGCATAGTCTGGGTCGCCGTAGCGCTGCTCTTCCGGGAAGGTGTAGCGTTCGAGCCATTCCAACAATTGCTCGCCATAGGAGGCGACAATGTCGGTCTGGGGGTAGTGCATATGCGTGTCGACGAAGCCGGCCATGATCAAGGCGTCGTCACCATAATGGGTCACGTCATAGCCGGGATTGGCGCTGATCACATCGCCAGCCCGGCCGGCCGCAATGATCCGGCCACCCTCCAGCATCACGGCACCGTCACACTCATGGCGCAGGGTTGAACTCGGATCCTGTTTGAAGGGATTGCCATTAAAGGCCAGGGTCTGACCGCGCAGAATGACGGGCGGAGTGCGATACTGGCTCATGCGTGTTCTTTCAGAATTGTCTGGTCGATCTGGCGCCGCTGGATGACCTGCAACAACTGGGCGGCGACGGAGACGGCGATTACCGCCGGCTCCTTACCATGGATGTCGCCAATGCCGATGGGACAGGTCAGACGGGACAGGCGGGCTTGGTCTATGCCGGCCTCGCCAAGGCGTTTGAGAAACCGGGCGCGCTTCGTGCTTGACCCGATCAGGCCGAGGAAACCGAATTCATTGCGTGCCAGAATTGCGAGGCAGACTTGGAGGTCGAACGCATGAGAATAGGTCAACACCAGATGGAGGCTGTCGGCGGGAATGTGGGCGACAGCATCGACGGGGCTTTGCGCGATCAGTCTTTGGGCGTGAACGGGCAAGATGTCGGGAAATCGTTCTAACGACGTGTCGATCCAGATAATCTTTATTGGCAGGCCAGCCATCACCCGAACGATTTCGCGACCGACATGACCGGCGCCGTAAAGGGCGATATTCGTGATCTGCGGCCGGGCCGGTTCGATCCACCAGGCCTGATCCTCGCCGGCGGGATCGACCAGCAGCGGACGGTGCGGCTCACGACCGATCAACATGGCCATGACCGCGCTTCGAACATGCAGGGGCAATGTCTCAGGCAAAGCCTTTCGATCGCGCAGCAAAATTGGAGCGGATCCAGAGGCCAGCGAACGTGCATAAAGGCCCGCCTCTCCCCCTGTTTCGTTTTGCTCTATTTGAGAATTTCGAAAATATCGCTCAAACAGAATTTTGACATTTCCACCGCAACATTGGCCCAAATTCGGGCCAAGCGGCACACTTATCACGGATCTGAGATAAGGGGTGTCGGGGGCGTCGAGCAGAGATCGGGCCCTATCCACGGCCGAGAGCTCTAAGGCACCCCCTCCAATGGTCCCCTCTTGCCCCTGTCGTGACACGATCATGCTGGCCCCGGCCTCGCGCGGCACGGAACCTTGCGACGCGATCACCACGATACGGACGAGGGCCTCACAGCGGTCAAGATGGGCGGGGATATCGTCCAAGCCTATGCTCACTTTTGTCCCTCACGCTCAACGGCCATCAGCACGCGTTCGGGCGTGGCGGGGCTGCCGAGATCTGGATAGGCATTGTCTGGCCGGGCCTGGGCGATGGCATCGGACAGGGCCATCAATGCGGAAATGCCCAGCATGAAGGGTGGCTCGCCGACGGCCTTGGACTTGTAGATCACGTCCTCGCGGTTTTTGCCGCGATCCCAGAGATGGATGCGCATATCGGGTGCGCGGTCGGAAATGGTCGGGATTTTGTAGGTGGAGGGCGCGTGAGTTTTGAGGATACCCGCCGCGTCAAACACCAGCTCCTCGGTGGTCAGCCAGCCCGCGCCCTGCACAAAGGCGCCTTCAATCTGACCGAGATCGATGGCCGGATTGATCGACTGACCGACATCCTGGAGCAGATCAGCGCGAAGGATTCGGTTTTCGCCGGTCAGCGTGTCGATGGCGACTTCACAAACGGCGGCTCCGTAGGCGAAATAATAGAATGGTCGCCCCCTGCCCGCCTTGCGATCCCAGCTGATCTTTGGCGTGGCGTAATAGCCGGTCGAAGACAGGGAGACGCGCTCCATATAGGCAGAGTGGGCGAGGTCATCGAAGCTCATGGCATGCGCGCCGGAGCTGATCTGGCCGGCATCGAAGACGATACTGGACGGGACCACAGACCAGTGTTCGGCGAGAAACTGGATCATCCGACCCTTGATGGTTTTGGCGGCATTGCGGGCAGCCATCGCATTCAGATCGGTTCCGGAAGAGGCGGCGGTAGGCGAGGTGTTGGGCACTTTTGCGGTATCGGTGGCGGTGATCTTGATGCGATCTAGATCGACTTGGAACTCCTCGGCAACCACCTGGGCGACCTTAAGAAACAGGCCCTGCCCCATTTCCGTTCCACCATGATTGAGGTGGATGGAACCATCAGAATAGACGTGCACAAGCGCACCGGCCTGATTGAGATGGGTGACGGTGAAGGAGATGCCGAATTTGACCGGGGTCAGGGCAATGCCGCGCTTGAGGACGGGGCTGTTTTCATTCCAGGTGCGGATCTCGTCGCGGCGGGTGTGATAGTCGGAACTGGCCACCAAATCATCGACCAGATCGTCAATCACACAGTCTTCGACGGTCATGTGATAGGGCGTCACATTGCGGTCAGATGCGGTGCCGGATGATGCATAGAAATTGGCCCTGCGCACATCGAGTGGATCCTTGCCAAGGTGGTGGGCGATTTCGTCGATGACACGCTCAATGCCGACCATGCCCTGCGGGCCGCCAAAGCCGCGAAACGCCGTGTTGGAGACGGTGTTGGTACGGCAGCGATAGGAGGTGATGGTGACGGCGGGCAGATAATAGCAATTGTCGGCGTGGAACATGGCGCGGTCGCAGATCGCCAGCGACAGATCATGCGACATGCCACAGCGTGCGGCCTGGTCCATCTCGATGCCATCTATGCGGCCCTGATCATCAAAGCCGACCGTGTAATCAATACGAAAATCATGGCGCTTCCCGGTGACGCGCATATCGTCATCACGGTCATAGCGGACCTTGGCGGGGCGCCCGGTCAGACGGGTGGCCAGCGCCGCGACGGCCGCGGGCAGACTGCCCTGGGTTTCCTTGCCACCAAAACCTCCGCCCATGCGGCGGACCTGCACATTGATGGCGTTATTGGGCACATCGAGCATGCCCGCCACCTTGTGCTGGATCTCGCTGGGATGCTGGGAGGAGCAATGCAGGACGATATCCCCGTCTTCTGCGGGGATAGAGAGAGCGGCATGGCCCTCCAGATAAAAATGCTCTTGGCCGCCCATCTCAATCCGGCCGGATAATTGGTGTTTTGCGTCGGAAATGGCGGACTCGGAAGCGCCGCGGACGAATTGATAGGGCTCTTCAAAGAACGCCTTGGCCTGCATCGCCGCCTCGATATCAAGCAGGGCAGGCAAATCGGCGTATTCGATTTCTACTAAAGTGGCGGCATGGCGGGCCTGTTCGAGCGTCTCAGCGGCGACAGCGAAGAGCGATTGCCCGGCGCATTGCACCAAAGCCTCCCGTGCCCCCACCACGAACATGGGGTCATCGCCGAAAACCGGGGCCACATCATTGCTGCCGGGAATGTCAGAAGCGGTCAAAACACAGACCACGCCGGGCGCGCCTCTGACTGCTTCCAGATCCACCGACAGAATGCGCGCATGAGCGCGATCACTCAGCGCTATATGGACATTGAGGCAATTGAGCGGGGTCGGAATATCGTCAACATAGAGGGCGGAACCCTGCGTGTGCTTGAGCGCACTGTCATGGGAAACAGAGCGCCGGACCCCGCCGGAAATACGGCTTGGGGTGGCATCGCCCGATATCGGCCCTACCCCCGTCATGACAGGTTCGATCCGAGGCCGACGAGCCGGGTCTGGCTACGATCGCCCTGCATTTCCAGGAAGTATTTGAGCAGCAGGTTCTGCGCGGCCTTGGCCCGGTATTCCTCACTCGCACGCATATCACTTAAGGGGCTGAAGTCATGTTTGTATTCATGCATGGCAGCGCGGATTGTCGCTTCGGTCCAGGGCTGGCCTGCTAGGGCGTTTTCGACGTGGCTTGCGCGCTTGGGAATGCCCGCCATGCCGCCATAGGCGATGCGGGCAGAGGTGATTTGTCCCTCACGCACGGCAATGTCGAAACAGCCCAGCACGGCGGTGATATCGACATCGAACCGTTTGGACAGCTTGTAGCAACGCAGCCGATCAACCTTGTCTGGCAGGGGAATTTCGACGCCCTCGACATATTCGCCTGGCGTCCGGTCCTGCTTGCCATAGTCGATAAAATAGTCTTCCAGCTTGAGGGTGCGTCGGCCCCTATCCCCCCGCAAATGCAGGCTCGCCTCCAGCGCAATGAGGGCTGGCGGCATGTCGCCGATCGGGGAACCATTGGCGATATTCCCACCAATTGTGCCTGTATTGCGGACCTGCTTTGAACCCAGGCGGCGAACCAGCTCACCCAGATCCGGCCAGTGCTTGGACAAGGCTGGCAGGGCCTCTTCATAGGTCACCCCGGCACCGATCCAGAGGGTGTCATCGCCCGTGCGGATCGTCTTCAATTCGCTGATCTGGTTGAGATAAATGACGGTCTCAAGCTGGCGGTGAGCCTTGGTGACCCAGAGACCAACATCGGTGGCGCCGGCGACCATTGTGGCCTCGGGATGGTCGGCGCAGAGCGTGTCGAGCTGGTCGAGCCGGGTCGGGATGAAGAAGCGCCGACCCTTGGTTTCGCCGGAGGTCATGTCTTCGCCGACAAGGCTTTCCAGGGCAGACAAATCGGATCTGACGGGGGCGGCTTCACCCTTGCTTCCAAGCGCTTCTGCCGCCTTGAGGATCGGGCCATAACCTGTGCAGCGACACAGATTTCCGGCCAGAATATCGGGGGCGGTTTCTCCGTCGAGCCGGTCGGCATTGAGCCCGGCTGCATGCAGCGACATGACGATGCCTGGCGTGCAGAAACCACATTGAGAAGCGTGCTGATCGACCATTGCCTTCTGGACATTATGAGGTTGCCCCGCTTTGCCTTGCAAGGCCTCAACGGTGGTCACCGACTTGCCGTCGAGCATTGGGAGCAGGCAGATGCAGGCATTGACTGCCTTGTGTTCAACACCGCCATCGGGAGCGTGTTGAGTCAGCGTCACTGTGCACGCGCCGCAATCACCCTCGGCACAGCCCTCTTTGGTGCCCGTCAGGCCCTGACTGTCCCGCAAATAGTTGAGCAGGGTCGCGGTCGGGTCGACCTTGTCGACGCGACGCACTTCACCATTGAGGATAAATTTGAGGTGATCACGCATTGTTAGCTGCCCCGATAGGTGGAATAGCCAAAGGGCGAGAGCAGCAAGGGAACATGGTAGTGGCTGTCAATGTCAGAAATGGCGAAACGCAGCGGGATCTGGTCTAGAAATTTCGGCTCTGGCAGATCAAGGCCCAGCCCGTCGAAATAGTCGCCGGCGAAAAACAGCAATTCGTACGTCCCCGCCCGCATCTGGTCGGGTGATAATAGCGGCTTATCACAACGACCATCGGCATTGGTGGTGGCCGTGCAAATCAGTTTTGCACCGGAATCGTCTTGTCGACGCAGCTCGATCCTCACCCCACGGGCGGGCTGACCGAGAGACAGATCGAGAATATGGGTGGTCAATCCGGCCATCAAAACCTCATGGGGCGAACGCAAAAGAGATTGCCAAACAATACGCTGTTCGATCCTGAATTCAAATTTTGAGACAGGTTGCCTTGCAATCCTTCACGGTCGGCCGCACAAATCGAGGCACGCATTCAATGGGGAATCTGATGCCGAAACCAAACAATGTGTTTCATTTCAACCAGGCGATTGTCCGCCGACCATCCCGTTCGATTACGCAGGGCTTACGCGCGGTTGATCGTGGTGCGCCGACCTATGAAGATGTTGTGATGGTTCATGATCGCTATCAGGACGCGCTGCAGCGCGCCGGGGTGCAGGTTCATGTATTGGAGGCGCTGGAGGCGTTTCCCGATTCTATGTTTGTTGAAGATCCGGCGCTGGTGTTTCCCGAGGGCGCTATTGTTCTGGCACCCGGTGCTGTCAGTCGCGCCGGTGAGAGCGCCGAGATGGCTCCGACACTGAACCACCTGTTTGAGCGCGTGCTGACGCTGGGAGCGGGACAGGTTGAAGGCGGTGATATTCTGACCACGCCAGATGCGGTAATGATTGGCTTGTCGGATAGAACCACGCAGGAAGGGGCTGCTGCCCTGCAGGACTGTCTGGCCGAATTTGGGCGCAAGGGTGTGATCGTTGAGACCCCGCCGGGTGTGTTGCACTTCAAAACGGACTGTTCGCTGCTGGATGAGCAAACCGTATTGTGCACCGAGCGCTTGGCCGCGTCTGGTGTATTTAAGGGCCTAAACACCATCCATGTCGCACCGGGCGAAGACGCCGCAGCCAATGCGTTACGGATCAATGATGTTGTGCTTCTGGGTGAGGAGTACAACAAGACCCGCACGGTTTTGGAGGCGAATAATTACAAGGTTATTCCGCTGCCAACCGAACCGATTTCGCGCGTAGATGCCGGATTGTCGTGCATGTCACTTCGGTGGTTTGGCTAGGGCGTGTAGAGGTCGCCGAGGCGATTATACTGGGTACGGAAACCATCGATGAAGGTCTTCGCGTGGCGATTGAGCGGATGCTCGTAAGAATAGATGGCCGTCACATCGAGCGGGGGAGACTGCTCCAGCGGAATGAGCGCATAATCACTTGAATTATTCGTGCTTTCAATATGATAAGCGGTTAACGCGTCGATGATCGTGGCTCCGACGCCGCGGATGGCCAGCTGTGCCGCCAGAGAATGGTTATGGACTCGGATCACCGGGTCCGGGGTTAATTGTGATGACCGCATCAACCGGTCTACCGCATCCCCCAGCGGCTCACCCTGAAACGTGCCGACGACCGGCCCCTCCGCGACTTCGTCAATGCTGACACTGCTTTGTTTGGCCATGCCCCAGTTTCCCGGAACAAGCGCCACCAGCCGTGCATTGCCAATTGATATCGACCCAATTCCGCGGCGATCCCCCAACCCGAATGTGAAGCCCAGACTATTGCCTCCGGCTTTGCTGGCGAGGTCGTTTAGGATCTGTTCGTGGTGTTGGGTGGTCACATCGACCAGGCAGGTCGGATTTCCGGCGACAAAGCCCGTCATCACGTCAGGGATCAACATGTGACTGAAGGCCGTGGGGGTGGCGACCCGCAAATGTTCGACCAGATCCTGCTTGAGGCGATGTGCCATCTTCCTGAACACATCCAGCGAGTCCTGGATCCGCTCCGCTTCACCAATCAAGATGCGCGCCTCCTCCGTCGGATGCAGACGCCCGCCAGCGCGCTGAAACAGGTTAAACCCAAGGGTCGCCTCGATCTGCTTGAGCCCCGCCGTCACCGCTGGCTGGGTGACACCCAATCGCTCGGCGGCCTCAGTCACCGTGCCGGCCCGCATGACAGCGTGAAATATTTCGATCTGTCGCCCGTTCATACCCTTCCCATAAGCAAATCTTATACCCAAGGCAATTTTATAAATTGTTCTGCGAGATTGAATCTTGCCAATCTCCAAAAAGAGTTGGAAAGACATTTGGAGTATCGCCCATGGGCGCAGTGTTTTTGCGAGATTTGCGACACGAATACCCGGTCGCTGTCAGAGCGACCGGAATGCATATTTATGATTCCGCCGGCAAGGCCTATCTGGACATGAGCGGCGGGGCCACCGTGTCCTGCCTTGGCCACCAGCACCCCGATGTGATTGAAGCGCTGCAAGACCAGATCGGCACGATGGCATTTGCCCATTCGGCCTTTTTCACCAATCTTCCGCAGGAGAAACTGGCCGACGCCCTGTCCGTTCGTTTCGGCGAAGAGGGCGCGAAGACCTATTTCACCTCTGGGGGCTCAGAAGCCAATGAAACGGCGCTAAAGATGGCCTGGCAGTATTGGCGCATACTCGGCCAACCGAGGAAAACCAAGATCATCAGCCGGGAGCACAGCTATCACGGCAATACGTTGGCGACCCTGTCGGCCAGCGGAAACCCAGCGCGACGCGCGCCGATGTCACAGGTCTTGGAGGACTGGCCCCGCATCGATCCTTGTTATGCCTACCGGTATCAGCGGGACGATGAGAGCGAGGCTGAGTACGCCATACGGGCCGCTAACGCGCTGGAGGCCACACTTCTGAGGGAGGGGCCAGAAACCGTCGCGGCCTTAATTGTCGAGACGGTCGGCGGTGCCTCCCTGGGTGCGGTGACTGCCTCTGCTGGATATTTTCATCGTATCCGGGAAATCTGCGACCAGTATGAAATATTGCTCATTGCCGATGAGATCATGTGTGGCACCGGTCGCACCGGGACGTTTTTCGCCTACGAACAGGAGGGTTTTCTCCCCGATATCGTTACCCTGGCCAAGGGCCTGGGCGGCGGTTATCAGCCCCTCGCCGCAACGATAGCGCGACACAAGATCGCGCAATTATTCGCGGCGGAGGGCAATGCCTTTGATCATGGCCACACCTATGTGGGCCATGCCAGCACATGCGCCGCAGGGGCAGGCGTGGTGGATGCCATTGAGAAATATCAGCTACTCGGCGCCGTTATCCATCAAGGACATCTATTGCACGACCGATTGGTTGAGCATTTTCGAGACCACCCCAATGTCGGTGACATTCGTGGGAGAGGCTTGTTGCGGGCCATCGAATTTGTTGTCGACAAGCACCACAAGACACCCCTCCCCAACGGCCCCGCTCTTGCCCGCCAGTTACGCGACACTGCGATGCGCTATGGCTTGATCTGCTACCCTGGCGGTGGCAGCCCGGGCCATGGCTGCCACATCCTTTTTGCGCCTCCTTTCATTCTGACAGACACGCATATCGACGAGATGATCACAAAGCTGGATTCGATTCTCGACGAGGTCTTTGATGTCTGAGCCATTCATTGTCATGTGCGCCCCCAACGGGGCGCGACGCAGCAAATCCGACCACCCGGCTCTGCCGATCACACCGGTGGAATTGGCCGATTGTGCGGAACAAGTTTTGGCGGCCGGCGCGAGTATCCTGCATCTGCATGTTCGCGATGAAGACGGGCACCACACGCTGGATGTGAAACGCTATCAGGTTGCAATCGACGCCATTCGGGAAAAGGTAGGCAAGTCCCTGATCATTCAGGTGACATCCGAATCTGTTGGCCAGTATAGCGCATGCGAGCAAATGGATATGATCCGGGAATTGCGCCCTGAAGCTGTGTCGATTGCCTTGCGTGAAATATGTCCTGATAGTGACAAAATTGACGAAACAGCAAAGTTTTTTTCATGGATGCGCGATGCGGGAATATTTTCCCAAGTGATCCTCTACGACGAAAAAGATTGCCGACAATACGAAGAAATGAAGCAATCCAATGCGTTTGCAAACAAAACTTCTTTTGTGCTACGCGTCCTCGGAAATGGTAAACGGTCGGAAAGGGACGTGTCTCGCGAGATAAAACAATATCGAGACGCCCCTAATTCACACTCCGGGCCCTGGGCCCTCTGCTGTTTTGGCAGGAATGAATATGAAGCTGCTCCGCTGGCTGCCCGATTGGGTGGCCATATACGAGTCGGGTTCGAAAATAATTTGTGGCGGGCGGACGGAAGTCTGGCGGCCGACAATGCTGAGCTGGTCAAGAATGCTTGCCGAATTGCCTCCCAAGCGGGTCGCAGAGTGGCGTGCGCGGACGATGTAAGACGCCTGTTCAGACTACACTAATGGCCTTGACCGATCCGGTTGATGTTGGCGGTGAGGACTACAAATCAAAGCGAATTCCACTGGGTCTTCGCAGAGATTGCAAAAAATCATAATGGACGTCACAATTGTAAATATTTCACGGATGCAGACAGATGCCCGCATTCACACCGGAGGGGAAAATGATTCTCAACAAGTTTAAGTACGGCCTGATGGCCGCCGCATCGGCAGCTACACTGGCAGCGTTCAGCGCACCGGCCATGGCTCAGGATGATCAATCCGTCGAACAGTTACAAATTCTCGGCTCACGCAGCACCAAGCCGCGCGTTGCCGTGGATTCACCTGTGCCGGTCGATGTCATCAATGCTGACGATTTCAACAGCTTGGGCAATAGCTCTGGCTTGACTGACAATCTTCGCTCATTGATCCCATCCTATACGGCGACACCAGCCACTGGCGACGGTAGCGCATTTATTCGCCCGACATCCCTGCGTGGCATGTCACCGGACCAAACTCTGGTTCTGGTGAATGGCAAACGTCGCCACCGTTCCGCGCTTGTGCAATTCTTCGCGCCCGCCGCCGGTAACGGTGCGCACGGCCCGGACGTCAGCATGATCCCGGGCATTGCACTTCAGCGCGTTGAAGTTCTTCGTGATGGCGCCGCCGCTCAGTATGGTTCTGATGCGATTGCCGGTGTAATCAACTTCATCACTCGTGAAGACACTGAAGGCGGACAGGCGATTGGCCAATTCGGTCAGTTCTATGACGGCGAGAGCAGCTATATGATGTCAGCGCGTGCTGGCTTCGCAATCGGCGATACAGGTTTCATCACAATCAGTGGTGAGTGGGTCGACAATGATGCGCTTTCCCGCGGCATCCAGCGTCCCGACGCACAGGCATTGATCGATGGCGGCGCGACCGGCGTTGGCTCAGATTCGCCGTTTGGTGATGCTCCATTCGTTCAAACGTGGGGCCGTCCGGAAACGAGCGCGACGCGTTGGTTCATGAATTCCGGCTTCGAACTCAGCGATATGGCTGATTTCTACATGCACGGTAACTACGCGCAGACCGATGGTCGTTACCGCTTCTTCTACCGCAACCCTGGTCACTCTACGATCGTGACGCTCAATGGTCTCGGCTTCACTGGCCTGCCAAATGGTTACACACCATATCTGGACGGTCATCAGGAAGATATGAGCCTGGTCGCTGGAATTCGCGGCGAAATCGAAGGCGATTTCTTCTATGATTTCAGCGCCAGCTTCGGCAAGAACGCGCTGGATTACTTCCTGAACAATACACTGAACCCATCCCTGGGTCTCGATGCCTCCCTTAACCCGGTGCAACGCGACTTCAATGTTGGTGGTTATGAGCAGGAAGAAATCAATTTGAACGCTGATTTCTCCCAGGCCCTTGGTTCCGATATGAACCTCGCCTTTGGTATGGAATATCGTCAGGAAACCTATGTGGTTAATCCTGGTGAGTATAATTCCTACTTCGGTTCTGGCTCCAACGGTCTTGGTGGCTTCAACCCAGCCGACTCCGGCACATTCCGTCGCGACAACTGGGGTGGTTACGTCGATCTCGAGCATGATCTGAGCGACGACACGCTGATCCAGTATGCGCTTCGTTACGAAGACTATTCGGACTTTGGTGGCACGCTGAACGGCAAAATCGCCATGCGTCACAACCTCTCCGACCGGACCACGCTCCGCGGAGCAATCTCAACCGGCTTCCACGCGCCAACACCGGGCCAGTCCAATGTCCGGACGACGATCACCACGTTTGATGGTGTATCCGGCCTGCAGGTTGAAGAAGGCCTCGTTCCACCAACCAGCGCAGGCGCACTGGCTGTTGGCGGTGCTCCGCTTCAGGAAGAAACTGCGACGAATTACAGCTTCGGCGTAACACATGCCGTCGATGACAACACGACGCTGGCCGTGGACTTCTACCGCATTGAAGTCAACGATCGTATCTACCGCACCGGCGACATTCCGGTACCGGGCAGCTCCACTGGCGCCACAATCTCGTTCTATACTAATGCCCTCGACGTTGTGTCACAGGGTATCGATGTGGTTCTGTCGTCGAACTATGACTGGGGTGACGGCTTCGACACCGACTTCTCCTTCGCTATGAATTACAACAGCATGGAAGTTGTGGGACAGTCACCTGTTGGTGGAATCAACCCTGTTAGCGCCAGCACAATTGAGGATATCGAGAACAATTATCCCGATCTCCGCTTTGTTGCGACCGCCAACACCCACCTCAATGACCGTCTGAACTTTATGGTTCGTGCCAACTTCTACGGCTCACACTATGACGAACGTGGAACCATTGGTGCGGCGACCAGCCCATCGGCCGAAATTGACGCGACTGTCTATTTCGACGCCGAAGTTGGTTATCAGATGACGGATACGTTCCGCATTGTTGGTGGTGCCTCCAATATCTTTGATACTTATATCGACGAAATTGGTGCCCCGAACGCCAACCGCTTGAGCGTTGGCCTTCAATACCCACGCCGGAGCGCAGCGAACTATGAAGGTGGTTCGTTCTACTTCCGCGGCGTTCTCGATTTCTAGGACACGCTGAAGCGATAACTTCGATTACAAGAAGAGGGCTGACCGGGAAACCAGTCAGCCCTTTTTTATGTGACTTGGGTGATTAAGCGGATGCTCGGAACGACTTCGCTTTAAGCACTCACAGGTGGCTAAATGCCCATTGGCGCACACAACACCAACTGCACCAGTTGTGATTGCGTGGCGACTTCTGTCTTCTGAAAGACCGCCCGAAGTTGGGTGCGCAAGGTTTCAACACTTCGATTCGTGCTCTCGGCGATCGCATTCAATGTGTCACCTGCAGCCAGTCGGGCAGTGATCATCTGTTCCTGCGGCGACAAACCGAATACCGCTGACACTTGGCCGGCGCGCAATTGTGTAATCGGTTGGCGATCGGAAACACAAACGACGGCGCGGGGTCGGTTTCGCCCCCAGGCCAGTTCATTTTCAGCCCCCGAAACGGGCGAAACGGTTAGGCTCCAGGGCTTCATTCCGTCTGAGCCATAAAGCTTGAGCGCCTCAGCCCCACTTCTTGCCGGTCTTTTCCCATCCTTGCTGAGAATCCCAACCAACGCCCTCGAGAGGGCGGCCTGCAGAATCTGATCCTCATCCGGATCTGTGCAGCACAACAGGCCATTTTGAATCGACAACATGGCGTGATCATCCACGAGACGCTCACCGGTGACGTTGCGGTCGATAACACGCCCGTCGGAATCGATCATCACGACGCCAAAAGGAAGTTGGTCAAGCAGTGAGGACGACACCGACAAATTTGCCCGTATCGCACCGATCGCCGAATGCGCCAGTGCCGCGCGCTCTATGTGAGTCACCAGTTTCTTCAGCGCCGCGAGATTGCTTTGCTCAAACGGTTGATCATCGACCGCGGCGAACACCGTTATCATAGCGCGAACACTTCCAAGGCTAACAAGAACGGCAAAATAGTCGTTGGCATTTTGAATGTATCTTGCTGTTCTGTCGCACAGACAGAGTGACGGAATGATGTCATCGGAGCCCGAACTTGCCGAAAGAACTCGCGACCGATCAATACGTGAAAATTTCTGATTCCAGATACCCGACTTCGGCAACACCGTGTGATCTAGGGGAAGGTCATCGCCGTTTGGCGTCAAACAGTGGCTAAAATGCTCGAAATGATCGGCACTAGCATCGGCAATCTGGAGGCAGACAAGGCCGTTGCTTCCGACTGTGGCGGCGATATCCCGTAGAGCGAGTTTCCACCCGCCCTGCACGAGCGGGGCGGCCGAGAGATTGGCTATCGCCCGGTCCATGTTTTCAACAACGCTAATAGGACTTCTCCTGCCGAAGCTCACCTCGAAAGTGACCTCCGACCACACCACCAACTCAAACCGCTGACTTGCAATTCCGGCAAAAGCTCGATGGCTAAACACCATCAGAATCGATGCGGGTTTTTTGCAGAATGACGGCTACCGACGGCCACGAACATTTGCAGCACGACGTTTGGTTTAGATTAAAAACCATCGCTAGCCAAGCCAAACTAACCCATTTGGGTGAGTTCAATAATGAGTCGTATCATGCTGATGAGAGATTTGGCTGCTTTACGAGGACGTCGTCAAACTGGCGTAAATCGCCGGAACATGATCTCTAACCCAATCAGCGGTTTCAAATCGAGCCTCGCGGCGGATAGCGGCCTGCCCCGTCTCTGACAAATAGGGCCACAGAGCATTGGCCAACGCCAATCGCCATTTGCGGAAGTCGTTTTCGGCAACCGGCATTCGATAATAGGACTGTTGAAGGGCTGCGGCGCTCTCAGATCGATCGACCGAATTATCCAATGCGCGCGCATACGCCAGACGCGCCCAAGTTTCGCCATTACGCGGCTCAAGCGAAACCGCTCGCTCAAGCGCTTCAATTGCGAAAGGTGTGAAGGGAGGGGTCATCCGCACAGCGCGTTCCGCGATTGATTCATACCAAGCCGCCGACGCCAAAACCGGCCAAGGCTGGCTGAACCTTTCACGAACCTCTACTTCATCCATGATCGCTATTCGTTCGGCATCCGCCCGATCCAGAGCAATGCCTCCGATCAGAGCGAAAACGGCCAAAAGTAATCCGGATAATAGGAGTCGCGAAATTATAGCCATGCGTCCTCGCCCCTCCTAAGATCGACCGGTGCGCGAAGCGGTACCGACGCTGATACCCAGCAGCCAAGCCAGCCACCATGATATGAATGGAATTTCCAAACCATAATCGACCAATCCATGCAGACCGACAAAAACCACGATCACAATGGCGGTTCGTATCATTGAACGTTGCCTCTGCCGCCTGCGAAGACCGCGCAGCAATCTGAAAACAATGACCAGCATCGCGCCAAACATGGCCGTAGCGCCGACTAGTCCGGCCTGAATCATCCATTGCAGATAGACGTTGTGCGCGGCCCCCTGCCCCTGCAGCAGATCCGCATCGCCGTTGCCAGCGACAAAGTCATTCACAAATTGAAAGCCGCCCAGTCCGTGGCCGAATAGCGGCTGATACCAGATCGCATCAAAATACGATGACAGCGAAGATTGCCGCGTTACGTCCGCATCTGCGATCGTCATGCGTTCCCAGAACATCTCGCCTGACAAAAAATAGGCCGCCGCCAAAACTGCACTAAATATAAAAAGCCAAGCCAGGGCCATTAATGTGGACCCACTCGCCTCCCGCCGCTTCAATCGCGCAGACATTTCCCAGCCAATCAACAAGATCGCAGCGATCATGGCCGCAACGACACCGGCTCTGGATGCGGTCAGGAACAGGGCGCTAACCGCAAGCAACAAAGTGATAATCGGCAACGACACCTTGCTGATGAGAAGCTCTACCCATCTACCGTCAGAATCGTCGATTCGCCGGGAGTGACGCATGAGCTGTCCAAGTGATTGCAACAATACGAGACTGCAGAATGTTGCGGCTGTGTTGGCGGAGAGAAATGGCGCAGACAGGCGGTCCTGATGATAGGGACGCTCGCGGCCAAAATTAGTGGACGGGTCGCTCATGAAATCGAGAAACCCTGCGGCGACCAAAACCCCTCCGGCAAACAATGTGAAGAGCCACATTTGATCGGCGCGTTTGGATGATTGTGCGCCGGCCTTGGCGAAATAGAAAACCGCAGCCGCGGCGATCAGGACGGCATACTCATGGGCGCCCGATATTATCCATCCGCGCCAGAAGCCGTAGCCGCAGAACGCAGCGAGCACGCCGGCGGCAAACCAGGTCAGAAGGGAGGGAGGTTGTCGGCCCGTTATCACAATCACGGTCGTCGGCACGATCAACCCGGCCGACAAAAGCAAAGATGCAAGCGGAGCATCGGCACCATAAAACCCAGCCGATATCAGAATGATGCCAAGCGGCAGCATCCAGAGAAGGGTCGCCCCCCAACTGGTCATTCTGGCAGGCATAATTGGCGCCTAGAAGAAACGCTCACCGATCCGGATGGTGTCGCCAGGTTGCACTGAAATCACAGCCGACAGCGGGTATTCTACCATTTCATCAGAACCCGCACGTTTGATGAACACGACACGCTGATTAGCCCGATATGTATAGCCCCCGGCCGTTGCAACGGCGTTCATGACCGTCAATCCGTCTGTGTAGGGATACTCTCCGGCTTGTTCCACCTCGCCCAGAATATAATAAGGGCGGTAGTTCAACACCTCTACATTGACCCGCGGGTCATTGAGATATCCCTCCGACAATTCGGCGACGATGGCCGCTTCGAATTCCCGCAAGGTCGCGCCCCCCGCTGAAACTTCACCAATTAACGGCAAAGACACGCGCCCGCCGCCATCCACAACGAATTCGCCCGACAAGGTTTCTTCGTTGAAAACGATGATTCTGACCTGGTCCCCGGAACCAAGCCGATATTCCGCGCCTTGTTGAAGGGCGGGCATCAAACCCGTTGAATCGGAAGCAGGTGCCGTCGTCTGGCAAGCCGCAAGAAAAACCGCACTCAAGGCAATTAAAACGAAACGAACCATCATACTCCCCACACTTGGTTACCCTAAGACATCTATAGCAGGGACCCTCGCAGGCGCATAGCTCCCGATTAGCAGTGCGCCGATGAAATGTGTCGACAATCGCCGCGCCGGAAATGGTGTTGTGACCCTGCTATGCTGCGACATATCGCGACAACCTTGTTGAATGTCGCTACAGTACTGTCATTGCTGAGGAAAAGACACGGTGCCATGACATCCAAAAGCATTATTCTCGCAGGCGGAGCCGGCTATATCGGCTCTCATATTGCTGCCCTGATGTTGGCGCGCGATATCGACATCATCATCATCGATAACTTTGCCAATTCCTCGCCCGTGGTTTTCGATCGACTCGAGCGTATCACGGGGCGACGCCCGAAACTGATTGAAGCAGACCTGGCCTCCGCACAGGGAGCGGCAACAGTTCTCGATGAGCTGCGCCCGCACGACATTTGGGGCGCGGTGCATTTGGCGGGTCTGAAAGCGGTTGGGGAATCGGTCGAACAACCGAGCCGATATTATGATGTAAATATCAATACCACATTGAATTTGATAAATATTCTAGACCAGTTGAACGCGACTAAACTGGTCTTTTCGTCATCTGCGTCGGTCTATGGTGCCGAGAATAAATCCCCCGTTTCAGAAGAAGGGGTTTTGTCCGCTGCCAATCCATACGGTTCAACCAAAATCCTCAATGAGCGCTTGTTAGCTGACCACGCCAGAGCGCGCTCAAAATGGCAGGTCATCAATTTGCGCTATTTCAATCCGGTCGGCGCACACCCGTCTGGTTTGATCGGTGAAGACCCGACCGGAATCCCCAACAATCTTTTTCCCTACATTGCCCAAGTTGCGGTCGGGCGGCGACCTCATGTCAGCGTTTTCGGAGGCGATTACGACACGCCGGATGGGACCGGAATACGCGATTACATCCATGTTGATGATCTCGCCCTTGGACACTTGGCGGCTGTGGACTATTTGACCAACCAAAATCGCGGAGATGTCATGCCAATCAATTTGGGCTCAGGGCACGGACACAGTGTTCTTGAAGTGATTTCCGCATTTTCCCGAGCGGCCGGAAAACACATCCCGATTGAATTGGTGGACCGTCGGCCGGGTGATGTGGCGATGAGTTTCGCCAATCCGTCACGGGCGGAAAAACTGCTCGGTTGGGCGGCCACAAGATCGCTCGATGAGATGTGTCGCGATCATTGGCGTTGGCAATCTGGAAATCGCGACGGTTACCGGGCCGCGGAAAGCAATTCAGAATAAAGTCCTTCAAGGGCCGCAAGATTGTTCTTGGCGGTATAGGAGGCTTCATAGGTTAGGCGAGCCGTTCTCGACATGGCCTGCAGCGCGTCAGCATTCGCGAAGGTTTTATTGACTGCGACCGCCAATGCAGCGACATCGCCGGGCTTTACTAGGATTCCGGTCTGATTGACCTCAACCAATTCTGTCAAGGAGCCAATATCGGACGCGATGACCGGCAAACCGCTGGAATAGGCTTCGGCGATTGTCGCCGGGAAGCCCTCATAACAAATCGAGGGTTGGATCAATGCCGCCGCGCTCAACATTTCCGCGCGCACCTGATCTGGATTCAATCGGCCAACAAATGCAACATTGGATGGCGCGAGGGCCTTCAATTGCTCGGTTTGCGGTCCATCACCAACAATACGAAGCGGGATCTGGTCCACACTGCGCCACGCACGCACTAAAATATCGACCCCCTTTTCTTCGCTCAGGCGCCCCACATACAGCGCCCCACGGCGGGTTTTTTCCGGAGGCAATCTGGCAGGGGCATGGCTCGCGTATTCGCCCTGGCGCAATGGGTCCGGCACAAAGTTGGGTTTGATGACGATGCGATCTGCCGGTAGCCCTGCCTGAATAAATTTGTCTCGAGCGAACCGCGTCAGCGCAATAAATCGATCGACTCGGTTGTGCCATGTCTGTTGCTCAACAGCGCGTGTTTGCAAACGCACAACGGCCAGTGAAGCGACGGCGGAGTTTCGATAACAGCGGTGGTAGACGCCCCAATATTTGCTGCCTGTCACACATTTTTCGCAAATACGCCCCTGCCGCATCAATAGCGCATTGGCACAGACCGTTCGGTAATTGTGAAGCGTCTGCACGACCGGTATTCCCCGCTCGTGACAGGGGCTGTAGATCGCAGGAGATAAAAGCGGAAAGGTGTTGTGGACATGCACGATATCGGGTTGGAAACGATCGATCTCTTGGGCGAAGTCGATGCGTGATCGATTATTATGAGGCGTGTGCAGAAATGCCGCGAACTTGTCGGACAGAGACCGGATACCTTCATTAGACACCGTATAGAGATGGACTTCATGACCCGCAGCGATCAGCAGATCATGCTCATTGGCGACGACAGAATCCTCCCCACCGGCATGCTGATAGGTGTTATGGGCCAGTAAAACGCGCACGCTCAGGACACGACGCGCTGGGGGCTCGGTGGCGTTTTGCACACCGTTTCTGCAGCATTATCAACATGCTGCACATCAAAACTGCCAACGATTACACTCAACGCTTCATCGACCGATGCCCAAAGTCCCACCGCCTCCAATTCCCAGGAATGGCCCCAGATATGCAGGCATCCATTTTGATCATGCGCCAGCTCCGCGAGCGCGACAAGACGGTCTACAAGCTTGGCCTTCGACAGTGCGAGCAAGAATGGTTTGGCCCGATGTGCCCGGTGTCCGTACCGAAGGAAATTCCTGAAATAGTCAGCTTTTGTGTGGGGGAAGACCTGCAAGGTCGTCGGCATCTGAAACGGGTCGAACACACGAGTCGTGCAGAAGCTTTTCACCGTTCTGGCATACCGAAACCCGGCAGCGCGAACCTGCGCCGCGATTGCGTTGTTAAAGCCCCCTCCCGGATAACAAAAATGATCGACAGCTGTCCCAAGTTGATTTTCTAAATGCGCCTTACCTGACCTGATTTCCGCTGCCGAGGCGGTTGATGTCAGCGTCTTCAAATTGGCATGGGTTCGAGTATGGCTGCCGATTTGGAATTGCGTGTGCAAGGCTCGCAATGCCGCCGTGCTCATCACGTCTCTCTGTTCGCAGTTCTCTCCGGGCACATAGAACGTAGCGCGCACACCGTGCCGCATCAATAAATCGGCCAAACGGTCATCGAGTGGGTGTCCGTCATCCCAGGACGTTGTCAATTTTAGCCCAACTTTTTTGGTCACGCGCGCTTACCCTCGATGCGGCCGTGCACCCGATCCAATGTACCCGCAAATAATAATGCAACGGCTAGCCAGAAAATTAGATAGGTCGCGACATTGTCCGACATAAAGATCACCATGGTGTAGACCCCGACCATCGCGATAAAGCGTTTCGACATGACCGCTTTGTAGAAAGCAACCGAGACGACGCTAATTCCAATCAGCCCATAGTCCGTGAAAATCCGTAACCAGTCATTGTGAAGCAGCGAAAACTGTCCTTCGCCAAGCGCGGTCATATTCGACAGATAATAACTGCTGGCTCCGGGCCCATGCCCGAAGACAATTTGCACCCAGCTTACATCATCAAGCACGCGATGTGTGAATACGGCGACGGTGTAATACCGGCCCGATGAAAGCGCATTTGGCGAAATACGAAGATCAAAACTATCCAGTAAAAAAATTGACGCTGTCTCGTAGAATACGACGGAATTCAAGCTAACGAGCATTGTGAATGCGAGCAAAGTCACGCCTGCGATTGGCTTCAGCATTTGCTTGAAGGCGTTGCGAGCCTGGCCGATCAAAACCAAATCGAAACCAACCGCCAAAATCATTGCAATGATGGCTACTCGCTTGAACATCAGAAAACAAATGACAATCGCCACAAGGCTCCACATCCACCGTTTTTGGATATAGAGCGCGAAAAACACGATCGGGACGATCAAACCAAAGCTTGATTCCGCACGACCACTGGACGAGCCGACAGAGAGGTCCAGCCCGGTTGCATCCGTTGATGTGAGGATAATGACTACATTCACCAAACCGACGACGACCAAATATTTGGCAAACCGTCTGGACACCGCAAATTTCAATACAAACGGGCTGATCGACAGTAAAATAAATACGTATTCCTTCAGCGCGATTTCGGCAAAATTCAGCTGCGTCAGCATAATGATGCCGAAACCGGCATAGGCCAGGATCCAAACCACACCCGCACGCCGAATTTTAACACCCTCGCGCCGCAAACACTCAGCGACGATCAGCAGTGGAAACAGATAGATGATATCCCGAATACTATTGTCAGACGGTAGAATGTAATAGATCGGGAGAAACGCCAGATAGAGGATGACCGACCAGCGCAGGACCGGCACCACAGACGAAAGACTGCCTCCATTTCGACCCGGCGCACCGCCTGCTTGCGTTACACTACTCTCTGCTCGATCGATCATTCACTGACCTCCCGAACAAGCCGCGCTCTGCACACTCGACGTTTATCGATCATGGGCACTCTCCTCAACGATCGAGCCACGGACATCGATTTTGCCTGAGCGCATTGATGGCGCCGCGGCGGTATTGCCTAAGATATGTAACTTTGCCTGCGGTTCAGTCAAAAACGCCAGAATTCGCGCATTTAGCATGTTCCCAGACGTCTTCTGCCTCGTTTCGTGCGCTTGCCGCACCCAGGCCCGGTGCGCACACCAACAATCAAAAATTTCCTGTCGAAATTTGTGTTCTTTCTCCGGGGATACCGCAGCAATGGCTGCGAGCATAATGCGCTGGAACAAGTCTTTGCGTCGACGCACCGCGCGCCATTCGCCGCTTGCGGTTCGCCGTACATTACCGAGGGTCAACTCCCACGCGAGATACGCCAAGTCCCGAGATGCTGGGAAGAATGCTTTTTCCACACTGGGGCAGAGATAGTAAGCGTGGGGCATTCCGGGGTCGATGATCGCCACTTCCTGATTCGAAATATCGACCATCACGTTGAAGTAGTTGACGTCGCCAATGACCTCTTTTTGATTTGACCAATAATGCGACCACGCCAACGCGATAGATTTAGCGAGGGCATCGCGATGCTCGTGATAGAGGGCATCGTTCGCGTCCCGCAGCCATTTATCGACGGTTACTCCTTCAACAAAATCGGTGACCAGGCATGACGGGTCTGCTGTCTCACCAATCAATGCTGGAGCTCTGACCGTCCAGGATGCAACCGATGTTTTGTGACCTAATGCCTGATGCATGTTGCTCACGGCCTTCGCCTCGCCTGTTCGCTTAACCAATGCCAGGTCCAGGTCGGTCTCATAAAATTTAAAAACCATCGGGCTTCCGCCTGATTGGTCGACCCGGAACACACGGCCATGCTTGCCCACCACCAAAAGCTCGACGCTGGATATCGCCTTGGTCGATGCAGATCCCATCTCCGCCAACACTCGGCGACACAGATCGAGATCAGACGTCGTCGACTGAGCTTCATAATGACGTAACTCATGCTGTGCCCATCGACTGCCGACCAGCAATTTTGTTGCATGAACGATGATGATCCCGAGCAGGGCCCCGACGATACCGAATTCCGATATCAAGGTGTAAACGCTTGCAAGAGCAATGACCGACGCGAGGGCCGTCGCGATAAAAATTGCCCGGGCCCTCCCGAGGGTTCGAAGTGCACACTCAGACGGAATATAAAGATAAATCAATAGATAAGCGACAGCGAAACCTTGCACCACATAGCCAAATTCTAAATATTGATCCCCATAAAATAAAGCGAGCCAGAACTCCGGAAACGCAATAAATCCAATGACCAGTGTGGTCACAACCACACCACCGCGCAGCGTAGCTTGCCCCAAAAACTTGCGGAGCGCTTGCACTCCGCCGACTTTAAAATGTCGTGACGCGGTGACGGGCAAATAATTCTCTAAAGCTTGAAAGAGTATTTGCACCAGGCCCAGAATGTTTTGGGCAGCCTTTAACGCCCCCGCCGCCGCGACACCCAACATGCCGCCGGACGCCAAAATGAACAAATTGCCCGACACCCACCGTAAAATCGCGGAACCTGTCAGCCACTTCCCGATCATCCAATGACCGGAGGCTGCCTTGACAAGTGCGGCGGTGGTAAAACGCAAACTCCCAAGATTTGCCAGCATGTATCCTGCCGAAATCGCGGCCGTGAGCGCGTGCACCCATAGAGCCGACTGGACTGTCATGGACAGCAGCAGGCCGCTCGATAGCAAGAATATTCCAAGTATTTGCCCGCCATATCGCAACACATCGCCGATCAAACTTCGGTGAGGTCGATCACGAGTGAAATAGTAGCGCCGGAGGAAATCCTGTATCTGGCAAATGAATGCCGCACAGCCAAGCGGCAAGATCAAAGACAACAGATCCCACTCCGGTTGAAACTGAGCCATTCCATACAAAATTACAATTGCGGCGAGAACACTGCCGACGGCGAATAGAAGCTGGAGTACGAGGACTCCGCCAAAGTAGTGCGGCCGATCTGGCTCTGACTGCTGCGGTCCGAGGGTCAACATTGGCGCATTGATCGCGGCGTGCTGCAGGCCTTGAACAAATAGAACCACCAACCAAGCCAGTGTGAAGCTGCCAAACCCCTCGAGACCCAGAGTCCTGGCCAGGAGTATGCCTGTCAGGAAGTTGCTTCCCGACACAAGCGCCTGATCCATCAACACCCAATTTATTTGGCTATGCCGCCGTAACAGGCCTGTCAGAAAAGGAAACACCAATCCTACCGACCGTTTTGCGGCCGTGGTGCTGCACGCTTTGTACTGACCCCCAACACGTCTAGCGTCGCGAGGACGAGAAACTTAGGAGCCATGATCAAGTAACGTCGCCAGAGGCGCCGAGGCTCGGAGATGAGCCGGTGCAACCACTCCAAGGTATTGCGTTGCATCCAAACCGGAGCCCGTCGAATCGCGCCAGTATGAAAATCGTAGGCGGCCCCGACACCGATTAAGGTTGCTGGCACACGGTCTACGTGTTGCCGCATCCATTGCTCCTGTTTGGGGGTCGAAAGGCCGACCCACACCACATCGGCACCACTTTTTCGGATGCGCTCAACGGTGGCTTCATCTTCCTCCGCGGTTTGCGGTCGAAAGGGGGGCGTTTCGTGTCCGGCAATTTCAATACCCGGGAATCGCTCTTCAAATTTCGCTTTCATTCGCTCGGCGACACCTTCATTTCCGCCGTAGAAATAATGCTTAATGCGACGCGCTGGAGACCGTCTACAGACGTCCTCCATCAGATCGGCCCCACACGTCCGCTCGACGGAATGCCCTTTTACCTTTCCCAGCAAAACCAATGGCATACCATCGGGAGTGACCATATCCGCCTGGAAATGCAGCCGCATCAATTCAGCATCTTTGCGGGCTCGCATCACACCGTGCACATCACGGATACAGACAAACCTTCCCCGCGCGTCGGCCGCCCATTGCAAAATGGTATCGCTCGCATCCGCGAGTGAGGTGACGGAGACTGGCACACCGAGCACGTCGAAGGTTTGATGCGCTTTCTTGAGTGTAACAACACCCTTGCCAATCGGAGGGGCGGAAACAAAATCAGTCACTTCACTCCCCCTAATTGCGGACGTTAACTATAAATTAAGGGTAGCAAATCCGCTCCAACCTCCTTTAACCCAAATGGGTTAGTTGCCGAGCTTTGACTGGATAGAGTTGAATATGGAACCCGGAAAGGGCTTCGAGCGAACGGCACACCGGCCCGATACGGGCATAGTTAGGAGCAAGGTTTGGGGCGCGGTTAGGGGTACGGTTAGGGACACGGGCTCCAACACGCCCTTTGCTCAGGTGGCGATGAAATCCACACGATCATCCAGCAGTTTCACCGCTGTAAGATGACCACTCATATATGCACCGGTATCGACTCCGATACGGTATTTAGAGCGTTTAGGCTTACCGGTGACAGAATGACCATGAACCACAATCGCTTCCAGCCGTTTGGAGCTGGTCAAAAACGCTTTGCGAATCCATAGAAACTCAGCCTCGCCCTGCTCTGATATCGGACGATTGGGGTCAATGCCTGCGTGGACAAAAAGATAGGGTCCGCGTCGTGCCGTCAATTCCAACTTTTCCAAAAATTCGAGGTGATGTTCAGGAATAGCCTTTTGCAATTGAGCATGGGCTTCCGACCACTGAGCTCTATTGGTTCTCTTCTTTGGCGGTCGCACACCGTAGGACGCCAAAGCCTCAAGCCCGCCAAATTTTGCCCAGGCCGGACCACCCTGCCCCGACTTGAGGAACTCAATCAGTGTCGCTTCGTGGTTTCCCTTTAAAAAGATCGGATTTAACCCCTCCATTCCCTTACGCGTCGCAAGGGCTTCTACAACACCGGCGGAATCAGCACCGCGATCAATGTAATCTCCCAAAAACACGATCTCCGCGTCGCGCCCATTCCGGTCGATTTGGATGAGATCTAGCAGGCGCTCGAGTAGATCAAGTCGGCCGTGAATATCGCCGACCGCATAGGTCAGGGTCGACAATACAGGCTTGTTTTTGGACGATTTGGCGTTACGGGAAAAAAACGACCACATAGATTTTCGATCCTACCTTCGAAGCTCTACCCGATCGATCCCTAGGAAGGTCGGTCGGGCCTTGAGCATGCAGATTTATAGCGTCATCAAATGCTTCACACCAAACGAAACAGGCTTAGGCCACATATAAAGAGCTCCAACAGGAATATCTTACTAGCTCCATTTCATACCCGTTCACCCAAATGGGTGAAGCACATCGCTCGTTGTGTTGATAGATTTTTAACCATTGCCGGAGTGCGGGGGACACGGGCTCATGCAACGGGCTGAAGATAGCATACCGACCGCCACAACGTGCACGCTCTGAAGAATTATCCAGCAGAGCCTTCCGGGGGGAAGCAATAATGCCGAATGCCATTCGCGAATTTTCGAGAAATCTCGGCCTTGGTGTCGCGGCTTTGGCATTTATAACTGCTGCTCCGGCAGCCGGTTATGCAGTCGCGACCCTCGTCACTCTCGACCAAAAAGAAGCGCCGACGCCGGCTGATGAAGGAGCTGCGCAGGCACTGGCCGCGCAAATTCAGAATGCAATTGACTCCATGCGCGGAGCCACGCAGTGCGAGCTCGAGGCAGAAATCCAAAGAATTTTACGCCAATCCGGAGCGAGTGCTGCTACGGAATTGCGCGCTCTATCGATCGTCGCCGCCAATGAAGATTGCAGCTTCGTCGTACTTGACGCGCTGATAAATGTAGACTTGTTCCAACCTGAGGGAGATGCTGGTTATTCTCCGGATTCTGGCTTTGAAAATAGCTGCACAAACCCGGTTGAAGCTCCGCCAACTATCACACCCGAGCCGGCTCCGGAACCAGAACTGGTACCTGAACCAGAGCCCGACCCTGAGCCTGTGGTAGAAGACACGCCACCTCCGGTCTACATTCCCCCGCCTCCCGACCCTTCGGCAACGGTAGGGGATGAAATTGTCGCGGCGATTCAAGACGCTCCGCGATACACGACTCAATGCGAATTCGAACATATCGTGCGGGTCATCCTCGAAAACACTGGGTTACAGGCGAGTGGCCAGAACAATGCGCTCGGCTATACCCGCCAGGTTGGGAGCGGTACGATTGCGGCGTTGCGAGCGCTTGATTCACTCGGCTCTCACATGCCGGTTGATACCGGCTACACGACTTCAACCGGACGTGGGCGCGCGGAGATAAATCTGTGTAACCGTCGTGAGCCCCCAACAGGTGTGGGATATCGCATCACACCGCCTGCTCCGCCCCCGGGTGGCGGAAATTCCGATTATTAAGGCCTTGCGGCCCTGTAAGTACGACACAATAACGGCACAAATGGCCGATAAATAAAGGTGAATGGGAAAAGTTATGATCAATTACAAAACCGCTGGACGCGCAGTGTTGTTTGCTTCGCTCATTGGTGGACTGATTGCACCGGCCATGGCGCAGAGCGCACAATCCGGCCATGAGCACGACTCTGCATTTTATCGCAACCGCAATGATAGCGTTATTGATCGCGAACGGCCTCAGTTCCAGTCAGAGGGAATTCAACGCGGTGCCTGGATCTGGAAACCCGTTCTCCGCCTTGGGGTACTTAGTGACGATAACATTTATGCCTCCGCGACGAATACCCAGTCGGATCTGATTTATTCAATCAATCCAAGTTTGGAAGTTGAGACAACTTGGTCTGTGCACGGCTTTGAAGCCTATGTTTCCGGACACCAATTAGAATATTCCGATTTCAGCGACGAAAGTCTCTGGACATCCGCCCTTGGTGCGGCGGGACATATCGATTTTGCGCCTCGGACGCGTTTTGATATCGGCGCAGATTTCGCGAATTTGAGTGAACCACGCTGGAGTTCTGGCTTCGCCAGTATGACCGTTGATCCAATCGAATTTGAGACATCGAGCTATAAGGCGAAGATATCCCAAGAATTCTCCCGCACTCGGATTGAATTCGGCGCGGAGCTCAACAGCTATGACTATGATGATGGCGTCTTTATCTTGGGCGGCGTAGCTGACCAGGATTTCAGGGATCGCGACGAGACCATTTTTTCGCTGCGCGGTGATTTCGCTTTGAATCCTGATCGTTCAATTTTCGTACGGGTGCGCAGCAATGATCGGCAGTATGACCTGCAACCGCCAGCGGTCGCCGCAACCCGAGACTCGTCAGGCTATATGATTGATGTTGGGGCAGATTTTGACATTGATGGTGTTGCGCGTGGCATTATCGGTGTCGGGTACAATGAGCAAGACTACGACAATCCAGCCTTCGGAACGCTAGAGGGATTTGGTGTTGACGGCGTTCTCGAATGGTATTTGACGCGCCTGACTACGGTCACCTTTGCTGGCTCCCGCTACATTGAGGATTCGCCGATCGTCAACACGGGTGGATTAACTGCCACATCGCTCTCCGTCAGTATTGATCATGAATTGCGCCGCAATGTGATTTTGTCTGCCTCCATAGAGCGTCAATCCGATGACTATCTTGGGATCGATCGAGAAGATGAACGCTGGTCGACGTCTGCCTCTGCCACCTACCTGATGAATCGCCATGTCGGCATTCGCGGCGAAATCCGTCGAACCGATCAAGAGTCGACAGGTTTGGCAGCCGGACGGGACTTCGAAATCAATACCATTGGCCTGCGCCTCATCCTGCGGCCGTGACTCGCTCACCATTCATCAGAGCTTTGTATTGCAAAATGCAACAACCATGAAGCGCTTTGCAATACAAAACTCTTCTTTTGCAACTTCGTAGAATAATAATCTTAATTTGTTGATTTATGTGGATTAATGCGCTCCCAGGGTCCACAATTAACCTATCGTAAAGACTTGGGTCAGACCGGCGCGGGACTTCCTTCTCAAACCGGTCGGCCTCCGTTTCATATTTCGGCCTTAATCCATTCACCCTGAGTCCATTAGGAGACACGCACTTTAAATCTGTCTGAGTTTCAAGCAGAAAAGTTTTGTTTAGTGAGATGTCCAGCGTTCAAATACAGAACTCAGTAGTCGCGACTGACGACCTTATTGATCTGCAAGCCATGATCAATGTGGTGTTCAGACGACTCTGGACTTTACTGCCGGTGTCGGGACTTGTGTTCACGGTTGTCGCACTGGTAACGCTTCAGGCCACTCCCACCTATACCGCCACATCACAAGTCGCCCTTGACGCGCCTCAAAGCCGAATCGTTGATTTTGATGCGGTCCTCACCGGCCGCGCACCTGATTCAGCGATGATGGATACGGAAGTTGTTGTCTTTAATAGCAATCGTCTCGCCGGTGTCGTCGTCGACGAACTCAATTTGGTCGATGTCCCTGAGTTTAACTCTGCCTTGCGGGCCCCATCTTTTCTAAGTGAGGTACGCTCCACTGTTACGGGCTGGATCACATCGATGAGTCCGCAACAAACTCAGCCGGATATCCAGCGTGAAACGACCGAGTATGAGCGCGAACGTGTGATTGCCAGCTTGATGAGTCATGTCTCGATTGATCGAGCGGGTGTGTCGTATCTCATTGATGTTTCCGCGACATCTTGGTCGCCAAGCCTGGCGAGAGATATCGCCAATACATTCGTCGAGGCCTATCTCGACGCTCAGCTCGAGCAAAAATTTGCCGCAACAGAGCGCGCCAATGCGTGGCTTAATGACCGCGTGGAGGTCTTACGCGAAGAGGTGAGAACGCGAGAAACTGCGGTTGCTGAATATCGTGAATCTGCGGGTTTGCTGGATGCAGAAGGCGCATCCCTGACAGAGCAACAAATTTCGGATGTGAACGCACAATTGGTTATGCAGAGAGCGGCATTGGCGGAGGCGGAAGCACGGTTGCGTAATGTGCGTGATCAAATTGAGCGCGGAGTCAGCGCTGAAACTATCGCCGAAGTTCTCCGGTCAGAAGTCATCCGCGACCTTCGTCAGAGGCAGGCGGATGTCACACGCCGCCGCGGCGAATTGTCGACACGCTACGGTCCACGTCACCCGCAAATGGTCACAGTTATCCGAGAGCAATCTGACCTGGATAGACAAATTGACCAGGAAGTGGCGCGCATCGTCGCGAATCTGTCAAATGAAGCCGATATTGCAAGGCAGCGGGTTCGGTCGTTGTCGGGCAGTCTTGGCCGCCTTCGTCGGGATCTGGGTGTCAATTACAACGCAATAGTTCGCTTGCGGGAACTTGAGCGTGAGGCGGATGCAAGCCGGACGATGTTCCAGTCGATTTTGACACGCTATCAGCAAACCAGCGAGCAAGTGTCTTTGACAGAATCCGATGCGCGCGTGGTCGCTACAGCGTCTAGGCCGCTTGACCCAAGCGCTCCTGATGTCGGAATGAGCCTTCTAACAGGTCTCGCGCTCGGTATTGCGGCGGGCTTCGGCACCATATTGCTGCTGGAGATGCTGCGGACTGGTCTGCACACCGATGTCGACGTTGAATCCAAATTGGACATGCCGCACCTGGCCTCGGTTCCTCTGTTAAAGTTCAACGCTCTTTCTCGGCTGGTCACCGGCGTGTCGACACCCTCGGACTATGTGGTCAAGAAACCCATGTCTGCGTTTGCCGAGAGTATTCGTGCTATCCGCTCGTCTATCAATCTCGCAAGCGCGGATGGTCCCGCTCAAATCATTGTTGTAACCTCGGCCCTGCCGGATGAGGGAAAAACCACAACGAGTATTTGCCTGGGCAAAATTGCCGCTATGGCTGAAAGTCGTGCAATTGTCATCGATTGCGACCTGCGGCGCAAACGACTGTCGGCCGAATTGTGCCCGAATGCCAAGCAAGGTTGGCTGGAGGCGATGAATGGCAGCGTGAAGTTTAGTTCGGTTATGAAAACCGACAAAAAAACGGGAATGGCCATTTTGCCACTCGGCCGTGGCAAATTCTCGCCGCGTGACGTTTTTGGATCAGCCAGTTTCGAACGCATGCTCGATGCCTTGCGGCAAAATTATGATTTAATCATACTCGATTCTGCGCCCGTTTTAGCCGTCGCGGATTCGCTGGATTTGGCGAGTCGCGTTGATGCTGTAGTGTTCCAATCTGCCTGGAAAAAGACCAAAGCCGGTGTGGCTAAAACCGCGCTTGCCAGTCTGGCCAAAGTGCGAGCGAACATCCTGGGCGTTGTTCTGACGCGTGTGAATCTCAAAGAGCAATCCAAATATGGCGGCAGTGCTTATGGTGCTTATTACCAAGGATACCAACAATACTATAATGAATGACTTCAGTTTCTTATGCGTGATTCAAGCTGACTTTGACTCAAAATGAGCGTGTCAGATAAGTAGAAAACAGAATCGACTGAAGCTGACTTCTACGGTCAGCGCATCGTTTCTTGGTCTGTAAATCGGGGGAATTGGTTTGTTAGACGCCAGTAGAAAAGGTGCTGATTTGGATGCGAAGCTGGAAACAGCTGCTCGCAATCCTGCGCCTTTATCTCCACCCGACGTGCAAGCCTTGCCCCGCTCGTGCCCGGCCAACAGTAAACTTAAACGATTTCTTGATTTGCTCGTAGCGATCCCTGCTCTGATTTTGGTATCACCATTGATGCTGATTATCGCCATTTGCATCAAATTGATTGACGGTGGGAAAGCGATTTTCACGCAAAGCCGCTACGGTCAAAACGGCACTACTTTTCGATTCTATAAGTTTCGCACCATGCGCCCGGGTGCCGACGGCGCGCTGGAAAATATGCTGTCAGAAAATCAGGAAACTGCCGATCAGTGGCGTCGGCAAAGGAAATTGCCGCGAGATCCAAGGATAACGGCATTGGGCCAGTTTTTACGGGAAACCAGCCTTGATGAATTGCCGCAGCTGATAAACATCATTCGGGGTGAAATGTCTGTTGTGGGTCCCCGGCCGATGGTGATGGACACCAATGATGATCTCGATGATCGCGGCCTGTATGGACCAGATTTCCATTATTACATCATGACCCGACCGGGCATGACCGGATTGTGGCAGGTCAGCGGGCGGGCCGACACCACGTTTGCTGATCGTGTCGCACTCGATGTGCACTACGTTAAAACATGGTCACTCTGGCAAGACTTCCTGATTTTGCTCCGGACTGTCCCGGCTGTCTTGTTTGGCCGCGGCGCTTCCTGAATGAAGCTTTCGGGTCGATGACGTCGGTCGTCAAGAAATGACGGACCGAACGAACCAGATAATCCCGCCCCAGAGCCCCAGGCTGGTCACCAAAATAAATGCCAATGAGCGTCGAGCAGACCAGCGAACGTCGGATTCGACCAGATTTTGCGGTAACGTCCGTGCCAAATTTCGGGTGAGTGCCTCCACGGGAGATGGCTCTCCTGCTTCGGTTTGACCGGTGATCAATCCCGGGACGCGTCTCGTATCAATCTGTGTTGCGGTTTCTGTATTCTCAGAAAATTCCGTTGAAACGGGGGGAATACTTGGTGCGCGTCTTGCCATGACGTTTGTCGTAACCCCCAAGACCCCAATTAATCGTAAAGAAACGCATCTCCGGCGCGACTGATGCCGCTGGCCCGTTGCGCGATCGTGTGGTTAAGCTGAGCGTCAGCAAAGGGGACAAACGCGCCATGGTTCATGTCACACAAATGCAGGTTAACCGAAGCGATATTCGTGAAACACGGATCGCAGAGCATGAACTGTCCGACGACCTGCCCGATGGCGCGATTATACTGGAGATCGATCGCTTTGCATTGACGGCCAATAATGTGACCTATGCGGCATCGGGTGATCTCATCGGCTATTGGAAGTTCTTCCCGGTCGATGATCCATGGGGCCTCGTTCCGGTTTGGGGCTTCGCCGATATTATTGCCTCAAACTGCAGTGAACTTTCCGTCGGCGAGCGGATTTACGGTTTTTTCCCGTCATCGAGCCATGTGCAGTTTCAGCCCGGCAAAGTCAGGGAAAACGGGTTCGTCGACACGGCCACCCATCGTCAGGCGCTGCCCGCCTTGTATAACGAATACCACCGGGTGAGCACGACGAAGACCGCTGCGCTCGAGAATATTCAGATGTTGTTTCAGCCACTGTTTGCAACGTCTTTCCTGTTGCACGACTTCTTTGTCGACAATGACTGCTTCGGCGCGGAGGCGATTATCCTCGGCAGCGCCTCCAGCAAAACCGCAATGGGCGTCGCACGACAATTCGCACAGAGCACGGGCCCCAAGCCTCGAATTATCGGTCTGACCTCTGCCGGAAACCATGCGTTCGTTGAGGGGCTTGGATTGTATGATATCGTCTTGCCGTATGATGAGATCAAGCAAATCCCGCAAGAAATGCCCAGCAGCTACATTGATATCGCCGGCAATGCTCAGGTCCGACAATCGCTGCACAACCATTTCGGCGACCAGATGGTTTATAGTTGCGCTGTCGGCATGAGCCACTGGGATCAGTTTGCCGATACAGGGCCTATGCCCGGTGCCAAGCCAATATTCTTTTTCGCACCCGATCAGGCTCTCAAGCGTCGTTCGGAATGGGGCGGGGCCGTTCTACAAGAGCGGATTGCGGCAGACCTCCACGCCTGGGCGAGTTCGGGCATGCCCTGGCTCAACATCGTGGAGAAAGATGGTGCCTCTATTGTAGTGGATACATTTGGCGCTTTGCGCGATGGACGCTCCAACCCCACAGAAGGCCTCATTCTGTCGTTTTAGTGACAGAGGGTAAGGCGGGCCACTCAGGGCGTCTGAAACCAGTTTGCAACCTGCCACAAGCGGTCCTGACCGAAGGTCGCTTGCCGGCCGTATGCCATGCTCGGGACACCCCAGAGCCCATGCTCGAAGAGGGCCTGCCGGTTTTCCTCCATTTCCTTGCGCCAATCTTTCTCTTTCATCGCGGACTGCATGCTAGACCATTGGAGACCAGCCCGCTCTCCGATCCGACGCATTCCAATATCGGACGCTGCATCGATACCCTCTGCAAAAACCGCTGAGAGAAAACTCTGCACATATTCGCGCATAACACCCTCGCTTCTCGCCAGCGGGATGAGCGACAAGCCCCGCTCAACACCGCTACCAAGAGGGTCGCAAATTTTTCCGAAGGGCAAACCCAGACGCTCGGCTTCTCGCTTGCAATCGCGAACGATGTAAAATCGCTTTGCCCTTGGAACTGGTAAACCGCGCATCACCATCGGCAGGACTGGACGAATGCTCAGCTGCACCCGCCACTGCTCAGCCAAATCAAATAGGCGCATCACGGCCAGATAACTGTAGGGACTTCGGAAAGAAATGAAGACCTCAAGCTGTTTGATGTCGGTATTGTTGGCGATCTCCGGACGCAATCCGAACAGTGGTGGTTGGTCGGAAGTTGACAGCCTAGCTTCGAGATAATGGAGCCGATCTACCCCCCAATACCACTCCCCTTCAAACCAGATCATGGCGCTGGCATAATGCCCCAGTCGCGCCCGAAGGGCTTCGCCCTTAGCAATGGCGACTGCGTTCGAGATATCTCCGGTATCGTGCAGACCCGGCGGTTCCAGACCGTGGGCTTGGGCCAAGACAACTGCATCCGATGCCGCGTATCGCGCTAACATTTCAGGCTGAGACGCGGCCTGTTTCGCCGGCGGGCCAACCGCGTGTTCCACACAGCTGATGTCATAGCGCTCCTTTAGCAAAGGCAAACACTGCCGCAGCACCTCGGAATAAGGTTCCCCCGCTTCGAGAAAGACGTGAAGTGTTCGTTTGCGACCCAGCGCCCTGCGTTTAGCTGCATGAAAATTTCGCACGGTGTCCCGCACGCGGCGGCTTGTGAGAATCTGAGATGCAAGCGTTTTGATACTCATATGATGACGATCTTCCCGCGCTTGCCTTGTTCAACCGGGGCGAATTAGACTCCGATAAAATGCTGACATCAAGAGACGATTTATGTTGATTCACTTCGCGACATTTTTTTTGCTGGCTGCTTTGCTGGCACTTGCGATTATTGACGCGCGCACGCGCCGTCTTCCAGACAAGCTGACCCTGCCGCTCATCGGATTTGGGCTTGCAACAAATTTTTACGTTTTAGAGACTGGCTTGATTTCGCTGATGGGTGCCATAATCGGGTACGGATTTTTCTGGGCAATCGAGATGGGTTATCGCCGTTTTCGCGGCGTGGATGGCCTGGGACGCGGCGATGCCAAATTGCTCGCTGCCGGCGGGGCCTGGTGTGGGGCCTGGCTACTCCCCTATATCGTTCTGGTCGCCGCGCTGGGCGGGATCGCTCATATTCTTATTCGCAGCCTTTTAAACGGCCAACGCGTAGACCGGCACTCCAGCCTCGCTCTGGGACCCTGGCTCGCTATCGCTATTGGGATAAACTGGCTGCACCGAATATACGAAAATTCGTCACAAGCGCCGCTGATTTGAAATAGGTCCGCAAACGAACCAATTCACAATTAATCGGCCACATCTGACTTGCAGTACCGGTCAATAAACTTTCCATGTGGCTGCATATTCACGAGCGCTTGAACCATAGCCTCATGCTGACGAGCAAGAGACGCCTCACCACTCTTTCCTCTTAGATCCACGAACGGGTGATAGCTCTGCGGCATAACGTTTTGACCAAGTAACACAGCCAACCAATTGGGACTCTGGAAAAGATCCCAAGATTCAGGAAAGACGCGTCCGTGACTTTTGAAATGCGCCAGCTTTTCGGCCAAAGTATCAGGGATTTCCATCGCCGCAGCATCGCGCCATAAATCTGAGTCATTTCGTTCATTGGCGTGATAGTGAAGGATGATGAAGTCGCGAATGGCTTCGAATTCGCGCGTTAGGCGCTGATTGTAAGCTTGCTCTGCAAGAGGGTCCGGATTGCCGTCGGGGAAAAATGGAAGAAAACTCGCGATTCCCGCCTGAACCAAATGCAAAGCTGTTGATTCAAGAGGCTCGATAAACCCTGCGGAAAGGCCCAAAGACAAACAATTTTTATTCCAGAACTTTTTCCGCCGCCCGGTCGTAAAGCGTAACATCCGAGGGTCGGCGAGCGGCTTGCCATCGAGGTTCGCCATCAGTGTGTCTACAGCTGCTTGGTCATCATCCAGGTACCGACTGGAATATACATACCCGTTGCCGATACGGTGCTGAAGTGGGATGCGCCACTGCCACCCCGCTTCGCGCGCGGTCGATCTTGTATAGGGAGAAAATTCCCCGGCCAGCTCGCAGGGCACGGCGACAGCACGATCACAAGGCAACCAATTCGACCACTCCTCGTAGCCCGATTTCAAGGCCCCCTCGATCAAGAGGCCGCGAAACCCACTACAGTCGATAAAAAAGTCACCAAAAATTTCTCGACCATCATCGAGAATGAGACTTTCAATGAAACCTGTTTCCCCGTTTAACTTTGCATCTAAAACTATGCCTTCTGTTCTGATTACGCCTCGATCCTCACAATACGCCCGCAGGAATTTACCGTAGAGGACCGCATCAAAATGGTAGGCATAATCGAAACTGGACTGAATACGACTCGGATTCGTATCCGGTCGAGAAAACTTGCCGGCGCGCGCCATGTGCCAGGCCATTGAATAGTCTTCAAAGGGCAGTTCGTTTCCATCCTGCCGAGATTTAATCCAATGGTGGTGAAAAGCGATTGGGTCGAAATTCGAACCGAAGCTGCCAAAGGGATGGAAATACCGATGATTGAGGCGGGTCCAGTCGACAAATTCGATGCCCAGTTTGAATGATCCATTGGTATACTTAAGGAACTCGGCTTCATCGATTCCAAGCTGACGATTGAAGGTTTTGATCGGCGGAATTGTTGCCTCGCCTACGCCGACGACACCAATCACCTCGGATTCGACGACTTCGATCTCGCAGCCGCTGTTAAGTGCCTGAGAGATTGCTGCCGCAGCCATCCAGCCTGCGGACCCACCGCCAACGACCACCAGCTTGCGAAATTTTCCCTGGCTCATACTTGCTCCCAACATTGTGGATAAGGCGAAACATCACCGGTCAGCGAAGTTGGAATATTAAACAGGTTTAGATCCAAGGCATCACAAAAATGACGGTAAAGCTGCGTTGCTACACAAATGATGACGAATTTCTAATTTATCGCGATCTGATTTCATCAATCTTCGTAACGCTGGCGATGTTTGCTTTTCAGCGTTGCTTTGATAAGGCGACTGTTTGATTTGTGGCGTGAGCGGGACTCGACAATGGTCTCAGAATTGTGCCGATCTTCCTTCAGCAGCTTTTGCCAACGATGGAACCGATCCCGATCGAGTTGTCCCGACGATATCGCTGCCTGTACCGCACAGCCGGGCTCGGTGGCATGGTTACAATCCGAAAACTTGCAGGCGGTAACCCAATCAGAAATATCGGAGAACACCTGATCTATACCGTCGGCAATGTCGCTCATGCCCAGCGATCTCATACCGGGTGTATCCACGAGCCAGGACCCGTAGACGGTCGCTCTCAAACATCGGGATGTCGTCGTGTGCCGCCCCTTGGCATCATCCTCTCGGATGTCCTGGGTTGCCGCCTCTATATTGCACAGACCGTTCATGATCGTGGACTTTCCGACGCCGGATGAGCCGACCAGGGCGGCGGTCTCACCCGCCTTCAAAAAGGGCTTCAACTTATCAAGCGAATTACGGTCTCGCGCATCTAGCACCACAACAGAAGCAAGCGATGACAGCGCTTCGGCCTGGCCGCCATACGCCTCGGCTTCGGCGCTTAGATCTGCCTTCGTCAGTACAATCACTGCCCGCGTTCCACTGCCCGCGGAGAGCGCCAGATAACGCTCCAGCCGCGCCGGGTTGAAGTCGGCATTGCAGGACGAGACAATCAGCAAAGTGTCGATATTGGCGGCGATCAATTGTTCCGTCGATGCGTCGCCGGCAGACGCGCGTTGCAGCACCGTTTGGCGTCCCAATACTCGGATAAGCTGCCCAGTTATAGGATCGCTGAGCACCCAATCACCAACAGCGACATCGCTTGATCGGATTCCATCGGGAAAGGCCAGGTCCTGATGACCATTTCCAGATTGAACAGAAATTCTGTTGCGATGCACATCGGTCACCCTCACAGGCGGGGTCAGCGCTATTTCCTCAGGCCGAATCTGGTCTGCGAAATAGTCGCTCCAGCCGAGATCTTTCAGCGAGCTTTCAGTCATCAGAGTTTATGCGCGACATAATCGAAACTCATCCATCCGGCCTGGGTCCAGAGGAGGGTGTAGCGCCCCATGCCGCTAGACGCCAATGCTGAAGTCGAAATATCCGTTATAGGCGCTGCTTATGTCGACAGATTGTCCGCTTTGGCAATCGACTCGATCGAGCAGGATTTGTGTGGCTTGGCGCCAGTGTTGATGTTCCAGCGTGTTGTGGGTGGAAAACACCACACCGGGTGCCAACTGCAAGTCAAACCACATCAAGATGGAATCTGCCTCGCCGGATTCCGAAATCCGGACCGAATTTTCGGTTCGAAATGCGAGATCCGGCGCGACCTGAAAATCGAACGCTCTCACGGCAAATGGTTCGCTGAGGATATGGCATTGATCCGATTTAGAAAAATCAATTTGGGCATCGCGATACGTGAGCGGGTGGGCGAGGACGGTCATCGGACTGAGGTCGAATCCGTTGATGGTTTCGATGTGATGGAAGCGCTGCAAATGCGGCGCTTGCGTCAAGGCACCAAATAGCGTGGCCCCCTCTGGAATGACACGGGCTTTTTTGTCCAACAAATTCTGCCAGGCATGGTTCATTGTCGGCAGCACACCCTCACCAATAACGGCACGGTCAAAAATCTCGGTGACCAGGAGATCTGCGCGACGTGGCATGTCTTCTCCAATGACCAGGGAGGTGGAGTGTTTTGGGAGAATGGTGATCTGGTTCTGAAACCCATTTCGTTCGACGATTTCGCGCGCGAGATCCGCCAGAATTTCATCGGCCTCGCAGGCATAAACATGCGCCGCACCGGCGCGTATCGCCATCATGGCCAACAAGCCGGAACCGGTTCCGATATCGAGCACGATATCTCCGGGCTGCACCTTTGCGATAATGGCCCGTTCATAGGCGTCATTTCGCGCCTGGTCCGCCAGCATGGGAAGATGCCAGCCGGGAACCGAATTGGAAGCGAGTTGGCCACGCACGAAGGTGATGTCGCGATCATCGGGGAAGCGAGCTTCGGCGATGCGTAATACACGCAGCGCCTCACGCTGCCTGCCTTGAAGGTGCAGGACATTCGACAATTGCAGATGAATCTGACGGTCAGCCGGGTTTATCTTGAGCGCTTGCCTGTAGAGCGTTTCTGCACCGACCGCATCTCCTGCATGCTCGGTGATGTATCCAAGATAATAGCAGACCTCCGCGTCGTTCGAACTAATCTCATAGGCTTTTTGAAACGATGAGTGGGCCGCCGCCACTTGGCCCGCAGCCATGCACGCCTTACCCAGATTGGCCAATATCTGAAAATCTTCGGGAGCAAGTGCATGAGCGTTCTGCAGGAAGGAAATCGCGCGCTCATTATCACCCTGAAGGAATGCACCAACTCCACTCCAGCCAAGGGCTTGGACATTGCCGGTGTCTGACTTGAGAATATCCTGAAAGACTTCCAGAGCTTCCACGGTGCGGCCCGCTTCGATCAGCGAAACACCCTGTGCGATTTGAGTGTCGACATCGATTACTGCAGTCATCAAATTTCCCGAATTTTGCGACGGTTTGCATTCATTGACCAAAGCCTAAATGTGTTCTGCCCTGCGCGCCAAGATGCAATGCGGCTCTGCTTCAATCGCCGGATTAGCCAACGATCAGGACTATGACATCTGACACCTTCCGACCGTGACGTCTGTCAATTCACGAGGACGGCTGCGCTGTGCACTATCGAATTTCTGATGGGCAATTACGGGTGCAAATGTGTTGGATGAAAAGACAAACCAACCAGCGATTATCGCAACAGATCTGGTCAAAACCTTCGGGCGCACACGGGCGCTTGATGGTGTTGATCTGGAAATCTCTGCCGGGGGCATAACCGCACTTCTGGGATCTAATGGTGCCGGAAAAACGACGCTTATCAATTGTGCGCTCGGACTGACCGCGCAAAGCAAGGGTGATATCCGCGTGCTTGGCCAAAAATCTGGGCATGCCCTTGCCCGGCAATCCACAGGGGCCATGCTACAAAATTCAGATCTTCCCGACCTGCTAACAGCTCGGGAAAACATCGAGTTGATGGCCAGTTATTACCCTGATCCCCGCGCGCTTGATGAGGTGCTTGGCCTGTGTGAAATGCGGGAATTTTGTGATGTTCAGTACAAAAAATTATCCGGTGGCCAGAAGCGTCGCGTGCAATTTGCCCTCGCGATCGTAGGTCGACCTCGGCTTATTTTCCTTGATGAACCAACCACTGGGCTCGATAGCGATGCGCGTCGCATTCTGTGGAAAACGGTCCGGACCTTGGCTGAGCAGAATGTGACCATCATACTGACCACGCATTATCTGGAAGAAGCCGACGCGTTGGCTGACCGGATCATCGTCATGAATGAGGGACGCATCATCGCGGATGCCCCGACAACTGAAATTCGCGACACCGTTGGCGGTGCCTTGATCCGCTGTGTTACCCGCATTAATGCACGCCAGCTCGCAACATTGAGCGCTGTGCGCTCGGTCAATTTCGCCGGCAGATTCGTGGAAATTTTGAGCGCGGATGCCGTTGCCAGCCTGCGGGCACTCCTAGAAATCGATCCTGAGTTGAGCGACCTCACAATTGAGCGACCGTCACTCGAAGAGGCCTTCCTGGGCCTGACCAACAGAACCAACGGAAAGACGGACCCATGAGCTATTCGATCTGGAATGCCTTTCAAAAAGAAGCCGGCGCGGAATTGCTGAAATTGTTGCGTGCCCCGGAATTTTTCATTCCAACCCTGGTCATGCCATCCGGCTTTTACGCCCTGTTTGCGATTGCACTGCCCGGCAGCCATCAGAACGCTGAGTATATGTTGGCAACTTTCGGTGTGTTTGCCGTCATGGGCCCATCCTTATTTGGGTTCGGTGTCGGAGTGGCCAATGAACGTGCCCGCGGCTGGCTCGACCTAAAACGTGCTAGTCCAGCGCCTGGGATTGTCTATATCGCCTCCAAATTGACAGCGACTTTACTGTTTGCTTCGGTTTCGCTTGGCCTGGTCTACGTCATAGCAGGCTTTGGCGCGGGCGTTGTCATGGAGCGCGAAGTTTGGGTTTCGCTGTTCGGCGTTCAATTACTGGCTTCCCTCCCCTTCGTTTTGCTGGGTCTGACCTTGGGATTCTCGTTTGAGTCCAACGCTGCGGTCGCCGTCACCAATCTGGTATTCATGGTGATGTCGGCACTGGGCGGCTTATGGATCCCCGTGGTGATTTTCCCGCCCGCTCTTCAGTCCATCGCCCAGTTCCTGCCCTCCTATCATCTCGCTGAAATTGCCTTATTCGTCGGCCAGGCCCCGGGCACACACCACGTCATGCAGAGCCTTGTTGTGGTGTTGGCGATGACTGGCGGACTCGCGGCCTTGGCACTGTTTTCCTGGGCTCGCCAGCGCTCAAGCTGATAGATTAGAAGGATATTTCCAATGCTGAAGCGCGTTCTCTTTACGGCTATTTCGGTCGTCATTGTCGCCGTCGGAACTGTCATGCTTTCGCTTCCGACACCTGTATCGTCGAACGAAACAACATTCGATCCATCCGCTGGATTGATGGTACGAAATATCGATGTTTTTAATGGCACAACCTGGTTGGACGATCACGATGTAATGGTCCGCGAAGGTCGTATTGCCGATATCGGTATCGACCTACCCGCATCGGACGACATGCAGGTCATTGACGGTCAGGGCCAGACGCTGCTGCCGGGCCTGATCGATGCTCATACCCATGTCTTTGGACAAGCGCTGACTGACAGTCTCAGATTTGGAGTCACAACTAATCTCGACATGTTTACCGCCCCAGGTTTGCTTGAGAGCAATGCGGCCCTTCGCGACAGTCTAGACCAGACCACGCTCTCCGACTTTTATAGCGCCGGTAATATGGCGACCATTGAAGGCGGACACGGCACACAATTTGGTGTGCCGATCGAAACACTGAGCACGCCGGAAGAGGCCTCCGGCTGGGTTAGCCGGCGGATCGAGGAAGGTTCGGACTATATCAAGCTGGCCTATATTCCCGGACAAAACCGCCTTCCCAGCCTGGACAGAGAAACTGCCGCCGCAATCATTCGGGAAGGGCATGCGCAAGGTGTGATGGTCGTGGCGCATATCTCCACGATGCAAGCGGCACAAGACATGGTCGATGACGGTGTGGACGGACTCGTTCATCTGTTTGCCGATGTCGCAGTGAGTGAAGACTTCATATCCTCAGCACGCGTCAATGAAATCTTTATCATCCCGACTTTGACGGTGATCGCATCAGTCGCCAATACGCAGAGCAGTGCGCAATTCGCCTCCGACCCCTCAATCGAAACATTTTTGACACCGACGCAGGCGCAGAGCCTGAACAACAACTTCCCAGGTGGGATACCGGGGTTTGATTTTGATCTGGCAAAAGAAAATGTGCGCCGATTACATGAGGCCGGAATCGTTATCCTCGCAGGCTCTGACGCGCCCAACCCGGGGACGACCTATGGTGCCAGCCTGTTGCACGAAATCGAATTGCTGGTTCAATCTGGACTGACAATTACTGACGCCCTTCACGCAGCGACACGCGCTTCAGCCGAGACATTCGACCTTGTTGGAAGAGGTCGAATTGAGATCGGTGCCCGCGCTGATCTGGTGATTATCAATGGTGACCCCCGGATTGGCACTGCCGGTATTCGTGACATCAATACGGTCATAAAGAATGGCTATATCGTCGAACGTGCGCTCACTACGCCCCGCACAGCGCCTCGCCTCGAGGATGCTGGCTTAGGCGATTTTGAGACCGGGCTGGACGGAGAAACGCCTGTGTCATGGACGTCCACCGACGATTCCATGATGGGCGGGGCGTCAACCGCCGCCATCTCGCATATTCAACCGGGAGCCAACGGGTCAGCGGGCGCGGCGTCTATCGACGCCTCTGTCCAACCAGGTTTCTTTGCCCCTTGGGCCGGCATATCCATGGGGCTTGAGCAGACGGGCAGCATCGCCGAATATGATAGTATTGTTTTCCAAGTGCGTGGCACGCCGGGCGAGTATTCGGTCATGATGTTCAACTCAACACTTGCTGGGACACCCCCCAATCAGCGCTTCGAGGTGACGAATAGCTGGCAGATTGTCTCTATGGAAATTGCTGACTTCGTCGATTTTAATCCCGAAGATTTCGTTGGCCTGGCTATTGTCGCCGGCCCGCAATCAGGCGAGTTTGTCTATGAAGTCGACAATGTGAGGCTGCAATAACGCCCATGGACGATCCTGAAACCATATCGAAGACTGACCAAAGCGACCGTGGCACGCCCTGGCGACCGAAGATGCTTGGATCACGAAGAGAGTTTTACCTCGTTTATCTGCTCTTCTACGGCGTGCCCTGGTTTTTTCGTGCGCCGGAATTGATAGATATCGGTGTCTTGGTTGTTGCGCTCGCTGTGTTCCTGCCGCTCTTTTACCGAGGCTTTGAAAATTCGACGCCGCGGGATCTCTGGATCATGATTGCGATGGAGGTGATCTCAATCGCGGCAATGCCATTCCATGGCTCGCACGGCGTTTTTCATATCTATGCGTGCGTGCAGGCCAGCTATCAAAAGCCAAGCCGCTACGGCATGTTCTACCTGATCGCACTCTCTACGGTCTTCCTCGCCGCCAGCCTGTACCTCCAAAGCCATGTTTTCGAAATAGCGCTCAATCTGGTGATGGGCTTCATCGTCGGTATCAGCTGTATGGCCAGTGCGGAATATCGAGACCGTCAGGGCCGGCTAGAGCGGGCACGTGTGCTAGATCAACAGCTTGCCGCCATCGCAGAGCGTGAGCGTATCGCGCGTGATCTGCATGATTTGCTGGGCCACACGCTGACTATGGTGGCGGTCAAATCGCAGGTCGCGGAAAAGTTTCTAACGACGGAGCCCGAACGGGCCGCCCGGGAAATTCGTGAAATTCGCGATGCCTCGCGCGGCGCGCTCCAGGACGTGCGCAAGGCCGTTGCCAATATGGGGGGCACGACTCTGGAAGAAGAGATTGCCCACGCGGGGCACGCCTTCAATGCGGCGGGTATCAACTTCACCGTCGAAGGCGATATTCCCGATCTGGATGCGCGGCGCAGCCAGGTATTGGGTCTGGCGGTCCGCGAAACGTCGACGAATATCATCCGGCACTCCGGAGCGCGGCAGGCTTGCCTACAATTGCAGCACGATGGTCAGGCCGTCGTTGTAGAGATGCAGGATGACGGGGATGGCGGCAGCATAGATGAAGGTTCCGGCCTGAAGGGTTTGCGCCAGCGCGTCGAGGCACTGAACGGGCGCGTCGTGATTTCGCTCGCCGCAGGGTTTCGCATCTCGATGCATATTCCCGACGGCAAAACCGGCATCAAGGGCGCGCTGACATGATCAAGATTATCCTGGCCGAAGATCAGTCCCTTCTTCGAGGGGCGCTCTCGACCCTGCTTGCGCTTGAGGACGATATCGAGGTCATCGCGCAGGCAGAAGACGGGCGACTTGCCTATGATGAAGTTGTCACGAAGCGACCTGACGTTCTGGTAACGGATATCGAAATGCCGGGTCTGACCGGGATTGAACTGGCCGAGAAAATTCGAGATGAAAAGTTAGGTACAAAGATCCTGATCGTGACGACTTTTGCTCGATCTGGTTACCTCAAGCGCGCTATGGATGCGGGTGTTGGGGGATATGTGCTCAAGGACACACCCAGCGAGGAATTGGCCGATGCTGTACGCAAGGTTCATTCCGGTGTGCGCGTGGTTGCTAAGGACCTTGTCGAGGCCGCGTGGTCCATGCCAGATCCGCTCAGCAATCGAGAACGACAAATCCTGCGACTAGTAGAAGCCGGCAAGCAAAACAAGGAAATTGCTCTCGAGCTGAATTTGTCGTCGGGAACTGTCAGAAACTATCTCGCCGAGGCGATGAGCAAGTTGGGTGCAAGCAATCGGGTTGAAGCGTTTCGCAGCGCGCGTCAAAACGGTTGGCTCTGATAGAATTGCATGATCTGCATGTTCAATAGGGACTTGTCGTGTGCCGGTGGTTGATCTACCCGACAGACACCCCAACTGATACCACTGATCACTACGATACTCCGTTGGCGCATAAATGCGCGCGGTTTCAAGCTTAATCGGAGCCTGTCTGTGACAACCGAAACCACCACATCTGACCAGCAAGCCAATGTCGATCGCGGGTCCAGCTTTGCATCAGAATTGGAGCGTGATCGCGCTCATCGCGATAAGGCGAGAACGGCGAAACCACTTCGCAGACTGATCCCCTACGTCCTCGCCTATCCCGGCTTGCTGGCCGCCTTCACGCTGTTTTTGATCCTGGCGTCCGCGCTTACCCTCCTGCTTCCGGGTGCGTTTCGTCTGGTGGTGGATTGCGGTTTTGGGGGCGCGGCTACTTCTGATCTTTGTACAGGCTTTTCGATCAGTTCAGACCTGTCCACCTATTTCATCGCTGGCATGATCGTGGCAGCCCTGCTCGGTATCGCCAGTGCGCTGCGCTATTACTTCATCAGTCGGCTCGGTGAGCGGGTCGTTGCTGATCTTCGGCGCGCGGTTTTTGATCATTTGCTGGATCTGAGTCCCAGTTTTTACGCCACGACCCGGACAGGCGAAGTGCTGTCCCGGCTGACAACCGATACAACACTGGTTCAAACGGTCGTTGGGTCGTCGGTCTCGATCGCGCTGCGCACTGTCGCGACAACCGTTGGCGCTTTGGTCTTGATGGTCGTTGTGAATTGGCAGCTCGCCCTTATGGTGCTGGCAATGGGACCTTTAATCCTCGGTCCGATCATGCTGTTTGGTCGCCGGATGCAGCGCCTGTCGCGGTCCAGTCAGGACAATCTGGCGGAAGCTTCCGCGCGCGCCACGGAGAGCCTGCAAGCGATCCAGACCGTTCAGGCCTTTACTCGCGAACCTGAGGAAATCATCCGGTTTGGCGAGGCGGTAGAAAACACTTTCAAGACATCCCTCACCCGGATTGCCGTTCGTTCCATCATGACTGCGGTGATCTTCACGGTCATCCTCTCAGGTCTGATCGCTGTGCTGTGGTTTGGCGCGGTGCAAGTGCAAAACAACGCCATTACGCCGGGTGCGATGACGCAGTTTGTGATGTACGCGTTTGTGGCGGTTAGCGGTGTTGGCATGCTGACGGAAACCTATACCGAGATTATGCGTGCCGCGGGTGCAACCGAGCGTTTGATGGAATTGCTGGCGGCGAAACCCGACATCAAGGCTCCCGCAAAGCCAACATCTCTGCCTCACCCTGTCCGCGGCGAATTGGTTTTTGAGGATGTCGCCTTTTCCTATCCAACCAGACCCGATGTACCGGCCTTGCGTGGCGTATCGCTTAAAGTTGAACCGGGTCAGACTGTCGCTCTCGTCGGGCCGTCAGGTGCCGGCAAAACCACCATGTTCCAATTGCTGCTGAGATTGTACGATCCCAATACCGGCCTACTGCGCCTCGATGGTGTCGACATCAGCCAGCTCGACCCCACCGAGTTGAGAAGCGCCATTTCAATTGTGCAACAGAATGCACCGCTGTTTAGCGGCTCTGTTGCCGACAATATTAGGTTTGGCCGGTCCTCTGCATCCGATAAAGAAGTTTTCGATGCGGCCCGGGCGGCCAATGCCGACGATTTCATCAACGCGCTACCACAGGGTTATGATACGCAGTTGGGGGAGAATGCGAGCACGCTTTCCGGCGGCCAAAGACAACGTTTGGCGATCGCACGAGCGATCTTGAGGGATGCTCCTGTCTTGTTGCTGGACGAAGCGACCAGCGCGCTGGATTCGGAGAATGAACAAGTTATCCAAACCGCCGTTGAAGCGCTGTCTCGGAACCGAACAACCCTGGTAATCGCCCACCGGCTGGCGACAGTCCGCAACGCGGATTATATTGTGGTGATGGATGAGGGCCAAATTGTCGATCAAGGAAGCCATGAGGATTTGCTATCACGTGGCGGCTTGTACGCCCGCTATATCAAACTTCAATTTTCCACGCTCGGTGACGATATCGGGCAATCGGCCGACGCTTAGGGGTCGGGTAGACTGCTAGTGTCCGGGTACGCTGCGCGATTCCTCATCCGCCTTGTGCAGGATTTGCAAGGCCGAACTGACAAACAGTCCGGACATACCCAGCGCCACAATTATATCGGGCCAGTGCGTGCCCGTTAGCCAAACGGCGGCGGCCGACACAAAAACGGCGACATTGCCAATCGCGTCGTTTCGCGAACAAAGCCAAACAGAACGGACGTTGGCATCACCGTCTTTCCAACGTACCAGAATGAAGACACTCGCCAGGTTTGCCGCCAACGCCAAAAGGGCAATTCCCCCCATTAATTCCGCCTGTGGCTCTGCCGCAAAGACGGCGCGCCAGACGGCCAGGGAAAACACCATCACACCCATCAGCAGTAAGCTATAACCCTTAAGGCGGGCAGCATTGGTGCGCCAGCTTTGCGGCTTACCAATCACCCAAAGCGACAGGCCGTAGGTCAACGTGTCAGCAAGGAAATCCAGCGCGTCGGCCTTAAGCGCCTGGGATTGCGCGACGGTGCCAGCCAGCATCTCTACGCCAAACATCAGCGCGTTGATGCCGATGACTACCAAGAGTGCGCGTCGAAATCCCGAAGATGACCCGTCAAATGTGTGTGTTGCCCCGCAATTTCCTGACATCGACCCGGCCTTGCAAAATTTCGATAGATGCAGCCTAATTCCTCTAGTAACTAGAGGTTCAAGCGCAAATGTCAGAAATCACCATCGGCGCGTTGTCTAAACGCTCGGGCGTCAAAATACCTACCATCCGATATTATGAAACCATCGGCTTGATGGACGAACCTCCCCGGACCGCGGGAGGGCAAAGGCGATATCTTGATCATCACCTGCAACGTCTGCGCTTCATCAGACACGGGCGTGACCTTGGTTTCAGCCTAGAGGATTTGCGAGCGCTCCAATCCCTGTCGGACAATCCGGATCAATCCTGCGAGGCGGCAGACGCTATTGCCAGCCAACAATTGGTTGAAGTGGAACGACGATTAAAGGGTTTGCGCGCTCTTCGCTCTGAATTGAAACGCATGGTTCAAAGCTGTGCACATGGTACCGTTGGGGAGTGCCGGGTCATTGAGACCCTATCGGATCACTCTCTCTGCAATCACGCGCACTGGAAGCCGGAAAACTAATCAGATCCCCCCGCCAAGGCGGTTCTTCCAATAGCCAACGTCCTCCGCATATTTACCGACGATATCCCCGAGAACATTTTCCAGCAAAAGACTATCGAAGCCGATCCACTCATCCTGATTTATCTCATCGATACTGGTCATAGAGCGCCGCAGAAAATGTGCGTAAATCGAGATCAAAACGACAAATAATGCCAGAAAAATTAGTCCAAGATCTGCGATGCGTGCACCGACATTAAACTCGGGCATTGCGAGGTTCAATCCAGCAAGGACTGCCGTGAACAATAGAGGCACAAACACCAGATAATATCCTGAATTTCGCAACATCTGGAACATGATATTGCGGACATAACTCTCGATGAAAAATATGCGCAATGCGATCCACAACACGTTTGTGTGCCATTTACGAGCCGAGTGAGCGAATTTCGCGGCATCTGTCTCCTGGCCAACGGTGACCGATTTCGCTTGCCCGGCCGCGGTCCGAAAATGGTCATTGAGACGGGCCAAATACCGAGTAATAAAATTGGCCAATTCGCGGAAATTGTTTCGCTGGTAGGGAACGTATTCGACAAAGTAGATGATCCACATCAAGAACGCACCCAAGAGCGTTGTCAGTGCACCGAACACCGCCTGATTGATGTCCAGCCGAGTCATTTCCAAGGGCCCGAGCACCAATGACCCGCTCAACCCCAGCGCTGCGTGGGCATCGAGCATTTCGCCCGTGTTGTAAACAAGGTTGGCAATCAAAACGGTCGCCATGATTGTGGAGAAAATAACGGTCAATTTGCGAACGTTTGAATTGATGGTTTTGCGCATCGTGTTGAGCAGGTAGAGACTGCCATTATCCGCTGGAAAATAATCGGCGATCAGAGCCCCTTCTTCGTCCTCATAGAGATTTTCCGGATTCGCAGAAATTCTGACCCGTCCATTGAGGAATTGTGCGCCCTGCTTGTAATAGTCTTCGGCAACCTCGCGGGTCAGCTCCCCGGGCACCTGAATATAGCCCACTACGACGCTCACCCAGTGAAAGAGCAAACCGTGTTGTTCGGTATGCTGATCTTCATGGGCATAGTCCTTACCAAGGGCGCGCTCTGTCTCGGTTTGAGGGCGTGACGCCCTCGACAAAGCGGCCCAAGCGCTGGGGCCCATATGAGCGGGCTTCACGCCGCTCGGACCAGCGCGTGTGATGGCCTTGATGCCTAGTAGTTTCGCGATCGGCCGAAAAATCGGTGCAAGCAAACGCCCGAGGAGTTGTAACGGCATCTGGCGCGCAAGAACCAGGACGAACAGACCTGCAATGCTCACCAACAGGATCACACCGCTCATTGAAGATTCGTCCATAAACTTATTCCCTTACGCTCAACCGCATATCTGGAGGGAGTATGGCATTACACGTCGTGGGTGCGATAGGGGGAAGGTTAACAAGTTTGTCCCGATATCCAGGCAATCGGGTTATTCGAGCGCGGAGAAAGCCGCGTGATAGCTTGCGACGCCGGACAATGATCCGATTTTCTCGGGGGCCAGGCTCAGATATTGAAATGCGTCCCCGTGCTGATCGTTGAGATCATTGTCCCAATGTAAATTCTGGGCGCGCGCCGGCTGGAAGCCAAACCGCCGATAATAGGCCGGGTCGCCCAACAGCACGCAAAACGGTGCGCCCAACGGTCGCATAAAGCCCAGACCGGCCTCTACGAGCGCTCCGCCAATACCACGGTTTTGTACTGCAGGGAGAACGGCCAAGGGGGCAAGACCTAGCCCAAATATCGCCTCGCCCAAATCAGGCTTTAGGGTCACCGGTGAAAATAAAACCATCCCTTGCACGACACCATCAGCCTCAGCCACCAATTCAAGCGCATCAGCTTGGGCCGCTCGTAGGGACACGACCAGGCGCGCTTCGTCAGGGCCCGAAAATGCCGTCTTGAGCAGAATATCTATTGAACCATGATCGGTGAATTCAGCCGGTCGGATTTGCACTAGAAGGGCAACCAGGCCCGGCGGCGGGAATAGGCCAAATATCCGACATTTGCTCCCGCTCGGAGACCGACGCCCGAACGAATCGGGGCAAGTGTCACATCATCGGCGCGCTGATAATTGACGCCCATGCCGGCGACCAAATACGCTGTGCCTTCCACACCAGGGTATCGCTGGTAGAGGCGATCTACATTATCGAGATTGTAGACAAGGACGAAAACCCGGCTGGCGTTTCCACCCGCATCCCAGCCCACCGAGGGACCGCGCCAGTACACTTTGTGACGTTCACCGTTTCGCAGCGTCAAATATCCTTCGCCGTAACGCAGGCCGATTCCAACCGCGCCGGAAACTTCCTCACCGGCGATATACCCAACCGGTCTGCCAAGATCCGAGAACACGCGCTCCAGAACACTAGCTGCGGCTTCGGCCGTGACGCCGAAAAAGTCGGTCACTGCGTCAGTAATTTCATCTTCGGAATAGGAATCAATTGGTTCGGAATACTCGCTTGGCTGACCGTATTCCGGCTCTGGCTCCTGCGCTGACACACCGGCCGGCAGTCCGAGTCCCAATATCAGGGTTGAAAAAATGGCGATCAGAAAGCGCATGGCCGATTACTCCGAGAGATCAACAAAGTCGTGCTTGTGCGACACGACTAGGGCCAGAGCGCGGCAAAGAGGTTAGCAGATGATTAATTTTCAAGATTACCTCACCCACCCCACCGCGCCGATCACACGGAGATGTGCAGTCACATGGTGAAATGGTAATGTCGGACCGCCCGCAATTTCTGTATGTTGCTGCCAACAATTTTTTGGGGAATTTTCCATGACTAAACTTATGATGATAACCGTCAGCGCTTCCGCACTTTTGCTGGCAGCCTGCTCCGCCGAAACAACCGGGGACGGCGAACACACCGATACCGGCGTGACGCAAGAGGCCGCTATGACCATGTCTGACAATGTTTTGCTGGCTGAGTGGACTGGCCCCTTCCAGGGCACACCCAATTTCGATGAAGCGACGCTGGGTGATCTGCGCGCGGCAATCGAGGAAGGTATCGCGTTGAGTCTCACTGAAATCGAGGCCATCGCCAATAACCCGGAGCCAGCGACTTTTGAAAACACTATCGTCGCTATGGAGCGCGCTGGTCAGGCCCTCGGTCGCGCTCAGTCCTACCGGGGCATCTGGTCTCGCAACATGTCGACTCAAGAATTCCGGGATATCAATGGTGAGCTAGCGCCTATGCTCTCCGCTTACGGGTCACAGATCACGCAGAATGCAGCACTTTTCGCCCGCGTTCAGGCGGTCCATGATGGCGATGAGATGGCGAGCCTGCGCCCTGACCAACAGCGTGTCGTGCAGCTACGATATGACGGTTTTGCCCGTAATGGCGCAACCCTTGAAGGGGATGCTGCCGCCCGTTATGCGGCGATCAATGAAGAATTGTCCGGTCTGCATCAGACTTTCGCCAATAACGTGCTGAACGATGAAAGCACATATGTGACTTATCTGGGTGCCGACCAGCTTGAAGGATTGTCTGATGGCATCATCCAGGCCGCGGCGGCGGCGGCGACAGAACGGGGACGTGACGGCGAGTATGCAATCACCAATACGCGGTCGTCTATGGATCCTTTCCTGACCTATTCGGAGAATCGCGCGTTACGCGAGCAGGTTTGGAATACCTATTACAATCGCGGTGATAATGGTGACGCGTTCGACAATAACGACCTGATCCGGCAAATTCTCATCTTGCGAGATGAGCGTGTCGCCCTACTTGGCTTCGATAATTACGCCCAATGGCGATTGGGTAATCGGATGGCGGGGACGCCCGAGCGTGCTCTTGAACTTATGGAGGCGGTTTGGCCGGCCGCTGTGGCCCGCATTGGTGAAGAAGTCGCCGACATGCAGTCGATGGCGGACGCCGAGGGTGCCAACATAACGATCGCCCCCTGGGATTATCGTTTTTACGCGGAGAAAGTGCGCCGGGACCGCTACGATCTGGACAGCGAAGAGGTACGCCAATACCTGCAGCTCGACAATCTGCGTGAAGCCATGTTCGATGTAGCCGGTGAGCTATTTGGTTTCCAGTTTACGGCGCTTGAAGACGGCACCGTTCCTGTTTGGCATGAAGATGTTCACGTTTGGGAGGTGACAGATCGCGAGAGCGGAGACCATGTTGGTATCTGGTATCTTGATCCATTCGCAAGACAAGGCAAACGCTCCGGAGCCTGGGCCAATTCGTTCCGCAGCCACACCACCTTTGACGGTCAGCAAAACGTCCTAGCGACCAATAATTCAAATTTTGTTGCCGGGGCTCCCGGGGAACCGGTTTTGGTTTCCTGGTCGGACGCGGAAACATTCTTCCACGAGTTTGGTCACGCGCTGCACGGCCTGTCTTCAAACGTGGCTTATCCAACACTCAATGGTGGTGTTCGGGACTATACCGAGTTTCAGTCTCAATTACTGGAACGCTGGTTATTGACGGACCGTGTGATCAATAATTATCTGGTGCATGTTGAAACCGGCGAGCCAATTCCTGCAGAATTGGTCAATCGAATTCGCGCAGCAGCCAATTTCAACCAGGGCTTCTCGACGGGCGAATATTTGGCGTCTGCCTTAATGGACATGCGCTATCACACGATGGACCCGACCGATCTTGACGTCGACAGCTTCGAGCGTGAAACGCTCGAAGAATTGGGAATGCCGAATGAAATCGTCATGCGTCACCGCTCTACTCAATTCAACCACATCTTCTCGAGTGAAGGATATGCCACCGGGTATTACGGCTATATGTGGGCTGATGTGCTGACCTCGGATGCCGCGCAGGCGTTTGAAGAAGCTCCGGGTGGGTATTATGATCCAGAAGTCGCTGCGCGATTGGTCGACAATCTGTTTGCTCCGCGCAATTCCATCGATCCTGCTGACGCCTATCGTGCGTTCCGCGGGCGCGATGCCGAAGTATCGGCCCTGATGCGTGACCGTGGATTCCCGGTTCCCGAATAGACATAAACATCACGAATTGGTGGACGGCCGGAGGAGTTATCCTTCGGCCGTTCGCTTGTTTACAAGGCGGTGCCGCCCGAAACCCAGCTCACCGGGAGAGACGGCAGGATCAGGGAACTTCAGTAATTTCGCGATCTCCGGCGTTGCACGCTTGGCCAACGCGTCTGCCAATGCTACCTCCCCGCCCATGTCTACAAATCAATCCCGCATACGCAATTTTTCCATCGTGGCCCATATCGACCACGGCAAGTCCACTCTGGCAGATCGGCTGATTCAGTTCACCGGTGCCTTGTCGGACCGTGAGATGTCCAAACAAGTCTTGGACAATATGGAACTCGAGCAGGAACGCGGCATCACCATCAAGGCGCAAACCGTCCGTTTGGACTACAAGGCCGATGATGGTGAGACCTACATTCTGAATTTGATCGACACCCCGGGGCATGTCGATTTCGCCTATGAGGTCAATCGATCTCTGGCCGCGTGCGAGGGATCATTGCTGGTCGTGGATGCTTCGCAGGGCGTTGAGGCGCAGACTCTCGCCAATGTTTATCAAGCGATCGAAGTCGATCACGAAATTGTCCCCGTGCTCAATAAAATTGATCTGCCAGCGGCAGAGCCGGATCGTGTTCGCGCTCAGATTGAGGACGTGATCGGCATTGATGCGTCCGAAGCTGTAGAGATTTCTGCCAAGACCGGTATCGGGATCAAGGACGTGCTCGAAGCTGTCGTGACGCGCCTGCCCTCGCCAGAGGAAGGCGACCCTGAAGCCCCACTCAAGGCGATGCTGGTGGATAGCTGGTATGATCAATATCTGGGTGTGATCTGTCTGGTTCGTGTGGTTGAAGGCACTCTGAAAAAGGGGATGCGGGTCCGCCTGATGGGAACCGAAGCCGCCTATCCCGTCGATGGCGTTGGTGTGTTCCGTCCGAAAATTGAAAACGTGGATGCGCTCGGCCCGGGCGAGCTCGGCTTTCTGAACGCCTCCATCAAACAAGTCCGCGACGCGCGGGTTGGCGATACCATCACTGAAGACCGGCGACCGGCAGATGAGCCTCTGAAAGGCTTCAAACCCGCTCAGCCCGTTGTGTTCTGTGGTTTGTTCCCCGTCGATAGTGCCGAATTCGAAGACCTACGGGATTCCATTGAAAAGCTTGCTCTTAACGATGCCAGCTTCTCCTTTGAAATGGAGACATCCGCGGCGCTAGGTTTTGGTTTCCGCTGTGGCTTCCTAGGACTGCTGCACCTGGAAGTTATCCGCGAACGGCTGGAGCGCGAATACAATATTGAGCTCATTACAACTGCACCCTCAGTGGTTTATCAGATCTCAATGAATGACGGCACGCTGATCGAACTCCATAATCCAGCGGACATGCCAGACCCGGTTCATATCGAGTCGATCGCCGAACCCTGGATCAAGGCCACCATCCTCGTACCTGACGAATATTTGGGCGGCGTCCTCAAGCTCTGCCAGGACAGGCGCGGCGTGCAAGTCGAGCTGACCTATGCCGGTAGCCGGGCCATGCTGATCTATGAATTGCCCCTCAATGAAGTAGTGTTCGACTTTTATGACCGTTTAAAATCCGTCACGGCCGGTTATGCCAGTTTCGATTATGCCTGGTTTGCCAACCGCGAAGGTGATCTGACCAAAATGTCCATTCTGGTTAATGACGAGCCGGTCGATGCCCTCTCCATGGTCGTCCACAAAGGCCGGGCTGAAGCCCGCGGCCGCTCGATGTGTGAGAAGCTCAAGGAGCTGATTCCCCGTCACATGTTCAAAATTCCGATTCAGGCTGCCCTGGGGGGCCGGGTAATCGCTCGGGAAACTTTATCTGCGATGCGCAAAGATGTGACCGCCAAATGTTACGGCGGTGATGCCAGCCGCAAGCGGAAGCTCCTCGACAAGCAGAAAAAAGGTAAAAAGAAAATGCGTGAATTTGGTCGTGTCCAAATCCCGCAATCTGCCTTTATCGCCGCATTGAAAATGGACGACAATTAAACTGAAATCTCGCATTGGCTTTAGGAGGTGACAGTTTGACACAAGCAGGCAATACTCATTCCTCGCTTTACGGAGACTGCCATGAAAAACCTGGTCATCAGCACGATTGCAGCCATGCTGCTCTCAGCCCCTGCCTTGGCAGATCTTGAAATAGGGGACGTCGCGCCGAATTTTGAAGCCGATGGATATCTTGGCGGGGAAGCCTTCAGCTTCGATCTCGCCGACGCCCTGAGTGAAGGGCCTGTTGTGCTCTACTTTTTTCCGGCGGCGTTTACATCGGGATGCAATATCGAAGCGGCCCTGTTTGCTCAATCCGCGGCTGACTTTGAGGCCGCCGGCGCCACTTTGATTGGTGTGACCGGAGGCAATACAGATCGCCTGCAAGAATTTTCCGAGGCGCATTGCGCCAGCGCGTTCCCGGTCGTCGCGGCGGAGGGCTCCATTCTAGCTGATTATGAAGTGCGATTGCTGGCCCGCCCGGGCTGGTCGGATCGCAGCTCATTCGTGATCGATGAAGACGCGATGATCGTCTTCACGCATTCCGATATGAGCCCGAATGAACATGTCTCAGGGACCTTACAGGCATTGCAGGACTTGCAGAGCGCAGGGACCGAATAAAACGCTCAAAAATCACCGGGCCTAATCCTTAGTTTTCACCCAATGCAAGGCTTCGTCGGCAAACACCTCGCCGTTCGGTTCAAAAGCGTCCGCATCCTCGAAGGCCCCGACCACAAGATGAGTCTCACCGGGCCATTTTCTGCCTTGATAGCTGAGCGGACTGCCGCATTGCGCGCAAAAGCCACGCGCCACACCGGCAGAACTCGAGTATTGGCTCCGCGGCTGCCCAATCCATTCAACTTGATGATCAAGCCAGCCAACCCATGTCACGAACGGCGCGCCAGTTGCCCGTCGGCAATCTCGACAATGGCAGTGGGCGACAAATTTGGGTGTACCGGTGACGTCAAACGACGATCGTCCACACTGGCAGCCTCCGATGTGGGCTGCCGCCTGTTTCACTAATTAGTTTCCGGTGCCGCTTGAGAAAATCGAACCCACCCGGGCGTCTCCGCGACCATTATTGCTGGCATGATGACCCCGGCCGTGATGAGCTCTGCCGGTGCTACAATCACCGCATGACCGGGCGATGCGCTCGCGAACTTCAGCGAGCATGGCGGACAATTCGTGGAAACGGGTTTGACTGTCGCGCCACATTTCCGCGGTTTGCCGGCACGTGTTTTCGCCGAAACCATTTTCCTGCAAGCAAATATTGTAAGTACGGCAGGAAGTCGTCGCGAACCGGTAGGACGCGTCCAGATCCGTCTCAAACGCCGCAACAAGCTCGATCACCTGGGTCTGCAGATTGGTATCGCTGCCATACTGGGCCTGGGCAATCGTTTCTCGATAGCTGTGTGCTTCATCGAGCATTGCCAAGCGTTGCTCGGCAAGCGTTGACACTTCACAGACTTGCATCGAGTTTTCGACGGCCGTGTCGTGCACATAGATAACTTCGGGAGCGCTACCGCGACCGGCATTTGTGTCGGTTGCGCAGGAGACCATCATGCTTGATGTGGCCAATAGGATTGCGAGTCGTTTCATTGTCACTGTCCTCTTCGCTCGTACACGCTA
>JAQXCQ010000183.1 GCA_029251785.1 Maricaulis sp. | reverse complement strand
GAACGCCTCGTCGACATCACCTATGAAGCCATGATGGCCGGCATCAACGCCATCAAGCCCGGCGTCACCCTGGGCACGATCGGCGCGATCATTCAGGAATATGCCGAGGAGCGCCGATGCTCCATCGTCCGCGAATTTTGCGGTCATGGTCTGGGGCGCTTGTTCCATGACAGCCCCAATGTGCTGCACTTCGGCACCCGCGGCGAAGGCCCTGAATTGCGTGAAGGCATGTTCTTCACCGTCGAGCCGATGCTCAATCTGGGCCGCCCTGACGCCAAAGTCCTCGCCGATGGCTGGACCGCCGTCACCCGCGACAAGTCGCTTTCGGCGCAGTTCGAACACTCCTGCGGCGTCACCGCCGACGGTGTCGAGATCTTCACCAAAAGCCCGGCGGGTCTCGACAACCCGCCCTATAAAATCACCTAGGCCTCATGTCCGACATTTCGCCCAATTCAGGCCATCGGGGCCGTTTACGCGAAAAGCTAACCTCAGCGGGTGCTGACTCATTACACGACTATGAATTACTGGAACTCTATTTGTTTCGCTCAATTCCGCGCCGCGATGTCAAACCCATCGCCAAGGCGCTGATCGCCCGCTTCGGCGATCTCGGCGGTGTTGCCACAGCCGCCCTCGATCAACTCACCATGATTGACGGCATTTCCGACAAGACAGCCGCCGAGCTACGCCTGATCCACGCCCTGTCAGAGCGCCTCGCCCGCGAACAAATCATCGGCCGCCCGATCATCGCCTCCTGGTCATCCCTGATCAATTACGTCCGCACCGCCATGCAACACGCCACCACAGAACAATTCCGCGTCCTCTTCCTCGACCGCAAAAACAAGCTCATCGCCGACGAAATCCTCGGCGAAGGCACAATCGACCACGCCCCGGTTTATCCCCGCGAAGTCGTCAAACGCGCCCTGGCGCTGGAAGCGTCCGCAATTATCCTTGCGCACAATCATCCAAGCGGAGATGCGACACCGAGCCAGGCGGATATTGAAATGACCCGAACGCTGGTTGACGTGTGCAAACCGTTTGATATCGTTGTGCATGATCATCTGGTGGTCGGGCGTGAGAATACGTCGAGTTTCAAGACGTTGGGGTTGATTTGATGTGTTACAGAACGGGGAACAGCCGCCGATGAAGCCTCTTACAATTGACCGCCGCATCGCGGTTGTAATTTTCGGACTGGCAATAATATTGCCTCAATATTTGTCGCCACATGGAGGATTGGGTGTATTGAGCGTTACTACGAACAACAATTTGCAGATTCTCGTCCAAGGACACTGGACCTACGGGCTAGCCAGTCTCGGTATCCTGCTTTCCCCCTTGATATTCGCTACTCCGGCGAGAGCCGACAACCTCGAAGCGCCTGTTAGAATTCGCCGTCGCATGGGGGCAGTTTTCGTCGACCTAATTGTAGTAATGCAAGTTCTTGTGCCCATCCCTGTTCTGGCTTTAATTATCATCGAGGCTCAAGCCACCGGAGAATTTGCTTGGGCTTTTCAACGTGATTTCGCTCGGCCGACAGACGACATCATTTTCTTTTCAGCAGCTGCCATAATGCTAGGTATCATCGGGTATATCTATTGGTCTTTGAAAACCGGAACGCAAACTCTCGGTCAGTATTTACTAGGATTTCGAGTCCTTGCCGACCCAGATCGGAAGAAGCCAGGTTCGCCAGAACTTCACATATTCTTAGCGACGATTTTTGGCAGCGTTTGGCCCGTGAACCTGCTCCTGGCAGCGCGCTCGAAAGATAGGCGTTTTTGGTGGAGCAAAGTCGCTGGAATGCGCCCCGTGAGAGTAGAAAAAATCTAAGCTAGCAGCCAAACAGCGAAATTGTCGGTTCTTGAAATCTGGACATCATCGATCTACGGAGACCGTGCTTTCATCTTCGGCAAATACCCCTAACCTACCCGGATGATCCGACTTATCGCCGCTGCCATTGCGATCCTCCTTGTCGCCTGGACCTGGTCCATGCGGGCACCTAGCACGCCTGCTCACCAGATATTCTGGGGCGGCACGATTATCACCATGAATGGCGAGGAGGTCGTTGAGGCGGTTTATGTTCGCGATGGCGTCATCACCGCCACTGGCTCCAAGGATCACGTCCTCGAAGCCGCCCCCTGGAATGCCCATCGCATCTTCCTCGATGGTGACACGCTGATCCCCGGCCTGATCGAGCCCCACACCCATCCCCTCGCCGCCGCCCAGCTGGGTGCGGCGACGGATGTCAGCGGCATCACCCATGATAGCCGCGAGGCGCTGATGGCGACGCTGCAGGACGCGGCCAATGCGCGCGGCTTGTCGGACTGGGTGATCGCCTTTGGTTGGGACCCGGCGATGATGGGCGCGCTGGCACCACCGACGCTGAGCGAACTGGACGCCATCGCACCGGATCGGCCGCTAATCATTCTCACCCAGATGATGCACGACGCCTATGCCAACAGCGCCGCCCTGGCTGCTGCCGGCATAACATCCACTTCTCCCGATCCCGAACACGGCCAGTTCGAGCGTGCTGCCAACGGCCAACTCACCGGACGTCTCGTCGAAGCGGGTGCGTTGCGGGCCGTCATGTCCTCCATGCCGCCGCCGTCCGATGCCGCCCTGCGCCTAATTCTATCGCGCCAATACGATCGCTATGCCGCCGCCGGCTACACCACAATCGGGGCGGCCAGCATTGTCGGCAATGGCCACGACCCGATCGCCCTGACGCTGAGCGTTGCCAATGCCCGCAATGC
>JAQXCQ010000179.1 GCA_029251785.1 Maricaulis sp. | reverse complement strand
GTCAGACAATGGGTTGATGCGGCAAACCAGTTCGCTATCCTCTACCCAGACCGGTTCAATAAATGACCCGTTCATAACGCATGGCTCAAAGCCTCATACACAGAGTGTTGGACACTCCCTGGTTCGGTCATCGAATATCAAAAAACGCGCTCTGCTGCGCGTACACCGCATCGAGCATCATTCCTGAGCAGCGTTGGTGCAGCGGCGCTCCTGACTGCGGCATCCTTCGCGCCGAATTCCAGCCCTGTACCTTCGGACTCGTTGCCACATCTGCAGTATCTGGTCTCCGATTACACGACCGATGTCGAGGTGAAGCCTGTCTCTACCAGCAAAATGCAGACGGTACGCGCCCACCTCCCCGTAACGCCCCCTCCGGTGGTCGGTGGTCCGATCATCAATCCCCTGACGGGCGCCGTTCTCAATATTCTTGAAATTTATACGCATGGAGTTCTTGCGACAGGGAATGTACTCATCCTGACATCTGTCACGGTTGGTGACATTCTTCCAAGTCCGGAAGTCACGACAGCGTTGCCCGATCCGACTGTTGAGATCGCTTCGGTCGTGCTCAGTCCGACAACACATTTGCCGATTAGCGTCGTATTCGTCGATGGGCGAACGGCGGATGTGGTGACGCCGGTCGTGCTGGCACCCATGGGTACATCCACCGACGTAAATTTGAGTGTGGGTATCAATGATTTAAACAATCAAGCTGATATCAGGGCGCGCCCGGGGGCTGCCGGAGGTCGTGCCGGTGCACTCTTTGTTTCGTCGGGCAATGGCGATCAAGGTGCGGTGGGTGAAAGCTTCACATTTACCGTCGCCCCAACCGAGCCCAATATTACAACTGTAACTGACAATCTGCCCGGCGTGATCGCGGCAAGTATTGGCGGCAATGGCGGCAGTGGCGGCACCGGTTATCTTGGCGCAAGTGGGGGGCGCGGCGGCGCGGGCGGTAATGGCGGTGATGTCACGCTCTACTCATACGTTGGTGAGATTTCGACATCCGGAGTTGGCGCGCACGGTGTTGTTGTCCAGAGCCGGAGTGGTACAGGTGGCCGGGGCGGCAGTGGTATTCTTGCGGGTGCAGGAAACTCTGGTGCCGGTAGTGATGGTGGCACGGCAATTGTCTATAATTACAGCACAATTCAGACGACAAATACGGACGCCATAGGCGTATTTGCACAAAGTCTCGGGGGTGGTGCGGGTGCCGGCGGATCCAGCTATGGTCTGTTCGGCGTAGCCGGGAACGGCGATAGCGGTGGCGATGGTGGCGCGGCAATTGCGGTCAATTATGGCAATATTGGAACCTCCGGTGACGGCGCATTTGGTGTCAGCGCGCAAAGTATCGGTGGGATGGGCGGCAATGCTGGCGGCGCCTTCGGCCTCGTAACGTTTACATCAAACGGAGCTCCTGGCGGCAATGGTGGCGTGGCGACGATTCGCGCCCAGTCCGGTTCCAGCGTAACGACCGGCGGCGATGCTGCGCATGGCTTGTTCGCACAGTCCGTTGGTGGGGGTGGCGGCAATGGTGGGTTCAGCTCCGGTCTGGTTTCCTTTGGTTCCAATGGAGCTGCCGGCGGTAATGGCGATCAGACCGAAATTTATGTTCAGGAAGGCGCATTTGTCACGACAACGGGCGACAGCTCGCATGGAGCCTTTGCGCAATCCATTGGCGGCGGCGGCGGAAATTCCGGTGTAACGGCGGGGGCCTTTTCCTTCGGTGGCAACGGTTCCGGCGGCGGCACTGGCGGAATCGTCAATATATTTTCAAGCGGTGTCATTTCTACCGACGGCTTGGATTCTCGCGGCATTTTCGCGCAATCGGTCGGCGGCGGCGGCGGAACTGCTCTGGGGACGGGCGGTATTGCATCCTTTGGTGGGTCCGGCGGTGCAGGCGGCCAGTCCAGCAATGTGTCGGTGACAACAACCGCCACCAGCCTCATCACCACCTTGATCCGCGGGAGTGATGGAATTTTTGCTCAGTCCGTTGGCGGCGGCGGTGGCGCAGGCTCGACAGCCGGCGGTGTGTTCGCCATGGGCGGCAGTGGAGGAAATGGCGGTCGCGGTGGCAATGTCACGGTCGAAAATGGCGGCAGCATCACGACTTTGGGTGACTACGCGCGCGGTATTTTCGCACAATCGGTCGGCGGCGGTGGCGGAACGGGCGGTGACGCCGGGGGTCTGGTCGCTGTTGGTGGTTCGGGCGGCGGTGGCGGTGGTGTCGTCGGCAATATGTCTATTGGCGGCAATGGGCTCGCTTTGCTGAATGCACTAGGCGTGTTGAACGACAACAGTGGCGGTGAAGTCACGGTGACCAATCGCGGTGTTGTCGCGACCGAAGGCAATATGGCTTCTGCCATTCAGGCTCAGTCGATTGGCGGTGGCGGTGGTGATGGTGGTGCGACTGGTGGCGTGTTCGTAACTATCGGCGGAGATGCCGGTGCTGGCGGCAATGCCGGTGTGGTAACGGTAAATAATTACAACAACTTATCCACAGGTTATGATGAAAATGGCATCGCCGTAGGCGGCGATGACTCCCACGGCATTTTCGCCCAGTCTGTTGGTGGCGGTGGCGGTAGCGGTGGCTCGAGCACCTCTGTCAGTCTGTTTGCTGGCCTTGCGATCGGTGGTCAGGGTGCCGCCGGCGGTGATGGCGGTGTGGTCAATGTAAATTTCTTCGATCGTGAGATCGTTGTTGGGGGCGCGACTTCATTTGAAGCCGCCTTGATTCAGACAGCCGGTAATCGCGCCCGTGGTGTGTTTGCACAATCTGTTGGCGGCGGCGGCGGAGCTGGTGGCTTCGCCTCCCAGACATCGATCGGTATCGGCGCAGCGATCAGCGTCGCCATTGGTGGTGATGGTGCTGGTGGCGGTGCGGGTGGTGTCGTGAACGTCAACGGCGATGTCGCGATCCACACAGCGGGTAATTCCTCCGAAGGCATGTTGCTCCAGTCCGTCGGTGGCGGTGGTGGAGCGGGTGGTTTCTCCAGTGCGGTCGCGGTGAGCGCTTCACCAGGTCCATCAGTCTCTATTTCAGTATCCATAGGTGGTTCCGGCGGCGGCGGCGGTGCTGGCGGTGTCGTGAACGTGCTTTCTGGCGGCTCGATCTACACCACGGGGGAGTTTTCGACCGGATTCCAGGCGCAGAGTGTCGGCGGCGGCGGCGGTAGTGGTGGATTTTCGATCAGCGCGGCGGCAGCGGTTGGAACGGTGGGTGTTGGAATCGGTGTCGGTGTCGGGGGATCCGGCGGCGATGGCGGTGAGGGCGGTGTTGTCAATGCAACCTTCAACGGAACCATCACCACAACAAACCATGATGCGCTGGGCGCAATTATCCAGTCGGTCGGCGGTGGCGGCGGGAATGGTGGTTATAACGTAACCGGCGTAATCGGTGCCGGTGCGGCGGGCGGTGTCGGTGTCGGCGTCGGTGTCGGTGGTTCTGGTGGCGGTGGCGGCGCCGGTGGCATGGTGACCGGTGCAATCGGCGGTCACGTCCATACCGAAGGTGCCCGATCGACAGGCGTGCTCATTCAATCCGTCGGCGGCGGCGGCGGAAACGGTGGCTATAATATTACCGGTACAATTGGTGCCGGTGGCGGCGCCAGTGGCGCTGTTGCCGTTGGTGTCGGCGGTTCCGGTGATGTTGGTGGTGCCGGCGGCACAGTCACCGCATCCTCAGTTGGTATAACAACCGAAGGCGATCTCGCCGGCGGTTTCCTCGCTCAAAGTGTCGGCGGCGGCGGCGGCAACGGTGCAATGAATGTGTCCGGTACGATCTCCGCATCTGGCGGTGCATCTGGCAGCGTAACAGTGGGTCTTGGTGGCTCCGGCGGCGGCGGTGGCGTTGGCGGCAATGTAACGGCAACGGTGACTGGTGATGTCACCACGGGCGGACTGAATTCCAACGCAATCGTCGCACAAAGTGTCGGCGGCGGCGGCGGCGGCCTCAATGTCAGCGGCAGCATCACGGCCAGCACAGGCGCTTCCGGTTCGATCGGTGTGGGTCTTGGCGGCAGTGGCGGCGGAGCCGGCGATGCCGGAAACGTTCAACTCACCGTGACCGGGACCACGCGTACAACAGGACAAAACAGCCTTGGTATTGTGTCGCAAAGTGTCGGCGGCGGTGGCGGCAGCGGTGGTACAAATATCAACGCTTCGATCACAGCATCGGCCGCAGGTGCCGGCTCGATTGGCGTTGGTCTTGGCGGCTCCGGCGGTTCTGGCGGAGATGCGGGTACCGCGCGCCTGTGGGTTAACCAGTCTGTTGTGGACACCGATAACACACTGCTCGCAGCCTACACGACGGGCGACAACGCATCCGCGATAGTCTCCCAATCAGTCGGCGGCGGCGGCGGTAGTGGTGCGGTCAATATCACAGCGGGCATAACAGCCGGGTCTGCAGGCGCAGGCAGTATCGGAGTAGGCATCGGTGGTGCCGGTGGCGATGGCGGCAGCTCGTTCATCAACACTGCAACGGTCATGGCGTCTGCCTATGTCAACGGCGATGTGATCACGACCGGTGACAATGCTGCAGCAGTCTTCGTCCAAAGTCTGGGCGGCGGTGGCGGCAATGGCGGATTGAATGTTACTGGCGGGATCGTGGGTTCAACCGGTGCGGCGGGCAGCATCCAAGTAGGTGTTGGTGGTCTGGGCGGTGATGGAGGCGCGTCAGGGCGTGTCGAAGGGCATATCGCAGCAGATATCAGAACGGGACTGACGGATACGGGTTTGCCTGATGGTGAGGTTTTGAGCGGTCATGGGTCTTCAGCGATCACGTTCCAGAGCCTCGGCGGCGGTGGCGGTAATGGTGGAGTGAATATCACCGGCGGATTGACCGCATCTACTGGCGCGAGCGGGACCATCGGCGTCGGTATTGGCGGGTTCGGCGGTGATGGTGGTTCTTCCGATGTCGTAGATGCGTCCTTTGAGGGGTCCATCCTGACGGTAGGCAACCAGGCACACGGTATTTTGATGCAATCGCTGGGCGGTGGCGGCGGTAACGGCGGCATGAACGTCACCGGTGCAGTCAACTTGTCGACAGGAGCTAGCGGATCACTCGGATTCGGCCTAGGCGGCTTTGGTGGTGGAGCTGGCAACGCCGGAGAGGTGTTTGCGGATCTGGATGGCGACGTTGTTACCTATGGCGATGAATCCTTTGGTGCCGTGATCCAGAGTCTGGGTGGTGGTGGCGGAAATGGTGGCTTGAACGTCTCTGGTGCCTTGGCGGCATCGAGCAGCGGCGGGTCCGGCTCGCTCGGAATTGGCATTGGCGGCTTTGGCGGCGACGGCGGCACATCTGCGCTTGTTAAGGCGACTGTTGAAGGGACCTATATAACACATGGAGCCAATGCAGGTGGTGTGCTCGTTCAAAGTCAGGCCGGCGGTGGTGGCAATGGCGGGCTCAATGTCGCTGCTTCGGTGACCCTTACCACGGGCTCCGGTGGATCTGGCAATGTCGGAATTGGAGGGTTTGGCGGCGATGCAGCGTCTAATGCCGGTGATGTCCACCTTGACCGTATCGGTGATACTTGGACTTACGGCGCGAATTCAGATGGCGTAACAGCGCAAAGCATTGGTGGTGGCGGTGGTAATGGCGGCATAAATGTCTCCGGCGGACTGTCAGCGACTCAAGGATCAGGCGCAAGCCTTGGTTTCGGCCTCGGCGGGTTTGGTGGCGAAGGCGGCGCAGCCGGCAATGTCTACGCGGACATTCAGGGCAATGTCATCGCACGTGGTCTCGAGAGCGATATCACATACGAAGACGAATACGCGTTAATCGGCGGTATTTTCCGAATTCAGGTTCAAGAAGCCGGCCGGGTTCGTCTCGGTGGTTCCCACGGCGTTGTTGTCCAAAGTGTCGGCGGCGGTGGCGGCAATGGCGGTATGAATGTGACCGGCCAACTCGCTGTATCAGGCGACAGCGCTCGCGCTGTTTCCCTCGGTATCGGCGGCTTTGGCGGATCTGGCGGCAATGCGGGTGAAGCTCACCTGATGTTGGGATCGGTCACGGATCATTATCGTGTCGAAGGCATTGGCGACGAACGATCTGCAATCTTTGTTCAATCGCTTGGTGGCGGTGGCGGCAGTGGCGGCATGAATATTTCCGGTGGTGTCTCCACAAACGGAAACATTGTTGCAGGAATTGGTGGCTTTGGCGCAGATGGTGGCTTGGGTCGCGCGGTCACAGTCTTCGCCAACGCCGATCTGTACGCGGCCGGTCGACGCTCACGTGGTCTTCTGGCGCAATCGATTGGCGGCGGCGGCGGCGCCGGCGGCATCAATATCTCCGGTGGTATCAACACAGCCGGCTCGGTCAATTCGGGCAACGATTCCTCTCTGGTCTTCGGCCTCGGCGGCTTTGGCGGCGACGGAAATCGCAGTGACACAGTGGACGTCACACACTTCGGCGATGTGTTCGTTGAGGGTGAGGATTCTGTCGGTGTCCTCGTTCAGAGCGTCGGTGGCGGCGGTGGTTCCGGTGGCCTCAACGTCTCAGGAAACTTTGCAGTCGGTTCATCGGAAGGTTATGCCATAGCTGTCGGTATTGGCGGCTTTGCCGGTGACGGTGCCCACGCCGGAAATGTGACTCTGCACAGCACAGGCTATGTCATTGTCCGAAATCAGGAAGAACTTGCGCCCGGTGCGACGGCTCCAACCCAGCAAATCGGCGGAACTACAGGCGTACTGGTGCAAAGTATCGGCGGCGGCGGCGGACAAGGTGGCATCAATGCGACCGGTGTATACGCCGATAGCGGCAATCCGATCGGTGTCGGTGTAGGCGGTAATGGCGGATCCGGTGGCAATGCCGGAACGGTAACGGTTTCACGCGGTTATGATGTGGCAAGGGTGGGTCTGACAGGTCCGTCCGGTGAGCATTATGGTCTCATCCAGACCCATGGCGACGATTCCGCCGGCTTTATCGCCCAGTCAGTTGGCGGCGGCGGGGGGAATGCCGGAATGAATTTCTCCTTCATCGCTTCGCGAGCCGGCGGCGACAGTTCCAAGGCAGCCAATATTACCATCGGTGGTAGCGGTGCGGGCGCGGGATCCGGCTCAACGGTCCTGGTGGATCATTTTGGAGACATCCGGACCTATGGCGAAGATTCAGTCGGCATGCTTGTCCAGTCGCTCGGCGGCGGCGGCGGTAGCGCCAATTTCAATCTTGGCCTGGGGTATCTTGATGATGACGCCAAGGCGTTCACCTTCGACATGGGCGGCGCGACCGGCGCAGCCGGGTCCGGTGGTGCTGTCACACTCGATCACAACGGCACAATCTACACCCTGGGAGAGGACTCGATTGGGATCCTCGCCCAGAGTGTCGGTGGTGGCGGCGGCAATGCTGCGTTCGACCTGGTCGAGGCGCTCGAGGATGTCGGTTTTGAGGAATATATCGGTGGCGGTGCCGCTCATACAATGGACATTTCGGTAGGTCGTATTGGTGGCTCTGGCGGTACGGGCGGCGACGTCCATGTTACGACAGATGGTCTAATCTACACAGTTGGTCTGCGCTCAACGGGAATCTTCGCCCAGTCTGTTGGCGGAGGCGGCGGTAATAGTGGAACTTCTTCCGGTGGTCTCTCAACATCATCCGGATCCGGAGATTCAGAGCGCGCCTATGAGGCCAATGTGGCTGTTGGAATGACTGGCGGAGTTGGGGCTAGCTCCGGCCTTGTGACCGTCAATTCGTCGAGCGATATTTATACTCAGGGCGACTCGGCGCACGGAATTCACGCGCAGAGTATCGGCGGTGGTGGTGGTTCCGCGGGTTCTACTGGTAATTTCCGGGGCAATCAGACTGGCTCCCTTGCGGTCGGTGTTGGCGGTGTTGGTGGTAGCGGCAATGATTCCGGTATCGTAACAGTGACATCGGCGGGGTATGTCCAAACCTCCGGTGACCGTTCCGATGGAATCCTCGCGCAGTCTGTTGGCGGCGGCGGTGGCCAGGGCGGCAATGCGCGCACCTTCTCAAATCAAACGAGCGGCGCGGCGAATAATGGCTCCCAGACGATTACTGTCAACGTCGGTGGTAGCGGCGCCAATGGATCGTCAGGCAATATGGTTGATGTCACCAATACCGGCACAATCGCGACCTACGGTGTGGAATCCCACGGCATTCGCGCCCAATCTATTGGCGGTGGTGGCGGCAATGGCGGCATGGTGATGAACGGGGCCCTTCAGGGGTCCGGTGACAGCTTGAATGCCACATTCAATGTGGGTGGCAGTGGCGCGGTCGGTGGCGCATCAAGCTCTGTCACAGTTCTCAATGAGGGCTTGATCTACACAACAGGCGCTCGCTCTACCGGTATCATGGCCCAAAGCCTGGGTGGCGGTGGCGGCAATGCTGGACTGATCATGGACGTCACGCTCGGCGGAACCTCAACAGCGACATCCCAGTCTGTGACCGTAAATATAGGTGGTAGCGGTGGCGCTGGCGGCGTTTCCGGTGATGTCACGGTCACCAATCGCTCAACGGGCGCAACCAATAGCGGACGGATCACGACGCTTGGCGAAGCGGCTCATGGCATTTTTGCCCAAAGCCTCAGTGGCGGTGGCGGAAATGGGACATCCATTCTTTCCTTCTCGGGTCTTCGTGGCTCGAGCGGCAGCACGACCGTCGGGCTTAATCTCGGTGGTATCGGCGGTGTTTCCGGCACGGCGGGCAATGTTCACGTCATCAATGATGGCATTATCGAAACATCCGGCGCGGGCGCGCACGGTATCTTTGCCCAGTCGACCGCCGGTGGCGGCGGCAATGGCGGTCTGGTCCTGTCAGCGGCTGGAATCCTCGGGGCCGGTCCGGCTGGTGGGTCCGTTGTGTCTGTCGGTGGTCAGGGTGGCAATGGCGGAAACGCCGGGGACGTGACTGTCGACAATTCGGGCACCATCGTCACGCGTGGTACGCGGGCCCATGGTATCTTGGCTCAATCAGTTGGCGGCGGCGGCGGTAACGCTCAGTTAGCGATTGGTGTCAGCACCAACCCCGCGACCTTCCTCGCGACCGGTGCCCTAAACGCACGACTGGGTGCCGGCAATGGCAGCGTCGGCGGCCGGGGTGGTGATATCACAGTCAATCACACAGGTGACATCACGGTACTCGGCGACGGTTCACAAGCGATCAAGGTGGAAAGCATCAATGGCGGTGGTGGTTCGATCACCTTCGAGATCGGCAATGTCATCGCTTCGATCCCGACACCGAGCTTCATGGACGGTAACGCTCCGCTTGCTGGCGCGATCAGCAGCTCCCGCCTCGGCGCGGACTCGGTTAGCGACATGCAATCCGGCGCGGTCACAGTCACGACATTGGGCAATTTGGGCGCGGCCGGCAATAACGGCGCTGGTAGTGCCGGTCAATCGATCGGTGGCGGCGGTGGCACGCTTGATATGGTCTTGGACCTTGTCGCAGAAACAATCGCCGCTAAGCCGAGAATCCTTGGTGACGAGCGCGACGCGATGTCGGCCGCGCCGTCCGGCCTGGATATCACCCTTGGTGGTATTGATGGCACCAATAATGGCGCTGCTGATTTGTACACAGATCACACCGGTAGCATTTTGACCAACGGAAATAATTCGATGGGCCTGCTCCTGCAGGCAATCGGTGGCGGTGGGGGCCGGGTTAATCTGGCGATCGACGCAGCGGCGGGTGCCGTTTTCGGCCCTATTCAGCTTGCGCTGGGTGGGACCAATGGCACCAATGAAACCGGCGGCGCGGTCACGCGTCTGCAGGCAGGCCAGGTCGTCACAACCGGAAACCTATCCCCGGGTGCAATTTTGCAAAGCATCGGCGGTGGTGGTGGCTCAGCGGCTGTCGTGTTGACAGGTGCAAACCTGCCCGACGCCTCCGTAACAGCATCACTCGGCGCGCAGGGAGGATCGGTTCTCTCGGCGGGAACCGTATCCGGTGATTTCTCCGGTGGAATTCACACGCGTGGTGATCAATCGGTCGGCTTGCTCGCTCAATCTATCGGTGCCGGTGGCGGCGAAATTCGGTCAAGTGGAGCCAGCTCCATATCCGTTACGTTGGGCGGTGCCGACGGTGCTTCTGGGTCCGGTTCCGACGTTTCCATATCCAATGCCGGCGTAATTTCGACGACAGGCACCAACTCCCACGGTGTGTTGATCCAGTCCATCGGTGGTGGTGGCGGAGCCGTTCTTGGCGACATGACCTCTGCCAACGTGACACTGTCAGACGAAAACACCGGTGATGGTGGCGACATTTCATTCGATCAGACTGGTGATTTGACAACAACTGGTGCCGGATCGTTTGGCGTGATCTTGCAGTCGCTTGGCGGCGGTGGGGGTTGGGTTCAGGGTGAATTCGCTGGATCCGCAGGCGGTGATGGTGCTGGTGGCCGGATCGACTTCACGATCGATGGCACTGTTTGGGCCGTCAGTCAGGATGCCACAGCTGTCTTCGCACAAAGTTCTGGTCGGAATGGAGCGGGCAATATTATCGGTGACATGACCGGTTTAGTACGCGGTGGTTCGGGCACAGGCCGCGGTCTGTTTATCGATGGCGGTGCAAATAATGTATTCACCTCATCCGGATCACTATCTGCGGTGTCTACTTGGGCCATCGAATCGACAAACGGCAATGACGCGATCGTTAATGATGGCCTGGTTGTTGGTAATATGGACTTGGGGTCGGGGGGTAACTCGTTCGATAACCGTGTGGGTTCCACCTTCATCGCCTATGACACGATTGATCTTCGTGACCCTGCCACGCCGCAAGTGGTGCGTGACAAGAATGCGGGTCCAGATGTGCAGCCCGCGCGCCTCGCAGACGGGTCATTATCAGAAACCGCTAGCGATGAAGCGCAGACATCGAAGACCCCAACGAGCGATGTCTCCTTGCAGCGTGACACGCTGAGCGATGATTCCGTAATGGTGCTGGATACTGTGATGACGGATCTGGGCTTGCCCGCCGTCTCTGATGTCATGCCGGTATTTGAGATAAAGGATGCGTCTGATCCATCCGTTATTACGGATGCAGGGATCATCGGGCCGGACGCCATGTTGCCACCTATCGGTGAGGCGACTTTCCGAAATTCTGGTGACTTCCAGATGGGATTGTCAGCGTCACGCGTGCCGATTGATCTGCTCAATGGTGATACCTTTGGCAATCTCGATGCCAATGGTGACCCGCAGAGTAATCTTTTGTTTGGTGCCCGGGTGATCAATACGGTCGAACTGGATGGCCATTTCGAACAGACCGAAGAGGGCCATATGGCCTTTGATGTGGCGTTTGGACCCTATGCGTCGGATCTCGTCAATGTGACCGGCATGGCAACAGTTGACGGAACAGGTGATGTGATCCTGACCTGGTTGCAGGACAATGATCCGGTGACCTTGTTTGCGACCGGTGTCGGTGGTTTTGACAATGGGCTGGAGATTGCTGACACATTGGCGATCGACTTCTCGATTGAAGCCGACACGGCTGGCATCCACCTCAATATCGATACGGCCTTTGGCCTGGACAGCTTAAATCGCAATGAGCGGTCCTTGGGCGATCATATGGATCGGGCAGTCATCGAGGGTGGTTCGGCTGGTATCGGTCGCCTGTTGGCATTATTGGGCAACATTCATGCAGCGGATCTGGATGTTTACCAGGCGCTTATGCGGGAATTGAATCCGGAGCCTCACCTGGCCCCGGTTCAGGGTCAGCTGACATCGGCCAACAACTTCTCACAGGAATTGTTCAATTGCGGTTCGGCCATCGATTCGCTCGATGAGCAATGTGTGTGGTCACGGCTTGAGATGACGACGCGTGACCGTACATCCAGCTTTGAGAATTTCCGGGTTGAAGCTGCGACGAC